>CAYNFB010000137.1:0-9241 GCA_964396355.1 uncultured Leptospirales bacterium | reverse complement strand
AGAGCGTGATGAGCCTGCTCTGGCTCTGCCTGTTCCCTTTTGTCTCCAGGGCTTCGCTCCGCCGCCTCTGACTTCCGCTCTTTCTTTGGCTGAGTGAGTACCCTGCCTCATATTAGCATTAGCAGCTTTTATATATTCATATATCAATACATCATTTACTTCGGCACCGAAGATATCATCAGACAGTTCGACCTGACCAACAACATTTCCATCTATTGAATACTTATCAACCTTCATAGTAATCCGCCTATTTTTCAGTAACTTTAATCAAGGAATTTCTTGTACCCGGGACGGCGCCTGAAATTAAAACGATATTCCTATCTTCAAGAATCTTTACTATTTTGAGATTTTTCACAGTAACTTTCTTGCTTCCAAAACGCCCGGGCATTTTCTTTCCTTTCCAAACTTCACCAGGATATGCACAGGCTCCAATTGAACCTGGCGCCCTGTGAAAATGAGAACCGTGTGTCATACGACCACCGCCGAATCCATGCCTTTTAATAACTCCGGAAAAACCATGTCCCTTTGAAATACCGGTTACACTTACAGTATCATTTTCCTGAAACATAGTACAGCTTAACTCATTTCCAACTTCCAGACTCTTATCAAACTCACCCACTTCAGCAAAGTACCGCTTCGGAGAGATATTCTTCTTTTTTAACTCCTGCGCAATCGGTCTCGTAAGTCTGCTTTCCTTCTGCTCAACAAATCCAAGCTTTAATGCAGCATAACCGTCATTTTCTTCTGTTTTCTTTTGCACAACAACACATGGACCTAGTTCACACGCTGTTACAGGCACAACAGTTCCATCTTCGCTGATGAACTGAGTCATACCAATTTTTCTACCCAATAGTGCCTTTTTCATCACTTTAACCCATTATCGAAATAAATTCGTCTTTTTTTTACCAGTAAAGAAACACTTTCTGGTTTTCCTATCATTTAGGAATTTTTCATCTGTTAATAACTAAATTAATTAGGACTTGATATCTACGGAAACACCGGCAGGAAGTTCAAGTTTCATTAAAGCTTCTACTGTATCCGAGTTAGGATCGATTATGTCAATCAATCTTTTGTGTGTTCTGATTTCAAATTGTTCCCGTGATTTTTTATTAACATGCGGAGACCTGAGAACACAAAACTTTTCAATTTTAGTCGGCAGAGGAACAGGGCCTGCAATTTTAGCACCGCTCCTGTTCGTTGTAGAAACAATCTTTTCTGCTGACTGATCAAGAAGCTTCGCATCATATGATCTCAACTTCACCCTTATTAGCTGTCCTGTAAGCTTTGCCACTATATTCACCTTACTTATTATTAGATAACAACTGCCAGACCTTTCAGTCTGACAGTTAATTTATATCAATACGACCTGTATTATTCTACTACCTTAGTAACAACACCGGCTCCTACAGTTCTTCCACCTTCACGAATAGCAAATCTGAGCTCTTCTTCCATAGCTACCGGAATGATCAGATTAACCTGGATATCAACATCATCACCAGGCATAACCATTTCAACTCCCGCAGGAAGCTCAATGCTGCCAGTTACGTCAGTTGTTCTGAAATAGAACTGAGGTCTGTAGTTTGCAAAGAATGGTGTATGTCGTCCGCCTTCTTCTTTCTTAAGAACATAAACTCTTCCTGCAAATTTTGTATGAGGAAGAATTGAACCCGGCTTAGCGAGAACCTGTCCCCTTTCAACTTCTTCTTTAGCAACACCTCGAAGAAGACATCCTACGTTATCACCAGCGAAACCTTCATCAAGAATTTTTCTGAACATTTCAACACCGGTACAAACTGATTTCCTGGTCTCTTTAAAACCTATGATTTCAACTTCATCACCAGTTCTAACGATACCTCTTTCAATTCTTCCTGTTACAACAGTACCACGACCAGTAATTGAAAAAACATCTTCTATCGGCATAAGGAACGGCTTGTCAGTATCTCTCACAGGCTCCGGTACATATGAATCAAGAGCTTCGCCAAGCTTAACTACTGAACGAAACCACTCATCATCTTTATTTCCAGCCTCAGCAGCCTCAAGAGCCTTAAGTGCTGAACCAGGAATAACAGGAACATCATCTCCAGGAAAGTCATTCTTGGAAAGAAGCTCTCTGATTTCCATCTCAACAAGCTCAACCATCTCATCACGATCTGATGCATCAAGCATATCAACTTTATTAAGGAATACAATCATGTAAGGCACATTAACCTGATGAGCAAGAAGAACGTGCTCTCTTGTCTGAGGCATTGCACCGTCTGTTGCAGCTACAACGAGGATAGCAGCATCCATCTGAGCAGCTCCGGTAATCATGTTCTTAATATAGTCAGCGTGTCCGGGACAGTCAACGTGAGCATAGTGTCTTGACGGTGTCTCGTATTCCTGGTGAGAAGTAGCGATTGTTATTCCACGCTGCTTTTCTTCAGGTGCATTATCTATCTCATCAAAGTTTACGGCTTTACCAGTACCATACTCTGTATGTAAAACCTTTGTAATTGCTGCAGTCAACGTAGTCTTACCATGGTCAATATGACCAATTGTACCAACATTAACGTGCGGTTTATTCCTTTCAAATTTTTCCTTAGCCATTGGAATTCTCCTTACTTTTTAATATTTTTCACATTATTACATTTATATACTACAAAAAAGACAATTAAAAAAATTGCGCTATATCCACATAGGAAACCCGTCAGTAACTAACAAGCGAGTTTTTGAAATAAAAAAAAAACTCGAAATTCTGTCAAGTATAATTACTAAAAATTAACCTCATTACCAAAAATAATGGAAAAGGGCTCCTTTTTCAAGAAAAATTACTCTACAGTAAATAAAACTTATTTTTTTACTATTGAACACAATTATTACTTATGCATTTTTTGTAAAACAAAAAAAAATTAATTGTTAAATTAATCCGCTCATTCTGCCAATAATACGATCCATCACTGTCTCAGGCACCTGCTCGTAGTGAGAATATATCAACGTATGAGTAGCTCTTCCCTGACTCATAGACCTTACGGAGGTGGCATAGCCGAAAGTTTCCGACAGGGGGATAAGTGCTTCAATAATTTTCAGCCCTCCCCTGATGTTAATATTCTCAATTCTTCCTCTTCTGGAGTTAAGATCATTTATAATATCACCTGTGTAATCATCAGGAGATACGACTTCAAGTTTCATCACAGGCTCCATGAGAGTCGGTTTCCCGCCCCGAACAGCATCCTTTAATGCCATATTTGCAGCAATCCGATAGGCAAGTTCAGTTGACCTGGCCTCATTATACTCAGCTGACAGCAGATTAACCGCTATATCATCCATCTTGTACCCGGCAATAACTCCACCCTGCATTGAATCCTGAAAACCGGATTCAATTTCCTTCAAAATAGCAGCAGGAAGTGATCCGGAGGGAGCACTGTTGGAAAAAACAAAGCCTGAACCCGGATTTGCAGGAGAAACAGACACCCTGACCTGACCAAAGTTCTCCTTCCCTCCGATGGGCTTATCATAAACCGCCTCAGCAGCTGATGATACAGTAACAGTTTCCTTATATGTAACCTGGGGTTTCCCCACATTGGCCGGTACATTAAACTCTCTCAGCAGACGATCAACTATGATATCAAGATGAAGTTCTCCCATTCCTGATATGATCAGCTGGCCGGTATCAGGATTTATATCCTTTCTAAATGTAGGATCCGCCTCTTCGAGCCTGAGCAGAGTACTATTAAGCTTTTCCTGATCAGCCTTGGATTTAAGTTCAATTGCAACAGAGATAACCGGCTCAGGAAATTCCATCCTTTCCAGAAGCACAGGAGAATCCATCATAGTTAAAGTATCACCAGTTCTCGAGTTTCTGAGACCGACAACAGCAATTATATCGCCTGTGCAGACCTCATCAACCTCCTCTCTGTGATTGGCATGCATTCTGAGAAACCTGCTGATGCGCTCTTTCTTATTCATTGATGCATTGAGAATTTGTTCTCCGGATTTGACAGTACCTGAATAGACTCTGATGAAAGAGAGTTTACCCACATGGGGATCAGACATTATCTTAAATACCAGACCGCAGAAAGGTTCCTTGTCATCAGCATGACGGACTATCATACTCTCGGGATTATCCACGGAGTGTCCTTCAACAGGAGGAATATCCTTATGTTAAGGGAGATAATCGACAATTGCATCGAGTATGGGCTGAACTCCCTTGTTTTTTAAAGCTGAACCGCAGAAAACAGGAAAAAGCTTTGCACTGATTGCAACATTCCGGATTGCCTGTTTCAGCTCCTTTTCAGTGAAATCTTCACCTTCGAGGAACTTATCCATCATAACATCATCATGCTCTGCCAGCTTCTCTACCAGTTCCTCTCTTGCTGCATCGGCCCGGCTCTGATAATCCCGGGGAATATCGCTGATATCAAATTCTCTGCCCGTGGGATCATTCCACTGGATCATCTTCATCGTAACCAGATCAATTACACCGGAGAAGTCGCTCTCGACTCCAACAGGAAGATGAAGGACGAGAGGTTCGGCAAAGAGCTTTTCTCTGATCATGTCGACACATCTGTCAAAATTCGCTCCGAGTCTGTCCAGTTTGTTGACAAAGCATATTCGGGGTACATTATATCTGTCAGCTTGTCTCCAGACAGTCTCAGACTGAGGCTCAACACCAGCAACGCCGTCAAATACAGCAATTGCAGAGTCAAGCACCCTGAGACTTCTCTCTACTTCCATTGTAAAATCAACATGACCCGGAGTATCAATTATGTTAATAACCGTATTATTCCAGAGACAGGTCGTAGCGGCGGCGGTAATAGTAATACCACGCTCCTTCTCCTGAATCATCCAGTCCATTTCTGCGGTACCCTCATGAACTTCGCCGATTTTATGAGTCTTACCGGTATAGAAGAGAATTCTCTCCGTCAGAGTAGTCTTGCCCGCATCTATATGGGCCATTATTCCTATATTTCTCGTCCTGCTTACAGGCAGTTTCCTTGCCATAATACACCTGCTAAAAATTCTATTGCATTAAAACACCAAAATACCAGGCATTCACCTGGTATTTGATGGAGATGAAAAAAATGTATATTATTACCACTTATAATGAGCGAAAGCCTTGTTAGCTTCAGCCATCTTGTGAGTGTCTTCCTTCTTCTTGATAGATGTTCCAGTATTATTGTATGCATCTACTAATTCGCCGGCAAGACGTTCATACATTGTCTTTTCAGATCTTTTTCTTGAATTATTAATAATCCATCTAATACCGAGTGCCTGTCTTCTCTCAGGTCGAACCTCTACAGGCACCTGATAAGTAGCTCCACCCACTCTTCTTGATTTTACTTCTACTGCAGGCTTTACGTTTTCCAGGGACTGAACAAAGACCTCAACAGGCTCTTTCTGTGTTTTTTCCCCGATAATATCCATTGCCTTGTAAAAAATTGTCTCAGAGACACCTTTCTTACCTTCAAGCATCATACAGTTTACAAACTTAGAAACAAGCTTACTGCCGAATTTTGGATCCGGCAAAACTTCCCTTTTTACAGGTCTCCTTCTTCGCATAAATATATCCTTTTACATCAATTATTAACTAAATTTATTAAGCCTTTGGTCGCTTAGTACCATATTTTGAACGGCTCTTCTTTCTCTCCTGAACTCCAAGTGAATCCAGTGTACCTCTAATTATGTGATATCTGACACCCGGAAGGTCTTTTACTCTTCCGCCTCTGATCAGAACAGCAGAGTGCTCCTGAAGATTGTGGCCTATACCGGGAATATATGCAGTAACCTCGATACCATTAGTTAGTCTTACTCTGGCTACCTTTCTCAACGCTGAGTTCGGTTTTTTCGGAGTAAAAGTCATTACTCTGGTACAAACGCCTCTTTTTTGGGGACACTGCTTCAGAGCGGGAGATTTTGATTTCTTGTTCTTCTGCTCCCTTCCGTTCCTTATTAACTGATTAATTGTTGGCATTTCAACTCCTATTGATCCTTTTGAAAAAATTTTAATATCATCTTATACAAAAAATGAAACCCGAAATATTCATGTAATGCTTATTTCATGACATTTTTTGTCAAGTAATTAATCCGGGGCTGCTATTTTTCGACTCCGGATTCAGCACTTTGTTCTTCAGTCGCGGTTTCTTCTACCGGAACAGCCGGAGCTTCTGCAACTGCCGCTACAGCGCCCTCAACAACTTCGGCTCCTTCTACACCTTCCAGCTCTTCAGCCGGAGCAGCAGCCTGATCGAGATCGCCTTCAGTTTCCTGATAAACATCTATTTCACTATAAATTCTTGCACCTGTACCAGCAGGAATCAGGTGTCCAATTATTACATTCTCTTTGAGTCCTCTGAGATGGTCAACCTTTCCTTTAATTGCAGCGTCTGTAAGAACCCTGGTTGTCTCCTGAAATGAAGCAGCAGAGATAAAGGATTCAGTATTAAGAGCAGCCTTTGTTATACCCATAAGAACGGGCAAAGCGGTTGCAGGCTTTCCTCCTTCATCAAGAACTCTTACATTTTCTTCGATAAAAGCAAACTTATCAACTACCTGTTCTATTACGAAGTTTGAGTCACCCTGATCTGTAACCTTAACTTTTCTCAGCATCTGACGGACAATAACCTCAATATGCTTATCATTGATTGCAACACCCTGGAGACGATAAACCTCCTGAACTTCGTTTACAAGAAACTTCTGAAGCTCACGGGGACCCTTTATCTTAAGAATTTCATGAGGATCTACCGGGCCGTCATCAATCTTTTCTCCCTTAGCGAGCCAGTCTTTATCCTGAACCCTGAGAAATTTTGATACAGGGATGGAATACTCTTTTGAATCTCCATCTTCAGCAGTAATCAATATCTTACGCTTATTCTTGACAGTGTCGCCGATTGAAACTGTACCGTCAATTGCAGATAATGTTGAAGAATCCTTAGGTGTCCTTGCTTCAAAAAGTTCTGCAACTCTCGGAAGACCACCTGTAATATCCTTGGTTTTAGCCGCACCTCTAGGTATCTTTGCAAGAACCACACCAGCATCTACTGTAGAACCGTCCTCTACCATGAGGTTTGCTCCTTTAGGAAGCAGGTAAGTAGTAGGCTCAGGTGATTCACCGTAAACATTTACATGAGGCTGTAATTTTTCAGTTTTGTACTCTACGATAACCCTCTTCTTAACATTAGATACAGGGTCAATTTCCTCTACGAGACTCTTGTTGAGCTCAACATCAACGAACTCGACACGTCCGGGAATCTCAGTAAGAATAGGCTCAAACCACGGATCAAATGAGGCAATTATTTCGTTTCCGGCATATGGAATCTGTACCGGGTCGAATACCCCGTTCTTCTTGTCATATTCTACACCTGCAAGAATCTCGGTACCAACATTAATCGGAACAGAGTAAGGATCACCAAGTATATATGCCTTCTTCTTATCGTACTTGAGAAGTCCTGTATTACTTGCTCTGTACTCCTCACCAGCCTGAGAAGTAGCAAAGACCTTACCGGCATAGATTTTCTCCCCATCAGCAATGAGAATCTCCGATCTGGATTTGATCTCCATTTCAGATATAATTCTCTGAACGACAATATAACCCCGTCTTACAGTAATTATTTTGTCTTCTTCAGTGTGAATTATTTTAGATGTAATATCCCTGATAAAAATAGGATAGTTAAACTTGATTTCGCTCTCCTCAACTGAACGGGAGGCGATACCGCCTATATGAAAAGTACGCATAGTAAGCTGTGTTCCAGGCTGACCGATAGACTGAGCTGCGATAATACCTACAGCCTCCCCTATTTCAACATGTCGGGATGTGGCAAGATTTCTTCCATAACACTTGCCGCAGACACCGTGTTTGGATTCACAGGTCAATACAGAACGTATTTCGATGGAATCCAGTTCTATCTCATTGATAATATCTGCTATCTTTTCATCAATCATCTCATCTGCAGCAGCAAGTATTTCTCCTGTAACAGGATTTATCAGATCGTAAAGCAGAGTTCTACCAAGAACTCTTGCTCCCAGTGATTCAATTACTGTATCACCCTCTTTAATCGGATATATATCGATACCTACTGTTGTTCCGCAGTCTATTTCATTTATTACCACATCCTGAGCAATATCAACAAGTCTTCTTGTAAGATAACCCGCATCAGCAGTCTTAAGAGCTGTATCCGCAAGTCCCTTTCTAGCACCGTTAGTGGAAATAAAATATTCCAGTACAGTAAGACCTTCTTTAAAGTTTGCACGGATAGGAACCTCGATGATTTCACCACTCGGTTTGGCCATGAGTCCCCTCATACCTGCAAGCTGCCTGATCTGCTGCTTACTACCCCTTGCACCTGACTTAGCCATAATAAAAATAGTGTTATGACCGTCCTGATCCTTTTCGAGTTGCTCAAGCATAACATCAGCAATTTTTTCGTTAGCCTCTGTCCAGAGGTTAATTACCCTGTTATACCTCTCTTCATCTGTTATAAATCCATTTCTGTACTCATTTTCAATGCCCTCAACCTTCTTGTCTTCCTGGATGACAATTTCCTTCTTTGCATCAGGAACAATAATATCGGACATTGAAATAGTCGGTGCAAAATATGTTGCAAATCTGTATCCCGTTGACTTGATATCATCAACCATTTTAACAGTTGCAGCTGAACCGAAATTTCTTATTACATTTGCAATAATTGATGACAGCACCTTATCTGTAACAACATAGTTTACGAATTCATAACCATCAGGAAGAAGTTCATTAAAGACCAGTCTTCCCGGCGTGGTTTCAATAAACTCACCGTCTTTCCAGAATTTAATTTTAGTCCTGTATTTTAACTGTCTGTGATCTATTTCTCTGTATACATCTGCAATTTCATCGTAGTGTTTGTTCTCTCCAATACTCCCTTCTATCAGGTCAGTCAGATAGTAAATACCCAGGACTATATCCTGTGAAGGAGTTACAACGGGATGTCCGTTTGCCGGAGACAACAGGTTATTTGTTGAAAGCATGAGCGTCCAGCACTCCAGCTGAGCTCTGGGAGACAGCGGAACGTGTACAGCCATCTGGTCTCCGTCAAAGTCAGCATTATATGCCTGACAGACCAGAGGATGGAGCTTAAGCGCCTTACCCTCGATCAGAGTCGGCTCAAATGCCTGTATACCGAGTCTGTGAAGTGTCGGGGCCCTGTTGAGAAGTACAGGATGTTCTCTGATGACATCTTCCAGAACTTCCCATACCTCATCTTGCTCGTTCTCAACCATTTTTTTGGCTGAT
>CAYNFB010000136.1:8512-9276 GCA_964396355.1 uncultured Leptospirales bacterium | reverse complement strand
TGCTGCATAAAAAGGTTCTCCTCCAAGCTGATTCATCAGATTCTGATATAGTTTAAAGAACATAACTATTGAAGAAAAAAACATGAACAGAAGTATGCAGAGAGTTATAAAAAATGATTTCTTTGCAGCATTGACGGAGTTTATGGTCTCTGTAGATGTTCGTGTATCAATCATTCTAAAAAATTCATCTACAGGTTTTAATATCTCATCTCTATAATGATGATACTTGTCGTCATTTAAAATACTTGTTGCAAAACCTTGATTTACAGGTCCCTTTTTTGTAAACTTGCCTGTTCCATCATCATACAGACCTTTCATTGCATTAAATGCAATAGTCTCTGTCTGAACCAGTTCATCAGATTTCTTCTTTGATTCCTCGAGTTTGTCAAATTCCTCTTTTGTGAAACGAAGCTCTTTCATCAGATCAAGTAGTGCGATCTGCCTGCCGTCGGGCCTTGTCTTTTTACCATCCTGAATATCTAAAAGCTCCCAGTATTTATCTTCCCATTTCTTTTAACCAGTTGCTGCATAAGTACGGACAAAACGGGTTAGTTCATCTGAGTCAACTTTTAGCTCATTTGCAAGTTTATAGGATTCGTAGCGTGATACATGGTCGTGATCAAGTTTGCTCAAGGCTTTGTATACCTGAAGAAGCCCGATAAATGTACTTACGCACAATAATGCAAAGAATACAAGAAAAAGCATAATAGTCTTTTTAAGCGATTTTCTTTTCATTTTGACCTCTTCCCAGCTCTGGTTTTGCT
>CAYNFB010000136.1:0-8409 GCA_964396355.1 uncultured Leptospirales bacterium | reverse complement strand
CCTAAGCTTCATTGTCAATACAGTGATGATAGTTTATGTTAAATCCGGGTAAAATCCATTAATGTACTGTTCTTTAGTGAACTGATAATATGCATAATTTTCGTGTCATCTATTCCATGATCAGTGAGCTGTAAAAACATCTGTATTTTTTCAGACATTGGCCAGTACAATAAAGCAAGTCACTATAAACTATTATAAATTGATCTTCGACTATATATCCACTGTTATTTTTGTTAATTATCACTGATAGCTTACTTCTGCAGGTGTTCTCTATATATCAATAAGTAGCAAATTTCTTATAACGATTATCAGTAATTTGAAATCGGTGCTGACAATTTGGAGTGAACAGAGAGTGACATTTCTGCACCGATACTCCAGATAAAATCTAGTAATTAATGTGTTTAATTTATAGTAAATAAAGATTGTAATTTCTAGTAAATGTTCGTATATTGACAAAATAAGAATAAGATACAGGTGAAATATTCTAAAAATTGTCATATTTACACCAAAAGGGTAGTGTTCCAATGCTTTAAACACGGTAATAAGGTTCATAAGGATAATAATTTCTGGTAAAAATAACAATTAACTTATAGTAAATGACATGGAACTTAATAAACGAATAGCAAATGCACTCGAAGAGGCCAGGGACGTAAGTGATGAAGGAATTATTTCATCAAAGGAACTTGCTCCCCGGTCAAGGGAAATACTGACCAACGCCGGCTTTCTTGAGAGAATCGTCAGGGGGTGGTATATGCTCGTTTCTCCTGAATCACCGGGCAGCAGTACCGCATGGTTCAGTATGTTCTGGCCCTTTGTGCGCAGATATCTGACTGACCGTTTCGGTGAAAAAGGCTACTGTCTATCGCCGCAGTCATCTCTTGATATTTATACCGGGGAGACAACTATTCCGGGGCAGGTTATTGTTCTTACAGCTAAAAACAGCAATACAACGGTGCAGCTGCCTTACGGTTTATCTTTGCTGCTCTATGTGGATAGAAAAGCAATGCCCGAATCTTTTAGTATTCTCAACGGTATTAACTTGATGCCTCTGCCATACTCTCTTGTAAAAGCTCCTCCCTCTTATTACCAGAGTAAATCTCAGAATATTGAAATTGCATTATCTATGGTTGAATCGCTATCCGATATATCAAGAGTTTTAATTGAAACCGGAAGCCCTGCTTCTGCTGAAAGAATTGCAGGGGCCTATGCTCAGACAGGGAAAGGCTCTGCATCTAAAACAGTTATAAACGATATGAAACTTGCCGGATATATTGTTAAACCGATCAATCCCTTTGGCAAATTTGTCCCATCAATCGGTTCAGAGAGATTTTATTCTCCATATTCACCAAGAATTATCAGCATGTGGAATAGCTTCAGAAATGATGTAATCAGCATTTTCCCGGAGCATGAGATTTCTGTTTCAGAAAATAATGCTGATGAGATTTTAAAGAACATCCGTTTAAAAGTTAATGAAGATGCCTATCATTCTCTTTCCATAGAGGGGTACAGAATCAGTGATGATCTGATAAACCGGGTAAGGTCAGGAGAGTGGAATCCTGAAAGCAATGATTCTGATAATAATCTGCGTAATGCCCTTGCAGCGAAAGGCTATTCTCTTGCTTATGATGCGGTATTGAAAAATGTCAGAGATGCCTTGAATGGTGGTAATCCCGCTGCAATATTCAAAGAGAGTTTATCTGTCTGGTATCGTGAGTTATTCTCTCCTCTGATACAGTCCGGTATACTGAAACCCTCAGATGTTGTGGGCTACAGGAGAAACCGTGTCTACATAAAAGATGCCATGCATGTACCTCCTCCATATGAGGCAGTGAGTTCTACAATGGAAACGTTATTTGAATTACTTCAGAATGAAGAGAATGGTGCCGTCAGGGCAGTGCTGGGTCACTATTTCTTTGTATACATACATCCTTACATGGACGGGAACGGCAGACTTGCAAGATTTATGATGAATCTTATGTTTGTTTCTGCCGGTTATCCGTGGACAATAATCCGCGCGACAGAGAGAGCTGAGTATATGAGATCTCTTGACCTGGTAGCGACAGAAAGGGATATAAAACCGTTTGCCGGATTCGTTGCTGGTGAAATGAAAACACCTGTTTAACTGACAATAAAAAAGCCCTGAAAAATTCAGAGCTTCATGAGCCAACTGGGGGACTCGAACCCCCTACCTTTTCATTACGAGTGAAATGCTCTACCAGATGAGCTAAGTTGGCCTGATGCATATAATGAAATCTCACCTGTGATTGTCAAGTTAAATGTTCAGACTATTAGTCAGATATGAGTGGAATGGCGCTGAACGTTAAAGATTAAAATCTGTTATTTCAACCACCTCACCCTTTGAGAAAGTCGTATAGAACAGCGCCTTTCCTGATCCGGGGGTTATGCTCTCCCAGGAATCGTTATCAAACTGCAGCTTTATAATTGAAGTCTTCTTCATGTTTATTCTTGTAAGTCCAGTCAAATGTTCAGCAAAGCTGCTGATTGAAGGATTATGGCCCACAATGAGCAGAGATTTTATATTCTCATCAGTATTCCATAATAGCTGTATTAAATCACTGTCAGTAGGGTCGTTATAGATTAAATCATTGATGATTAGTCTGTCATCATCGTATTCATAGTGTGATGCAAATATTTCAGCGCTGGCTTTTGCCCGGGGTGCTCCGCTTGAAATTATGAGGTCGAAATTGTTCTTTTTTGTTTTGAGGTGGTCGGCTAATATGGAGGTTCTTAATTTTCCGCGTTCTGTAAGTTTCCGGTGGTAATCCGAATCATAGTCGTCATCCTGGGCCTCGCCGTGCCGTAATAGGAAAACTGTCTTCATTTTATCTCTCCTGAAATTAAAAAAAAGTTATATATTTGTAATAAAAGCACGTGTAAAAAATCAAGTATTATTTATTACCTGTTTTTATTATTGCCCTGAACTGAGGATTGCAATAATATTAAATAAAGTCAATTTAAGGATCTCAAAGGATTGACTTTTTTTAACGTTCAACCTAATGTGTTTAGTAATTTTTAGGTAGGGCAGTAATAATTTCCCTGATTTTATTGATATTGTGTAGATATAAATTGTTTTTTTACAGGGTATTGACTTTAATCTCGTGATGAAGGGTATTCTTTGATGAATGAAGTGCTGATTGATTTTATCTTTACAGGTGCGGTAATATTAGCTGTTTTTATAATGCTGTTCTATCGTAAAGTCATAAAATTTCAGGGGCTTAATATACTTATTGTTATTCTTCTGATTATGCAGGGAGCTTTCAGTCTGATCAATATTTTAAATTGGGCTGAGATAACATCTCTATCCCTCATCTTTTCCCGCTACCTCCATCTGATTATCTTAATATCCGTTTTAGCTGTATTCTTTTATATCATTCAAAGAGAAATTCGCAGAAGTCTTCAGTCAGGCAGAAAAAACTTAAGAGAATTATTTTATGCCATAGATGATTTCCTGTTTGTTTTTAACCGTAAGGGGAAAATTCTCCGGGTGAACAATGCCGTTCTTGAAAGACTTGGCTTTGGCGAGAGTGAACTGATTGGTCTTCCCGTTTATGGAGTCCATTCACCCCACAGCAGTGAGGATATAAAAAAAATATTTGATGATCTTATCTCGGGGAAACTGGCTGTTGTAAGTTTTAATATCTACGATAAATCGGGAGAAACAATAGCCGTTGAGACAAAGGTGTTTTCAGGAACGTGGAATTACCGTAAAGCCTACTTTGCAGTTTCAAGGGATATCTCTGAACGTCTCCTTCTTGAGGAAAGACTGAGAGAGAGTGAGAAGATGCAGGCAATAGGGCAGCTGGCCGGGGGAATCGCTCACGACTTCAACAATCAGCTGACAGGTATAATCGGTTTTTCCGAGATCCTGGCTAAAAAAACAAAGGATAATCTTGAGCTTAACAGCTATGCAACAAAAATTTTAAACATTGGTCACCGGGCCGCCAGCATTACATCTCAGCTTCTTGCATTTGCCAGGAAAGGCAAGTATATCACCGAACCGGTAGATCTTCATTCTCTGATTCGCGATGTAATTGATTTCCTTAAATATACAATTGATAAAAAGATCACAATAAAATCATATCTTGACGCGGACTATTCAATGACCCTGGGAGATGTCTCCCAGCTTCAGGACTGTATACTTAATATTGCTCTTAATGCGCGCGACGCCATGCCTGCAGGAGGAGATCTGGTATTCAGAACATCTCTGGTGAACCTCAGCGACAAAGATTACGATGACTTTACATTTGAGATGAAAGAAGGTGATTATATACTTCTTTCAATTACGGATAACGGAACAGGTATTGATGAGGATACTCAAAAAAGAATTTTTGAACCTTTCTTTACCACGAAGGAACCGGGCAGAGGTACCGGGATGGGGCTTGCAGCCGTATATGGTACTGTCAAAAATCATAAAGGGACACTTAAATTCGAAAGCAGTCCCGGCAAAGGAACAACCTTTGAACTCTATTTTCCTGTTGAAGGACATGAAAAAATTGTTAAATCTGATGACTCTTCAATAAGAAAAGGAGTAGAGTGCAAGGGAACAATTCTTCTCATTGATGATGAGGAAATAATACATTCAGTTGTAAACAGTACACTTGAGGAAACCGGTGTTAAAGTCATATCATTTCTTAACCCCCTGGAGGCTCTTGCATATTACAAGGACAACTGGGAGGATATTAATCTTATAATACTGGATATGATAATGCCTGAACTTGGCGGCCTTGAAACTTTTCAGGAATTACGGGAGATCAACCCAAAGGCAATTGTCATACTTGCCTCGGGATACAGCATCAATGATGAGGCTCAGAAGATCCTTGATCAGGGGGGGATGGGATTTCTTCAGAAACCCTTCACTATGCTTGAGCTCATGGATATGATTACGATCTTTATCAACTGATCCTTTCCCCGGGATTATCTATCATTTCAGGATGTATCCTGCTGAATATTATCAGAGAAATGACCGCACCGGTAAGTGCATATCCCATATATATCCCTGTGTGCCCAGGAAATCATCTGCTTCGGATGAGAATAACAGTGCAGACCACCATTCCACCAGTTCATAGAAAGCACTTATTGCCAGGGCAATGGAAGCTGAAATAAAAGAGAGCCACTTTCTCTCCTTTAAATGTGAGGTTCTCAGGAGTATTTCTCTTATTATTATTGCAGTAATAAATCCCTGTGCCAGGTAGCCGATCTTATCGTAGTTATTTCTCGATAATTCCAGTATATCCTTCAGGTTATCGAAGAGAGGAACCCTCGCATAGGTGTAGTGAGCTCCTATTAGTAGAATGATGCAATTCATCAGTATCAGCCAGTAGGATAATTCTGTAAATCTAAATCTCTTATACGTTGCAGCCAGTAGAATAACAACGACTATTGCAGGCAGTGCTTCAGGAAACCATGTAAAGTATTCATAGGGAGAAATAAGTGACCAGAGAACAATTATTGAAAAAAATGTCAGCTGAATATATCTGTTTCGTGTCATGACTTTCCTCATTGATCAATTTAAGTCTGACACTTCTATGTTTATCACATGTAAAATTGAATTTATTTTTATCAGAATACAGTAAAATCAGCTGCTGCGGCATTAAAAGTTGGAAATTTCCTGTACAGTCAGAAATAAATGTATTTTACTGACAGTGATATTTTAAATATTAAAGGGAAATTATGGAAAATAATAAAATATACCGTGATCTGCAGATCCATCTGGATAAATATCCCATTGGATTTCCTGCTGTAGAATCCGGCGTGGAAATTAATATACTTAAACATTTTTTTGATCCCATGGAGGCAAGGGTTGCCCTGGCTCTGGGGCTGACAAATTCTTCGGTAAAGAGAATCGCCGGACGATTGAAGAGAAAACAGGAGCTCTATATGCCGGAGGATGAACTGGCCGGGATCCTTCACCGCATGTTTATGAGCGGTACAATAAGAAGATCAGACAGGTCGCCCTACGGGTACAGCAATGCGATGCTCGTTGTGGGAATGTTCGAATTCCAGGTAGACAACCTTACCAGAGAATTCATTGAAGATCTTCATCAGTACTTTGACGAAGGGTTCAAGGATGAGTTTTTTCGAACTACACTTCCTCAGCTTAGAACCAGTCCTCATATGAAAGCCATAGTTCCTGAGCACAAAATTGATACATATGATAATATGATAGAAATTGTAGAAAAATTCAAGGGGCCTATATTTGTTGCTGATTGTGTTTGTAAACAGGGAGAAGCTCTTATTGGGAAGCCCTGCTTAAGAGTGGATGACATAGAGGTCTGCCTGATTTTGGGAGAGACCCCCTATGAGGACAGAGGACAGGCCCGGGAAATTTCCAAAACAGAATGTCTGGAGATCCTGGACAGGGCAGAAAAGAGCGGACTTGTTCTCCAGCCTGGTAATTCTAGAGACCCCATGTTTATCTGCTGCTGCTGCGGCTGCTGCTGCGGAGTTCTTACCAGTGCCAAAAAATTTGATAAACCGGCGGAACTCTTTGCCACAAATTACTACGCTGAAATTGATTATGATACCTGTACCGGATGCGGCATCTGCATAGACCGCTGTCAGATGGATGCAATCGTCAGGACAGGAAAGAAAGAAGTACAGCTGCTTGAGGATAGATGCATCGGATGCGGACTCTGTGTAACCACCTGCAAAAAAGGGGCTGTAGCATTAAAGAGAAAAGGAAAGAAGACCGTACCTCCTAAGAATATTGAGCTGCTGTATATGACAATCCTAATGCAGAGAGCCGGAAAGAAGAAGATGATGCTTAATCTGCTGCGGCTTATGCTGGGAATGCAGCTCTGATAACAGCTTTTAATCCTTTAACTGCCATACCTATATGAAATATACAGATGAACTGGTCTGTTAAGTAAGGAAGGCCGCAGAGACTGTTTACGTCTCTGCGGCCTTTTTTAGCAAATGCTTTCATCTTCCGGGGGGATGGAGGATTTAGCATCTGCTTCTAACTGATTTCATAAGCTATCGTCACGCCGGCTTATATATCAGGTATTCTAATATTTAAAGAAGCGATTATTCTATGCAAAGTCAAGAAAATGTTTATTTTTTCATTTTTGTGAAAGATTATAAAGATAGAGGGTATTTTAATCAGATACCGGGGGCAATAGCTGTTTTTTCACATATATACTTCCGGTCGCTGAAATCAGTCAGTATAGTGCAGACCAGACCTGCTGTCTGAAGTACGGCCAGAACTGCAAATACGATTTGATAGGCGGCTGCTCCATGTTCAGTCATATGATCAATGGCAAAACCAGACAGATATGGAATGCCCATGGACATAGGAAGAACCAGCACATTGGCCATGGCAAAATAATCTGTAGCATCATCAAGACCGGACAGTCTTTTTACCGCAGGAGCATGACCGAACTGCATTATTCCTCTGGCTGTCCCGAATGCGAAACTTACTGCAAGGAAGCATGGCAGTGAAGAGGCATTTATGAGTATTACAGTTCCGGTTATTGCAGCCAGTCTTGCTATGATAAATTTATTTTTCAGTGCAAGTAAGTCAATCCATCCAAGGAGCAGAGTAGATATGATGCCGGCGGTGTAGGTGACGCCTACGAATAATCCTGCTGCAGCGGCTTTTTCTATTCCGTAAAATTCAATTGCGTAATTGGCATAAAATGAAATTGCTGCCACTGTAGCATACATTTCAGTGTTTCCAAGGAGATAGAGTCTGAAATTTTTATTTTTAAGCACACCTCTGATTGCAATGGACATTGTTTTAATATTATGAGCATTCTTTGCCGCCGGTATTTCCTCTCCCGCATGCTCGTGTACTATTAAATAGAAGAATGAACCGGTGAAGAACACTGCCGAGGCAGCAATAAAAACATAGGACGTGCTCTCTATTGACAATGCATATTTTTCCACCATGCCGAAAATAAAGAAACTTCCCGCCAGTCTTGCACATATCTGAACAGTCATCATTATCGATATGGCCTTAACTGTTTTGCCGGGGCTGAATATTTTAACAGTGAAATTCTGCCACAGCGGCACAGTGATTCCGATTGAAAGAGAGAACATCGTATAGCAGAAAATGAAAAATTCCACCCGCCACGCAGGATCTATGTGCGGAATGAGAAGGCCTGCAATGAAAATGGGAATACTTGGAATAATATGCGCAATGATGACAGCTCTTTTTTTATGTATGAGATGAGATGTCAGAAATGCCGACAAAAGGCCGAAGAGAGTCATACCCAGGGCAAGTATGGACGGGATCATGCCGATAATTTTGTTTGAGGCTCCGATGTGTTTTAAAAAAATCTGCAGAAAGGTGGACTCAATTATTACCGGAAGCGCAAGTCCCCAGAAAAATTCTGTAGATGAAATTGCGAAGGTGTTCCTTCTGAAATATTTGTCTATTGGATATAC
>CAYNFB010000135.1:0-9282 GCA_964396355.1 uncultured Leptospirales bacterium | reverse complement strand
GCCCGGTTCTGTCTGCCTACCGGAATATGGATAAACTCTTTTTCTATTATCCTGCGGAGAAGAAACTCTACGTTGACGATTACAACAAAATTGAATTTAGCAGATATGCGGGATATCCCGCTGATTTCAAATTCATCTACCATCTTTTTTCAGGACGCATTCCTGAACTGAAAGACGGAAAGGTTGTTAAATGTCTTGAGCAGAGCGGAGGGAAGTCTCACTACCTTATTCTTGAAAATGACAAATTTTACGAAAGCATATATTTCAGAGGGAACGTCCCTGAAAAAATACTGATTATCCACAAGGTGACAAAGAAGAAAGCTGAGATATATATAAAGTCTGTTGTTAAAAAGGGCAGTACTGTCTTCTTTAAAAAGGTGAAAATAATAACTCCGGTGAATGGTTTTACTATGGAAGTCAATTTCTACGGAACGAAGATAAATAAGCCGCTGAAGATTACCCCCTTTAAGCCGTCTATGCTTAAAAGGGGAGTGGAAATCATCAAGGTTAACTGAAAAATTACCAGGGTGCGGTAATCAGCCGCACCTTGAATATCCGCAGCTTCTGCATACTGAACATCCTGATTCATATTCCAGCGGGCCGTAACAGTCCGGGCATACTCCTGTTATAACAGAGTCATTACTCTTGCCGTTTGTTTCTGCAATGAATTTAGCTGTATCCTTAAAGTCGCTGTCCGCGCTTGAAGGCCTCTCTGTCCCTGTGTATCTTTCAATCGCCTTTGCGATGGCATCGGAGCAGGAGTAGATTCTTCCGCCTTTTTCCCATGCCTGATTGGGGCAGCGCACGCCTTTGAGCTGCTTCACAATCTGATCCTTGTCTATTCCTGACCTGAGAGAGAGTGAGATCAGTCTGCCTATTGCCTCTGTCTGGCTTGCTGCGCATCCTCCTCCTTTACCCATGGCGGCGAATACTTCAAAAATGCCTTCCTGGTCTTCGTTGATTGTAACGTAGAGGGAACCGCATCCTGTTGTCATCTTCCTCGTCGCGCCCCAGGTTATTTCATGTCTGGGTCTTGGTGACGCTGCTCTGATTATCACCTCACCCTTCGGTTCTTCTTCGGGCTTCCTCTGTTCTGATTTTGTCTGAAGGACCTGATTATCACGTGAGCCGTCTCTGTAAACCGTGACGCCCTTGCATCCTGTAGTATAGGCCAGGTTATATACTTTTTCTATATCTTCGATTTTTGCCTTTGATGGAAAGTTGACAGTTTTTGAAACAGCATTGTCTACGTATTTCTGGAAAACAGCCTGGGTTTTTATATGCCATTCAGGTGTTACATCATGTGCTGTGACGAATATTTTTCTTATCTTTTCCGGGAGCTCTTCGATTTCACCGGCAGAGCCGTGATGGGCGACCCGTTCCATTATATCCTCAACATCGTACTGATCTCCCAGATTTTTCACTGTTTCATCGAAGATCGGATTCGATTCTATGAGGCGGTCATTATCCATTACATTGCGAATATAGGCAAGGGCGAAGATCGGTTCGATGCCGCTTGAGGTATTTGCAATAATGCTGATAGTTCCTGTTGGAGCAATGGTGGTAGTTGTGGCATTTCTTATGGGCTTGTCTCCTCTCTCCGCATAATCAGACAGGTGAAAGTTGGGGAATGCTCCTCTTGTATCAGCGAGTTTCTCTGACTCTTTTTTCGACTCATCCTGAATTGTCGACATTATTTTATCAGCAACGGCAATGGCCTCGTCTGAATCATAGGGGATTTCAAGCTTTATAAGAAGATCTGCATATCCCATTATCCCCAGGCCGATCTTTCTGTTTTCTTTTGTCGTCTCGTCAATTTCTTTCAGCGGATAGGAGTTTGCATCTATTACGTTGTCAAGGAAGTGAACGGCTTTTCGTACAATTTGCCGGAGGTGGTCGTAGTCAACCTCGGCTCCGCTGCCCTTATATGTTATTACGCTGGTGAGGTTTATTGAGCCCAGGTTGCAGTATTCATATGGTAGAAGAGGCTGCTCTCCGCACGGGTTTGTGCTTTCAATGAGTCCTACCTTCTTTATAGGATTGAACTGATTTATTCTGTCTATGAATATAATTCCAGGCTCGCCGCTGGTCCAGGCCATCTCTATTATTAGGTCGTATACTTCCTTTGCTTTGAGTCTGCCTGTTACTTTTCCATTCCGCGGATTTTTAAGATCATATTCAGAATCTGTTTCCACTGCCTTCATGAATTCATCTGTTATGGCTACAGATATATTGAAGTTTGTCAGAACTGTAAGATCTTCCTTGCATTTTATGAAGCGCATGATGTCCGGGTGGTCGATGTTGAGCTTTGCCATATTGGCGCCTATTCTGGTCCCGCCCTGCTTAACTGTCTCTGTTGCCGCATTGAATATATTCATGAATGAAACAGGACCGCTTGATACGCCTGCAGTGCTGCTGACTATGTCGTTTCCCGGTCTGAGCTTTGAGAATGAGAATCCTGTTCCCCCGCCGCTCTTGTGTATCATTGCCATGTTTTTAAGAGAATCGAAAATTCCCTCCATCGAATCCTCAACGGGAAGGACGAAGCATGCGGAGAGCTGTCCTTCAGGCCTGCCTGCGTTCATCAGTGTGGGGCTGTTGGGGATGAATTCCAGGGATGCCATCATATCGTAAAATTCAGCAGCAGTGCTGTTCATCTCTTCGGCCGTGGCTCCGTAGGCAGCATCAACAGCAGCAATGCATTTTGCAACTCTCTCGAATAATCCTCTGTGGTCTTCTATTATGTCCCCTTTCTCATCACGGATCAGATATCTTCTTTCCAGAACGGTTTTTGCATTCTCTGAGAGCTGAGGATCTATGTTTGAACTGATTTTTATTTCGTTGAAATTCATTTTATTCATATCGGTATCCCTTGTCTTATTTGTCTTGGATTAATTAAAAAGAAGAGCTGATTTGTTAAGTACTTTTTAAGATTAATCTATGTTTTTTGAGTAATCAGCAGATTCCATTGCTGCTTCGTATAATTTATTTTTTATAAAGAAGAATAACTTGACATTATCTTTGGTAATAGTCATTTATTTTTCACATAAAAAAAGAGCTGCTTAACAGATATAAGATTTTCTTACCGGTAGATAGATAAGTATACATGATGATACTTCGGAGGAAGCGATGGTTAGTAAAGACTTATCAGGAATAAAAAAAAGGCTCATTTTTAATTTCAGTATAAATCTGCTCCTGGTTCCGGTTATTAATGCCATATTAATCGGAATTTGTATAAAAAACACATCTCAGCTTAAGACACTGATTTTTGTGGCTATCGTCATGTCTGGAGTATGCGGTCTCATAATCCTGGCCTATTCTTTTGCTGCAGAGAGAATTCAGAGAGTAATTAATCAGGGTAGTCCTGATGAGGCTGTCATAAAACTTGCAGGCAGGATGCCTCTTCTGGTTTCGCTGTTCTTCTCCCTGCCTCTTCTGGCCGGAGTAATGATCCTGACTACCTATGGATATCTGTGCGGCACATTAATAAGCATTCATCAGCTCCTTCTCTATTACGTAAAGGATATAATTCTCGTTCTCTGTTTTACTTTTCTTCATTATTACAGATTTAAGATTATACTATACCCCGCTACCAGTGCAGCGGGACTCCCGTCTCTTACCGTCCTTGAAAAGCTTCTTGCTCCGGTTCTCAGTACTATTACGGTAATTCTGCTCATGGTAGGATTTAATGTATATAAGGTAAGTGCAGAAAAGACATTAAAACTGCATAATGTTTTAAACACTGCTCAAACAGAGAAGGTGGTTTCTCAGTTGAACAGCAACTTCGGCAATGTGGCCATGGAACTTGAAGCCTATACCAAAACTATTGCACTTGGCGATATGTCAGGTGCAAATGCTTTTGCCGTAGTGCGGGAACTGTTTAGAACAAGAATAAATAAAAATATTGAAACTCTTTTTTTTGCCGGACCCGACGGCAGGGGGTATACAAGCCGGGGTAAAGTGATAGATGTTTCCGGTCGAAATTATTTCAGGAATGCTCTGAAGAGCAGGTCTGTTTCATGGTCAGGCAATCTTCTTGTAAGCGAAGATACCGGCAAAAAAATTATCGTCTGTGCAGCACCCTTTGTTGTAAATGGAAAATCCGCCGGTTTAATCGGAGCTGCGATTAATACTGAGAAAATTAATGAAATAGTGAATAGTTTAAGCCAGTCGAAAGAGACGAAGTTTATGATTATGAACAGCGAAGGTAAAATAATATACCATCCTGAAAAACGTCTTCTCGATAAGGTTTTGGGTGTGGATCTCACCGACAGAAACGGAAAAGATGCGGGGGAGTTCGTCAGGTCAGCGGATTCCGGTTACTATAATTATATTATTAATGACAGGCATGTAAGTCTCAGGAAGGTGAAGCTTCAGTCAACGGGCAATTATCTCGTATCATCGAACTATCAGAAATATTTAATGGCTCCGGTTAATGATGTTATTGTTAAAATAATTATTTCTATACTGGCTATTCTTACTCTGGTAATTTTTGTCTTATTCAGGATAGGAGTAAATTTTTCAATGCCTATTCGCAATGCTGCAGCAATATTCAGCAGGCTTTCTGAAGGTGATCTCACTGTAGAGAATAATGATTATATTCCCGATGAGTTCGGCGATATGATAAGAAATATGAAAAAGTTTCAGAAGAGGATAGCTGATGTGGTTGATTCAACTCTTAATTCCTCAGATCAGCTTGCAGCATCATCCGAAGAATTATCCTCAACAAGCAGTTCCCTTGCAGAGAGTGCGCAGACTCAGGCCGCCGCAGTGGAGGAGTCGACTGCATCCCTGGAGGAAATATCGGCATCAAATGAAGTAATTGCAGACAGCTCGAAGGCCCATTCAGATCACACTAAAGATACATACAGTCTTATTGAAGAGCTGGGCCGGCTCATTGGTGTTGTCAATGATGATGCGGCAACAACTCTGAAAGCTGCAAACGAAGCGACAAAGGAAGCGGTTGCAGGCAGCAATCTCATGGAGAATACAATTGTCGGCATGAAAAGCCTCGAGAGTAATTCGATGAAAATTGCAGAGACGGTTTCTCTCATCAGCGATATCTCTGACCAGGTAAATCTTCTTGCTCTGAATGCGGCAATTGAGGCGGCAAGAGCCGGTGATCACGGAAGAGGTTTTGCAGTCGTTGCAGATGAAATAGGTAAACTTGCAGAGCAAACCGCTGAATCGGCTAAAAGTATAACGGCCCTTGTGGGGAACGGGGTCAGGTCTGCAAAACAGGGCATATCGGATATCAATGATACATCCAGAGCTCTTGAAAACATTATCAGCTATATAAACAGCACAAAGGATCTCGTGCAGAAAATCGCTGATTCGACACGAACACAGTCAAAGGCCGGAGAGGATGTAATTCGCGCCACCAGACTCGTCATGGAGATGTCTGATAATATATCCGCGTCGACTCATGAGCAGACAATCACCTACAAGGAAATATCAAGAACCATGGATCAGCTTAATGAACAGACACAGCAGCAGGCTTCCGGCGCCGAGGAAATTGCATCCTCAGCCGAAGAAATAAATGCGCAGGCGGAAAATATGAAGAGCCGGCTGGAATTCTTTAAAACACGTGACGCCTGAAACGGCCTGGCTGAAAGATAAGAGTATTTTGCTGTATTGAGTAGCTGCAGGCTGGTCTTTCCTGACGGACCTGTCTGCAGTTATATAACAGAATTTATCCGGATTTCCTTTACATGTCCCTTCAGATCGGCAATGATTTTCAGTATTATCCAGACTGAAATCATTGCGGTGTTTTCTGTCCCCGTCAGAAGAAGCGCACAGGCACCAAAAATTATGGTCAAATGCATGATTATTATTCTCTTATAGGGCCTGATCATAAATTTATCGGGTGTTAATTTTATGAACTCTCTTCTTCTGATGAAGTACAGGTAAAATGTGATCAGGCTGCTAACAAGAATTGCAGCAATAGCCAGTCCTGTATCGCTGAGGATGAAGTCTGCAGCGGCGCCTTCAATAACTGATGCCTGTGATGCTGTACTGCCCGGAGAGAATATAATATCAGAAAATATCCCGGAATTCATATAATCTTTTCCCATAAAGAGAGATGAGAGTACGAGAATAAAAATACCGTGGACCACCATGAACATGCCGTAGTGAAATGTAAAGAAGACCGACAGGAAGAGGCCTCCTGCGAATGCCGCAGGTTTGAATCCCTCTTCGGAAAAGATGCTGCTCATTATCATCTTTACAATATTGAGCAGACCTGCAATGATACTCTCAGCCCAGTAGATTATCAGCAGCATAACGGGATCCCATTCCAGGAAGAGTACTCCAAAGAGCGGGATCAGATTTGCTGCAATAATGAACACTGCAGATATGAATCCTCTGCCTGCTGAGGGAATCATATATAGAATTATATCATCAAAGAAAGAGAGTATTAGCGATATTATTTTCTTCATTCTTCGCATCCGTAAAATTACTTTACTATAGATTAAAGTAATTGCCATATCAAGATGTTTTTGAAATAAAATGATTAAACCTAAAAGAGATTGTCTGGAGAGTTCTGTGGGAAAAGAAGAGTTTAAGGAAGCCCTGTTTGAAGCCGTCGAGGCCGTAATTGATCATAAAATGAATCTCAGCGGCAGAGAGGTTGTCCTGAATTATTACAATAATTCAAAGGCAGATTCGAGTCTCGCCTGCGCTGTAGAGGCCATAGAGCAGTACACCCAGGATGACTTGCCTCCACTTGAGAAGAGAGGAAAGAAACTCAAGGCCTGCCTGAACCGGCTGGCCTATGAGGCGAAGATCTGGGACAGGGAATAATCTCTTAGATAAGAGTGTCCCTGAATCTGTCGAAGAGATATCTTGAATCATGAGGCCCCGGGTTTGCCTCAGGGTGATACTGGACAGAAAATATGGGGAGCTTCTTATGTCTCAGACCCTCGACGGTGTTGTCATTGAGATTGATATGTGTAATCTCTATATCGCTGTTTGCCTCGAGTGAACTCATGTCCACTGCAAATCCGTGATTCTGTGATGTTATCTCCACTTTGCCTGTGTCAAGATTCTTGACCGGCTGGTTTCCGCCTCGGTGTCCGAACTTAAGCTTGTATGTCTGGCCGCCCAGACCCAGTGCTGCCAGCTGATGTCCAAGACAAATTCCGAAGCAGGGTATTCTCTCCTTCATGATGTCCTGAACAAGCACCTTGCCGTATTCAACAGCATCAGGATCACCCGGGCCGTTGGATAGAAAGACTCCCTTTGCTCCGTCGTCAATTGCGCTCTGGAGAGGCGTCGTGCCCGGATAAATTGTCACGTTCATCCCCGACTCCTTGAGCAGTCTGAGTATATTGGTCTTTACCCCGAAGTCGAAAACCGCAACATTGGGATTCTCGGGGTTGCTTTCCCCAAAGGTGTATTTTTTACCGCAGGCGACCTTAGATGCAAGATCAAGCCCCTCCATGGATGCATGGGCTTTCAGTTTTTCCACTGCGTCCTTTTTGTCGGAGAAGATTCCCGCTCTCATGGCTCCCTTGTCTCTTATGTGTCTGGTGAGCATTCGGGTGTCTATCCCCTCTATTCCGGGAACTTCATATTCCTTCAGGTAATCAGCAAGAGATCCGGTGGCTCTGAAATTTGAGTAGTTTTTACAGTATTCTTTTACAACCAATCCTGACGCGTGAATTCTGTCTGATTCGCAGTCCTCGCCGTTTACTCCGTAGTTGCCGATCATGGGATAGGTCATGGCCACTATCTGTCCGCAATAGGAGGGGTCGGTGAGTATTTCCTGATAGCCGCTCATGGATGTGTTGAAAACGGCCTCTCCCATTGTTTCAGATTCATGACCGAAGAGAGTCCCTTCGAATTCGGTTCCGTCTTCAAGAATAAGAAATGCTTTTTTAGTCATGATTTTCCCTCATTTTCCAGTATTCTATCTATAGTGTAATTTTTATCAAGTTTTTTTTAATTATGTATTATTATAATAATATTTTTTTACAATTGTACATAATCTGTGGAATAGTCTCCCGGGGTTGCATATTGTCAATATTAAATTTAGGTTGATCATTAATAAAACCCCGGCATTGCTCTTTGCTCTTTTTTGTGAAATCCTGCCGCTTTTTTTGTAAATAATAGCATTTTTTATTAAATAATGTATCGTTAAAATTTAATTCAGCAGGTACTTGAAGTTGACTTTTTCTCAGGAAATGATATTGATTCAAATTCTGATGCAGGCTTAACATATCTTTCTAAAATAAAAAAGATCCCCGATGGAGAGACACGATGAAGAAATTAACCCTTACAGTGCTGCTGCTGTTAACATCAGTGGTATTGAGCTACGGCAGTGGAGAAAATTCCGGGAAGGTATATGACGTAGATCATGGCTCCGGTGAGGTTCGGGTATCGATAAATAGGGGCACAATACATAAAACAGGCGAACTTCTGCAGGTCAGGACAGGTGATGGACCAATAATCCTTGAGGTTGCCTTCCCTATGTTTACAATATCGAAATGCAGGATAAAGGGGAAGGGGGAACTGTCTCAGTTGAGCCGGGGGATGATTGTTTACCGGTATAGTAAAGATGATGGCGGGACTGCAGTCAGGCCGGGTGAGGCCAGAGTTTCCGGCGGGATAGAGTTCTGTTTCATACCGGGCGGAACGTTTATCATGGGTGCACCTGAAAGTGAGCGTAAAGATGATAATAAAAAAGTAAGCCATGAAAAAAAAGAAAATATTGAAAAACAGCATGAAGTAACTCTGTCCTCATTTTGGATGGGCAGGTATGAGGTAACACAGAAACAGTACAGTGAGATAGTGGGGAAAAATCCCAGCGATTTTCAGGGTGATAATAACCTGCCTGTTGAGAATGTAAGCTGGTATGATGCTGTTGTATTCTGCAATATGCTCAGCGAGCAACACGGATTGAAACCCTGCTACAGCATAGATATGAGCAGAGAGGATAAGAATAACACTAACAGATTTGATAAATTAAAGTATGTAGTAAAAGTACTGGGAGGTAATGGTTTCAGACTCCCCACAGAGGCGGAGTGGGAGTATGCCTGCAGAGCCGGTACGGCATCAGCATTCCATTACGGTAATTCACTTGATAGCACTATGGCAAATTTTGATGGTAATTATCCATATAATGCCGAGACAGGGATAAACAGGGAAAAGACAACAGCCGTGGGAAGTTTTAAGCCCAATGCCTTTGGTCTATATGATATGAGCGGTAATGTTGCAGAGTGGTGCCGGCATATTCATTTTGTATGCAAAAAATGTTCTAGGGTAACAGACATACACGATGCT
>CAYNFB010000134.1:0-9283 GCA_964396355.1 uncultured Leptospirales bacterium | reverse complement strand
CTACACCTGAGCGGACAATATTCAGTTAAATATATCTTTAAAACTTTTACCTAATATTATTTTGTCGCATCTTCAGCTAAAACAAACTTTTTTTTCAGCTTATTATTATAACTATAGGGAATTATCCCATCATGTTGTAAACGCCCCACTACAATACCAGGAGCTACACCGATTCTTTTGGCGAACTGCCTGATAGTATTCTCGTGAAACCGCCCATTATTTAATGATAGAAATTTATTATATTCTGATTCCGGGATAAGAATATTACATGAAAATCTATCTGCTTCCTGTTCCTCCCTGCTACTATCCATTTTTGTCTCATCAATAAAAATACTCTTTTTACCGTGAAAAAGAATATGCCCGGCTTCATGAAAAAAAGTAAACCAGAAATGATCATCACTTTTATGACGAAGACTCATAATAATAAGAGCTTTATCTGAAGAAACCCACATTGTTGCTCCGCTCAAATGAGTTCCCTTCAATTCAGGGACAAAAACAAGTACAACTCCTGATTCTTTACATAATTGCTTCATTTTCGATTCAAAAGCAGCAGGTTCTTTCAGTGTAAGCTCTCTGATAAGAATAAGATTATTCATAAAAATTTTCTTATCAAAGGGATCAGTAAGAATTGTTTCTGAACGAATTTTTCCTATTCTCAACCAGGTAATAATAGATTCAACTGAATCATTAAACTTCTCAGATTTTCTATATGATACCGACTCCTTCCGGTATACATCCCTCCATGCCTCCGGCGATGATACACCAAAAAAAGCAAGAAGACTTTCAGCTATGATAGAAGCATCTGTTGTTTGAGGGAGAATTCCTCTTCTTCGCAAATCAGCGAGAGGGAACTTCTTTACCCAGTCTTTATAACCTTCGACGGTAAGCCTCTCTTTTTTTTTTGCCTCAAACAGACGATAGTTAGCATCCAGATTATTCCATACATCAGCAGACACTCCAAGAGTACGCTCTAGCAAAATTGCAGTTTCAGCAGTAACAGGTGCTTTCCCATTAAGTATCTGACTGATTGTTTTTATAGACATACCACATCTCTCTGCAAGTTCATTTTTCCTTATATTACGAACTTCAAGAGTTTCTTCCAGTATTTCTCCCGGGTGGATGGCATAATCCGGGATAAACGTATTTGCATTCGTTATCATCAGTGATAATCCTCCACTCCTACAATAGTAATGTCTGTTACTTTCATCAGGTCAATGCCTCCATCATCTTTTTTGGGTAATACCCCATGATTTGGCCTGAAAACAAGCCTGAAAGGATGTTTTAAATCAACAGCAAAATATCCCTTTTTTTTACCTGTTAATTCGTGCCTTCTTTCAGGTTTTAAATGAGAAACATCAAAAAGAGATGGCGCAGCTTTCAACACAGCCATTCGTCTCCGTATTACAGCACTATTTGCACCGAATTCCTTGTCCAATAAATCTGAATTATTGAATATTTTCTCATTTTTTTTGTCTTTGAAAGTAATATTCATTTTAATGTCAATATAAAATGCTTTACCTAAAAGGTAAAGCATTTTATATCAAACAGTCCTCTACAAAAAAAGCGGAGGAGACAAAGCCCCTCAGCCCTTAGAATACATATACTTTATATTACAATTTATCCCCTGTAACAGGATCAAGCGGTATATCTTTCCCCAGTGCCTTCAGGATTACCTTTCCTTCTTTCAGTGTCACCTTCCCGTCATTTTTTATATTTTTCTTCCATAAGACCGGCCCGTCAACACTGGCGCAGAACACGAAGTTTCCTGACGCGACATATAACCGGTCCTTCTCCTTCACCGGGGCCTCGACGAGTTTCCCCTCCCACCGGATTTTGCCCTGCTTTATAAAATAGATATCATATCTGGTTACAAGAAGCCTTCCGTCGGGTTTTGGAGCCTCTTTCTCCTGTTTAATCACACGGGCGATTTTCACGATAACCTCTTTAGGTTTCTCCTTAACATCTATTATTTCTTTATTCTCTTTAGTAAACTCTTCGGCGGTGAATTTCTCTATATTCTTGTCCTGCAACGCTACCTGGCTTCTGGTATTATTTATCACCTTTTCGATTATCATATCAGACGGAACCTTTCCTGCGGCCTCTTTTGCCAGGCTCTTCTGGACAACCCTCTCTGCAGTTTTAACTTCCTTTGCGGTGATTACCACCTTCTCCTGCTTCTCCACAGAAGGGGCAATCTCAAGCACCTTTGCAACGCTGGACTCAAACTGTTTAACCCTCTTGGCTACCTTGACCTTTCCTGTAAAAACCTTGATTCTCGTAGTCTTCAGTTTGTCCGACTCAACAGTAAACTGTGTCCCCCTCACACCGGCAACGGCAGTAGGAGTCTTCACCAGGAAACTCTCTGACTTGAGAAGCTTTCTCGGTTTGCAGAGCATCTTCCCTGTTGTAAGACCGATTGTAATATGCTCCTGATCTCCCTTCCTGAGGAGAGTGGACATAACAATATTGGTCTTTGACTTGATTCTTATGATAGATTCGCCTATTTTAACATCACAGAAAGAATTTTCTGCGGTCTTAATAACATCATTTTGTTTTATAATATCTCCGATCCGGGCATCCGCATTGTTCTTTTTAACATCACCTATCATGAAGCTTATCGTTGAATGCTCTTCGACCCTGTTTTTTGAACAGCTGACAATGAGCCCTGTAATAAATATCATGAGCAGAATAATAAGATTCCTTTTCATATTTCCCCCTTGAAAGAAACTTTGTTTTAGTATAAAAAAAAACAGATATAAATCAACAATTTTATTGAACTATTAAAGCAATATTGTACTCCTTAACAGAATAGAGAGGAAACCTGTAATGATACAGAATGATCATATAAAAGATGTAATTACAGCCGCAGTGACGGGAGATGCAGCAGGGTACACCCTGGACGGGATGAAGAGCAAACACATAAATGCAGTATTCAGAAACTCACCCGGTATTCCCGACCCGGCGCCTGCACTGAAAAACAACATAGAGAGATGGAGAAAGCCCGGTCTCTACTCGTCAATTTCACAGCTTCTGCTTCTCACCTGTGCATCGGTGACGGACCGTTATTTTGACAGGGCTGCAATGATGAAGGCTCTATCGGATACACCAGAGCTCCCTGAACCGGAATACAGCTACTTCAGAAATCCCGGAGCGGCAGAGAGAGAATTTATATCAAGAGCAGGTCACCGGGGAGGGAATAAACAGTATCTGAATTTTGACCAGCCCTGCGGGAGGGTAATTCTCCTGGTAATTCCGTTCCTGCTGATAAAGGGAGACAGAAAAACCGTAACTGATGAAATTCTCAAATATATTTCACTTTACACTTCTGATCCGGCAACAATCGCCTCATCTGTGATCTTTTTATTCATATTAAAGGATCTTATGTCTGAGAAATCTCCTCAGATTATGAAAACTGCATCAGAATCAGCCGAAGAATCGGTGAACTTTCTGCAGGAGAACCAGAGTATGATATTTGACTGCGGTATGAATCCCGATTACGTCATCAGTGAAGCAAAAAGAATTCACAAACTCATACCTGCGGTAATGAACTGCGGCACCATAGATCTCTGCGAAAAAACAATCTGCTCTCACATGAATCTCACGCTTAAAAGCCCCATCGCCAGGGCCAGCGTAAACCATCCCATACCGATTCTGGTTTTCGCACTCTTCATTGCCGGCCGTTCAGGAAAAAACGGCGGCATATTCCATGATGCATCACGTCAGGGAGGATCCGCATCGGCCCTTACAGCAGCAGCAGGCGCCTTCTCTGCGGCCTCATTCAACACTCATCCACCGGAAATATACATGAAAGATCTTATCAACCGCAAACGTTTACTGTCTATGATTGACATGACTATCCAAAACAGCGGCAGAGAGAGAATAATCAAAGAGATGTTTGAATCTGAGCCTCCTCTCACACTTAAGGAGCATGAGGAGTATAAATCAAAGAATAAAAAAAATGCCCCCAATAAGAAGCCGGGCAAGCCGAAGACGAGAAAGGATATGGAAGCTGATATATCAAAACACGTTGTAGAAAGCTGGACGAAGATTGACAAAGCAAAATGGAAGAAGGAAAAGAAAAAGCATAATACATAAAATATTTGACAAAATGCACCAAACAAATTTATATTATGGGTTAGAGACCGACTATTAAGATACATACTAATAGATCTTTAAGCCTCATGGAGGGACAAATGCTTAAGACCAGGGTAAAGGGTATAGCTTTAATAACACCGCTTCTGCTATTAATCGCTGTATCAGTAATTTCCAGAGATTTATCATACAAGGTTATTTCACTTGATAAGGTATCAAGATACAATGAAGACAGAATTTCCTTTCAGCATATAGAGAATGTAATAGATCCTGAGGAGCATCAGAAGCAGGATACATCGATTGCAGCCCTTCTGATAATCAAAGACAAGAAAATGTATCTTTTCAAAGACGGCTATGATGACCCGGCCACCGTTGAGCAGGACAGAGTAATAAGGCAGATGGAAAACAGGCTGATAATGAATACTCTGTGGGAAAGAACAATTGACGGCAAACCCGACTACATGAGAATAACAGACAGAAGAGTCGAGCAGCTCAAAAGAGAAATACTGCCCGGGAAAGATGAAAACCTGGGGCCGAAATATTCTGATTTCTACGTAAAAATGAGAGACAGTTTCATAAAGAAACATTCCCAGATTTTCAAGGCGCTCATGGTCAACAGAAAGGACTCTGACCTGAAAGTGATAAGAAAACCAATCCCGAAGAAACTCAACGACAGCGGACCGACTAAGTACTTCATATCTGTGACAGCCAAAACAACGGCCACAGGACAGATATACTATGCTGAGGATGCCGATGGTGACGGGGTTACAGAGACTTTCACAGTGCAGCTGCCCGACGGATTTCACTGGGGATATAAATCAGGCGCCAACATCATATTTATCTTTCAGAACACTCAGGAGGATATAAAGGCGATCATAGGCGACTTCACAAAAATAGCCCATGAAGGAAGTCCCGAAGTGGATACAATTATAAACAGACAGTTCGACCAGCTGAACAAAGACATTCCCATTCTCATGGATGACCTGATTCAGCTGGATCTCGAATCAAAGCGTGTCATGGATGAAGGCTCTTCAAAGTAAACAAAGCAGATAAATAAATATATTAAACGTGAAAGGCTGTTCTTTTTAAGAACAGCCTTTTTTATTCAACCCTCTTCATGTACTGTGTCTGTTTGACATTGCTGCTGAAGGGAAGAAAGTGCAGCGGATTAAGAGGAATCCCCCCGCATCTTACTTCAAAGTGGAGATGAGCGCCTGTAGAATTTCCTGTGCTTCCAACAAGAGCAACAACCTGCCCCTTGTGAACAAGATCTCCCTCTTTAACAAGAAGTTCCGAGGCGTGAGAATATCTTGTGCTGATATTTCCCCGGTGCTCAATCCAGACAGTCTTTCCGTAACCCTCCATAAATTTAGAAACGGTTACCCGTCCGCTTTTAGCGGCGACAATAGGAATTCCTCTTCCGGCGGGAATGTCTATGCCCTCGTGAAAGCCCCTCCACCTCTTCCCGAAGGCCGAGGTTATTCTGTCGAAGTTCTGCACAGGCCAGATATAATCCTCAGGACAGTCAATTTTATCCCTGGAAATCCCCTTTGACTCCAGATATTCCAGATACTTCTTCGAATATGGGAGAAAGACCGTTCTCTCTTTTCTGTAATTGCGGCCGTTAATATCGATTATATCAGTATAGGATGATCCGAATGTTCTGATATAGTAAGCCAGCCCCCGGGAGGAGCTGCTCACCACCCATCTTCCGGTATGCCCCATGTAGTCCTGAATCTTTTCATTATCAACTGTAGCCAGACCTCCTGCGTAAACAGCTGCGGATAATCCCATAAAAACGCATAACACAAATTTCTTCATGAATAACGATAACTCTCTTATTTTATTATTACCTGAGGCGAAAATTTACTGGCGATTTTACAGGACAGAGACTGGGTGTGTCAAGAAGTATTGGGATGTTAAATCCCTTTCTATTTAACAAGACTTGTAAAAAAATCGTCAGAATAGGTTCTCTTTATGTGATGTCTTCTGAGGCAGTAATTATTTCTCGTGACGATATTTGATCCGTAATCGGTTGAAAAAACCCGGTCGTATCCAGCACGGCCGGCAAGTTCAAGAAGATTGAGACTGTATCGTCCGTATGGAAATGCAAAAAAGCTGACTTTTTTCCCCAGATACTTCTCAATTGTCATCCTGGACAGAACCAGTTCCTCGACCAGAACTCTTCCGCTCTCCCGGGAGCCGTCTTCAAATTCAGTCAGATCCAGATGATTGACTGAATGACTCTGAATATCAATATATGAGCTGTCCATTTCTCTGAGTTTATTCCAGTTAAGGGCACTGGTTGAACCTGATTTTGCAATTCCCGATGTATATACGAAGAGGGTCACGTGATAGCCGTATTGTTTGACAACGGGCAGGAGGATGGAATGCATTGAGCTGTAATCATCATCGAAGGTAATGATTACAGATTTTTTATTATAATCATCATGATATGACAGATCGCCGACGAATTTTTTAAGAGAAATGACGTCGATTTCCAGTTTCTTTAAGATCTCAAAATGCCGGATAAGGGCGGATCTTGTCACCGCATAGGAACTCTTCGACTTAGAGTCATCCTCAACGATATTATGATAGAGCAGAATCGGCACTTCGTGAAGCCGGTCTGTCTTTTCGGTTCCCTTCTTCTTCCAGCCGTTACTCTCCACTGCAGTCTCGCTCTTTCCGGTAAAGAGAACGAGCATGAGAATAATCTCGGATAGAATCAATGTGATAATAAGCAGATTAAGTCTTCTCATCCCCCCTCCTCTTTCATGCTGATAAACTACAGGATAATATCCTTTATAATCAAGCACTTCACGTTCATATCTGCAAAAATAATGTTAAATTAAGGCTATTCTGTTTTTAATAAAAAATTTAATTGAAAAAACGGCCCCTCCCCTGTTACTATCTTATATAATAAATAACTGGAGAGTGCCATGATCAGTTTTACGAAGATGCAGGGAACGGGAAATGACTACATATATATCGAAGACCTTGACGGGAAATTAAAAAATCCCTCCAAGCTTGCAGTTGAAATGAGCGATAGAAATTTCGGCATCGGTTCAGACGGACTGATTATTATAATGAAATCCAAAGAGGCAGACTTCCGCATGAGGATGTTCAACTCCGACGGCAGTGAATCGGAGATGTGCGGAAACGGCATCAGATGCTTTGCAAAATACCTTCATGACAGAAAACTCACAAAAGAGAAGGAAATTGACGTAGAAACCGGCGGAGGTGTAAAACACCTGACAATGAAAATGAAGAATAATCTCGTCGATACTGTGACAGTAAACATGGGAGAGCCTGTTCTTCAGAGAGACAGAATCCCCATGACGGGCGAGCCGGGTATGGTTATAAATGAAACTCTGGTTCTTGATGACGGCACAAAATTCTCCATTACCGCCGTATCCATGGGCAATCCCCACGCAGTAATATTCGTTGAGGATACTGAGAACTTCCCAGTTGAAAAATACGGAAGAATGATCGAAAACCACGATCTCTTCCCCAACAGAACAAATGTGGAATTTGTACAGGTGATAAACAGCTCCGAGGTACGGCAGCGGACCTGGGAAAGGGGCGCCGGAGAGACTCTCTCATGCGGCACCGGAGCATCTGCTGTCACCGCTGCGGGAGTTCTGACTAAGCAGACAGACAGAAAAATAACGGTTCATCTTCTTGGAGGAGATTTAAAGACTGAGTGGGATGAAAAGGACAATCACGTATATATGACGGGACCGGCCGTCGAGGTTTTCAAAGGAGAATGGCCCCTATAGGGCTATATCTCCCAGAGTTTTCTCAATGGAACACCTTTCTCAAGAATTAAGACTCTTTTGATATCAGGCATATTTGAAGTAATAGTTTTCTCAAGGGCATCCTTAAACATCTTTTCAGATCCCTTTACTACAACAGAATCCTTCTCCAGAGTTACGGGCATTACATCTATCAGGCAGACTTTGCCCTGACCCGATTCATCATCGGTGATCCAGACCTTCTTTACCGTAAGCTTCACCGGCACATTAGATGAGGTGTTATCATAAAAGGACCCCTTTGCTACGAGAGCGAAGAATTTCTTAGCAAGATTTTCTCCGCTGAGTTCGGGATTAACCTCCCTCTTCTCGGAAATAATCTTTTCTGCCCCTTCTGAGGGGATATATATATCTACAATTTTCTTGTTATCCAGTGCAGGTATGGAAGGAAAGATGTCGAACACACTGCTTGCGGTATGATATGAAAACATCATATAATCCATGACAAAGACCAGAGAGACAGCAACAATAAGAACCCTCTGCTTTCCGGCCTTTCCGCTCTTGTATTCCTTCTTTATATTATCTGCAATTTCTTTAATTTTCATTATTCTTCCCTATTTTATAATCAGATACATAAACATTATAAATATGATCTGCAATCAAGAATTTTTTTAATAGAAACGTAATAAATAAACTATTTGAGCGAGCTGTTGTAGCTATTTATAAAATTAACTATTCCGTCACATATGCCTGCTGAAATCTTATTCTGGTATGAATTCCTCTGAAGATACTTCGATTCAAGGGAGTTGGTGATGAATCCCACCTCCACAAGAGCAGCCGGCATGAGAGCTCCTCTTAAAACGAAGAAATCCGCCCTGTGGACGCCCTTTGACTTGAATTTACTTATCTTCCTGTCCAGACTCTTCTGAATACTGTTTGCAAGCATTGAGCTCTCCTTCTGAATCTGAGTAGTCATCATGAGGGCCTCGACAAAATCCACATCATTATATTTTTTCTTCCCTGAAGAATTATTCTCCAGAATGATTACATCATTTTCAAGTGCGGCTGTCTTACGGGCCGCTTCATTGGTCGGATTCTGAGACAGGAAGTAGGTCTCAAAACCCGAGATTCTGCTTATTATCGATGCATTGACGTGTATGCTTATAAAAAGACCGTTATGATTCCTCTTCAGTTCACGGTTTGCAATCTCGGTTCTCCTGGCAAGCTCAATGAATTTATCGCTGTTTCTGGTAGTCTTAACCTGAATTCCCTTGAGCCTCTTCCTTAAGATCGCACTGACCTTTCTTGCCAGCTTCAGGGTAATGACCTTTTCCTTTATGCCGCCCTTGCCTACGGCACCGGGGTCCTTGCCTCCGTGGCCCGCATCAATGATGAGAAAACCGATCCTCTCCCTGTGCTTTTTAGGGGAATAAGGCTGA
>CAYNFB010000133.1:0-9332 GCA_964396355.1 uncultured Leptospirales bacterium | reverse complement strand
GCATTTCCGGATCGTAGAACCAGCCGTTTACTGTGTCATTGTCGTGAGTTCCCGTATATAATATGCAGTTGCGGTTTTCTATATTATGGGGGAGGTATTCGTTCTCGCTGTTCATGTCAAAGGCAAACTGCAGTATCTTCATTCCCGGCAGCTCAAGCTCATCTCTAAGCTCTTTAACCTCATCTGTAATTATTCCAAGATCCTCGGCTATGAGGGGAAGGTCAGGAATTTCACCTTTAAGGAAATCAAAGAAATCAAGTCCGGGGCCTTTGACCCATTCTCCGCTGACCGCAGTCTCTTCTCCGTATTTGACAGACCAGTAGGATTCAAATGCCCTGAAGTGGTCTATGCGGATGATGTCGGCAAGTTCAAGAGTATGGCTTATTCTTGTGGTCCACCATCTGTACGTCTCTTTATTGGAATTACCGTCGCTGTTTCTCCACAGGTAGAGCGGGTTTCCCCAGAGCTGGCCTGTTTCACTGAAGTAGTCGGGAGGCACTCCGGCAACTGCATCCGGTTCAAGCGTTTTCCGGTTTATCTGCAGCAGGTGCTGCATTGCCCATGAATCTGCACTGTTCATCGATACGTATATGGGCACATCTCCGATGATTTTAATTCCCTTGGAGTTAGCGTAATTTTTAAGCTCTTTCCACTGGGTGAAGAATATGTACTGGTTGAATTTTATCTGTATTATCTGATCTTTTAGATCTTCCCTGTGTTCCTGAAGTACCTGCTCATCCCTTCTGGCAGAGCTGCTCTCCCAGTCCATCCAGTTATGTGACTGAAATTTATCAGAGAGAGCCATGTAGAGCCCGTAGTCATCGAGCCATGACTGATTTTTTCTGCAGAATGAATCGTAATCTTCAAGCATGTCTGCTGATGCGTATTTGAAAAAGTTTCGACCTGCCTCTACGAGGAGAGAGCGGTAGCTCTCCCTCACAAAATCAAAGTCGGCAAAACTTTCATCTGTTTCGGTCAGTACAGGGAAGCGGTCCCTGAACCAGTCGCTGGAAATTACCCTGTCGGGACTGATGAGCATACAGTTTCCTGCGAAGACCGAGAGCGACGAGTAGGGAGAGTAGCACATTGCAGGCGATACCGGTCCGAAGGGAAGAATCTGCCAGTAGGAGAATCCTCCCTCCTCCAGAAGATCTACGAAGCGGTATGCCTCATCTCCCAGCGTACCTGTCCCGTGATTACCCGGAAGACTCGTCAGGTGCAGAAGAACTCCTGCTGCCCGGTCTATTCTCATGGATTATTTCATCTCCTTCATCATCTTAAGTATCTGTTTCAGGCTGTCCAGTTCTTCGCCGTACTTTTTCCAGTTACCCTGCTTCATACTCTGTTCAGCTCTGGAGTAATGGGTATAGGCCCTGTTTGAAAGTTCTTTTATTGTCAGATCAGGCTGTCCTTCCTTACGTGTCTCCACAAAGCTGCCCTTGTAGAATACCTTCTCAAGAGCCGTGGGCAGATCCTTCTCCATGACAATTTTATCTGCAAATGCAACAATGACCTGTTTCAGTTCCGGCATCTCACTTGTCTCTGCCTTCAGGTAGAGCGGCTCGATGAATACTATCGATTCCTCTATGGGAATTGTAAGCATATTTCCTCTTATTACATTGGAGCCCTTCTGACTCCACAGTGTGAGCTGTTTGGATATCTCCGGATCCTGATTGATCCGCGCCTCAATCTGCATGGGCCCGTAGTTCAGTTTGTCTTTGGGAAGCTGATACATCTGGAGCTGGCCGTAATCGGGCATGTCGCATTTTGCAGTGAGAAAAGCTATCATGTTGTCCTTCTTCGAGGGAACGAAGGGCATTATCAGAATGAATTCACTCCTCTTCTCATTGGGAAGGGTAGTGACCAGATAGTAGCTGTGTACCGGCTCTTCACTGCTGTCATAAACCTGAGACGGTATGTCCCATGCGTCCTCATTGTTGTAGAATACATTGGGATTGGTCATGTGATACTTGAGAAGCATGTGACACTGAATGTTGAATATTGTCTCGGGATATCTTACGTGACTCTTGAGATCTTCGGGGATTTCATCCATGTTTTTGAATATTCCCGGAAATATTTTAGAGTATACCTTTATAACAGGATCTTCCCTGTCTGAGATATAGCAGTTTATCTTTCCGTTATAGGCATCTATTATTACCTTGGCGGAATTTCTTACGTAGTTGAAGGTCTTATTCCCTGCCCTGATAGGCGTTGAGTATGGGAATTGGTCGGACATAGTGTATGCGTCTATCATCCAGTAGAGTTTCCCCTCTGACACAACCAGGTAGGGGTCCTTGTCCAGTTCAAGAAATGGGATGTAGTTTCTGGCTATTTCTACAATATTTCTTCGAAGAAGGAGCCTGCTGTCATTGTTTATGCTGCTTGAGATCAGAAGGTTCATGTCGCCGAAAGAAACTGCCGCCATGAGTCTCTTGAAGAATGAGTCGAGTTTAATGCCGCCTGTTCCCTTATAGGTGGAGTACTTGTTTTTATCTCCTGAAGGATAGTCGAATTCTCCGGGCTTTATCGATGTATTTGTTATTACATATGAGTTGTTGTGTTCACCGTAGTAGACCTCAGGACGCGTTATATCTATACCTATTGTGGAATGGGGAGGTATATCTTTTATCAGCAGTTCAGGCAGGCCCTCGGGGGTCACCTTGTCAACCCGGCTCATTACAACCCCGTAGCCGTGAGTGAAGATAAGGTGTTTGTTCTGCCAGTTCTGGCTGTTTCCGGAAAGCTGTTCTATGGAAAGCTCCCGGGCCGAGAGGTTTACGGCGATTTTTTTCTTATCAATAATATATCTGTCTACATCAACATCATTGAAGTAGTAGTATTGTTTGAGTTCCTGAAGCTGTTTATAGGTCTGTTTCAGCGGTCTCCAGTCCCATAGTCTTACGCTCTCAAGTGTGTCCTTGTTCTTTGATATATCCTTGTAGGAGAGAGTTCTGTCATTTTCAAATGGGATCTCTTTAACTTTATTTATGCCGTATGCAAGTCTGGTGAAGTCGATATTATTCTGTATGTAGGGTTTTTCCTTATCGAGTTCATTTGGCTCGACAACGAATCTCTGCTGCATTGCAGGGAATACCACTCCCAGAAGAAAGTAAACCGGAATGATGGTGAGCATTACAATTACCGGCAGTTTGAAGCTCTTCTTGAATACATTGAAAAGAAGAAGTGCTCCGGCAATGAATGATATCAGTTCAGCGGCTCTGTATGCCAGCAGCTTCGCATTGACCGCAGTGTATCCGGCCCCGAAGAACTTTCCGATTTTAGTGAACAGCAGTTCATAGGCTGACAGCTGATAGCTGAAGCCGTATAGTATGACTATCATGGCAAGGAGGATGGAAATGTGAGCCCTGCAGAAAAGAGACAGCTCAATCTTACCTGTGCCAACTGATATTCCTCCATTAAAAAGATGGAAGAACAGTGTAAACATTGTGATAATCACAAGACAGCTCATGAGCCAGCCGTAGAGAAACTGGTAGAAGGGCAGTGAAAATACATAGAATCCCAGATCGAGATTGAAGATGGGATCGACCGGGAAGCCTGTAAAGGGCACCGAATTTTTAAACATCAGATATTCCTTCCAGAATGCCGATGCTGTTCCTCCCATGAGGAAGCCGCCGAATAGTATTGCAAGGGCCAGCACAAAAATGAGAAGCTTCCTGGATGATCCAAGAGCAGGTATCTGAATACGGTCCAGTATATTTTCGCTGAAGATTCTTCCCTTTCCTCCCAGAATCCTTATGAGGAGAAAGTTGAACATGAATATTCCGATAAAGACAAGCCCGAAAAGGGCGTGGACATTGAATTTGGTCAGAAGCATGACCCAGAAAACCTGAAGGCCCTCATTGACTCTGAACCATTCGTCGTCGATGTAGAATCCGGAAATAAATTTTGCAATTATAAAGAGTATGAATAGAGTTGATATCAGCCAGATGGTCTTTTTATCCATTTTAAGTCCCCGGTCAAATTTGATTTATTATAGAATAATAATATACAATTAATAAGACAGTATCATTAAAACGGAATGTTCATGCAAGAAATAATTAATCAGCAGGGCGGCATTTTATTATTCCTTCCTGAAATAATCTTTTATGCGGGAGGAGAAGTTTTTCAGCAGTGCCAGCAGTGCTGATATCACAGCGGTGAATCCGAGGCTGCCTACGCATCCGGCCTGGCCGCAGACGGGGCAGACGCTGAAAAGAGTGAACGATCCTGCGAAGATCATCCACCAGCCGAAGAAACGGTATACATTCCTGCTTATAAATGAGGATTTTACGCTTTTTTCAATGGAATCATGCAGTAAAACTATCTCTTCTTTCGTAACGGTTTCTGCGGGCATGTTCAGGCTGAATCTGCTTTTTTCGACCTCATCGAGCATTATTCTTATCTCTGTTGATACCGGACATTGCCCTGAACCGGATCCCGGGCCTGTTTCAGAAATATGAACCGTGAAAATATCCGGCAGAGAGAATACCTCTCTCGTCCATACTCCTATTTTTTCTTTTCCGGTCATGGTGTTATCCTCCTTATAAAATCTCAAAAACAGGGCAGGTGATCATCCCTGAAGATAAATTATTCCTATGATCAACAGAAGTATAGAACCGGTTATCCTTGTGATGAAGGACAATACGGCTGGAGTTATACGGTTTTTCGAAATAAAATTTCCGCTTTTGCTTATCCCTGCTGCAGTAAGTGAAACTGCAGAAATAGTGGTTCCCATTCCCAGGGACATTGCTCCCACGGAGAGTATGCCTGCACTGTAAATGCCCAGGGAATAGGTAAACATCAGTATCATTGCAGCACCCGGGCAGGGGATGATTCCTGCAAGGATAACCGGTATTATTAAAGTTTTCCCGGTAGATTCTCTCTCTCCTCCGGTTTTTTCTTCTTTTCTTCTCTTTATTATTTCAGAGAAGGCTTTAAAAAAAATGTAGAGCGCAAGTGCAATAATCATGTATGCTGCGGCTTTTTTTATTATTATTTCCGATTTGTCGAAATTTTTCATAATACTTTCATTAAATAGAAATATTAGAAATGAAATTAACACAGTTGCCGAGAGCGCGTGGAGTACTCCGGTGCCGAAACCCGCATAGACAGCTTCGCGGTATTTCCTGGGGGTGGAAATCATATATGATGAAATCACTGCCTTGCCGTGGCCGGGGCCTGCCGCATGAAGCAGGCCGTATATAAAACTTAGGAGAAGGAGAAAAAATAATTTCACTTTGTTTCCCCTGCTGATCTCATCGGCCGTATCTGCAATTACACTGTTCAGCTCTTTCTGGATGAGAAAGAGTCTGTCATAGAACCCGGAGAACGCAGTCTGATCTGTATTGACGGCAGAGACGGAGTTTGAACTTTGCCGGAGTGCATCTGCTCCCTTCTTTAAAAAAGGGTTCGAATGAGCGGCTGCTGCAAGTATTGTCATTATAAGTATTGCAGGTAGTATTTTTCTCATTATTTTCTTCTGTAGTTTATTGTAATCATATCCGGATAAATATATCCGTTAAAATATTTCTTGGACTTTCCAGTTTTAATCTTTAATTCATAACTGCCGGCACCTGTGAGTTTAACCGGATTTTCGGTCTCCGGCGTGAAATGACAGAAGAAGGTTTTGTCGTATATTATCAGGCTGATTTTTCCGGAATTTTTCAGGGGTTTCCCCACGGGAATAGTAAAGCTGTATTTTACTTTGTTTTCCGGAGTGATAAATGCTCTGAAATCATTCACTCTTTTTACTGGAAAAATTTTGCCGTCGATGATCAGGACTGACATATAATTGAAGGAAATCAGGCTTGAAAATGCCTCAGATTTGAGTTTGCCTGCTTCATCTCTGTCGAAGTAAAAGTTTTTGTTTCTGTCGAATTCATCGATCAGTGTTCTGCTGTATATCTTGTCGAATGTCCAGTGCATTACAATTTGGTTAAGATTTTCCCGGCTGAAGTTAATTTCAGATCGGGATGTGAGCCATATATGAGGATGGGTCCATAGAGCAGCAGGCATGAGGCACATTGCCAGAATTAAAATTTTTTTCATATTTTTCATTATTTGTTTGACATCTCTATCTATGTTAGTCATGACTAACATAATGATATTCGGATAGAAGAGATCTGTCAAATAATTTTTTGGAGGTAATCTGTGATTTTACGGGATGTAAGAGATTTGCTCGTCAGTAAAGGGGAGAGCACTGTTCCGGGCGCGGCAGAGGAGCTGGGTCAGGATGTGTCAATTGTGCAGTCAGCTTTTGATTACTGGCTCGGCAATGGCAGTTTGAAAAAGGTGGAGGAGTCTTCACTATGCGGCAGCGGATGCAAATCATGCCCCTACAGTAAGTGCGGGCTTTCTGTCTATGCTGATGTTTATATATGGGAAGAATGATTTTTTTTGTCATTAAAGTTAGGCAAGACTAACATTTGTAGATTAATCTGATGAGGAGAACTTTATGGACTTAAAGATAAGTGATTTAAATAAGGGTGATACAGCTGAAATAACCGGACTGGATACTGCTGATTCTGCATACAGAACCAGAATTTCAGCCATGGGACTGACCAAGGGGACTGTGCTTAGTGTGGTGAAGATTGCTCCACTGGGAGATCCTGTGGAAATTGATGTGAGGGGGTATAGACTTTCTCTACGGAAGAATGAGGCTTCGGTCATTAGGCTGAGGAGAATATGATGGAACAGTATAGAATAGCACTGACCGGAAATCCCAACAGCGGGAAGACGACCCTCTTCAACGGCCTGACCGGAGCCAGTCAGCAAACCGGCAACTGGCCGGGAGTAACTGTGGAAAAGAAGGAGGGGATTTTAAAATCCTCCGGTGGAGATATCAGGATAATAGATCTTCCCGGTATATATTCATTTTCTCCCACCGGCTCGGAGGATGAAAGAATTGCCTGTAACTATATACTGGAGAACAAGCCCGATCTGGTTGTAAATGTTGTTGATTCGACAAACCTTGCGAGAAATCTATATCTCACAACTCAGCTGGTCGAAATGGGAGCACCATTCGTTATTGCTCTGAATAGAATAGATTTGGCCAGTAAGAAAAATATTGAAATCGACGTTGAAGGGCTTTCAGCTATGCTTGATTGTCCAGTTGTGGATATCAGTGCAATCGATAAAAAGGATGTTAAGGCGTTTAAAACCTTTCTTGCAGAAAAAACCGGAAAAGTTAAGGTGCCTGAAAACAAAATTACCTACCCTGACAGGGTAGAAAAACTGATTGAATTCTATGAGCTTTCTTTTGCTGAAAATGAAGTGCTTTCAATGCCTGAAAGATGGGCGGCTCTGCGCCTTGTCGAGGGTGATTTATCTGTGAGAAAAGAGCTGGAGAGCAGGGGTTTAATTGATGGAAACGACGTTGATAAAAGAGTGACCGGGCTTGAAAAGGAGCTGGGCGATTCCTTTGATGTTGTAGCCGCCGACAGCAGGTACGGCTTTATAAATAAAGTTGTAACAGAAAATACCGGGCAGAACGAGAGAAAGAAAACCATTACTGAAATTGCTGACAGGTTTATACTTGGAAGATTTTCAGGAATGCCTATCTTTCTCGGCATAATGTATCTGGTCTTCTGGTTTGCCGTAACTGTGGGTGGTTCCTTCATCGATTTTTTCGATATTGCTGCCGGTACTATTTTTGTAGACGGATCCACGCATTTACTTGGGCTCCTGGGCTCACCCCCATGGCTGACAACGATCCTTGCCGGTGGGGTAGGTGCGGGTATACAGACTGTAGCGACATTCATTCCTATTATTTTTTCCATGTTTCTGATGCTTACCATATTGGAAGATTCAGGCTACATGGCAAGGGCTGCATTTGTTATGGACAGGGTAATGAGGACCATCGGTTTACCGGGGAAATCTTTTGTTCCCATGATAGTCGGATTCGGCTGCACAGTGCCTGCCATAATGGGAACCAGGACTCTTGACTCAAAGAGGGACAGGCTGATGACAATATTTATGGCACCCTTTATGTCATGCGGGGCGCGGCTTCCTGTTTACGCCCTTTTTGGAACTGTGTTCTTCGGCGCAGGTTCGGGAGCAATGGTCTTTTCACTGTATATGGCTGGAATAGTTCTGGCAATACTCACAGGTCTTCTCCTCAAAAATACAGTTTTTAAAGGAGAGCCTTCATATTTTATAATGGAACTTCCTGAGTACAATTACCCAAGACCGGGAATGCTTCTTAAAAATACCTGGGAAAAGCTCAGGCTTTTTGTTGTCAGGTCGGGGAAGGTAATTGTGATTGTCGTACTGCTGCTTTCCGTTCTCAATACTACAGGAACTGACGGCACCTTCGGGAATGAGGATACTGAAAAATCTGTACTTTCTGAAATTGGCAGAACTATTACTCCAATTTTTGAACCCATGGGAATAGAAAAAACCAACTGGCCTGCCAGTGTATCTGTTTTTACCGGAATTTTTGCAAAGGAAGTTATTGTCGGCACTCTCAATTCTCTCTATACCCAGATGAATCAGAGTGATGTAGAAGGCGCAGCTGAAGGCGAAGACGGGAGTGCCAAATTCAGCGTAGTCGCGGGCCTTAAAGATGCATGGAATACCGTGCCCGAAAACCTTGCCGGCGTATTCGGCGGACTCACTGATCCTCTGGGACTCGAGCTTATCTCCACAGCCTCAGACGGTGATGCAGTTGCTGAGGAACTGGATGTCAACAAGGGCATATATTCTACTCTCAAGGAGCAGTTCCCCGGCGGGGCGCTTCAGGTTTATGCATTTCTTCTTTTTGTGCTTATATATTTTCCCTGTGTGGCTGCCCTTGGTGCGGTTGTTCAGGAGGCGGGACGTCTCATGGGAGTTGTTGTAATGACGTATCTGACTGTACTGGGATGGTGTGTCTCCACACTGTTTTATCAGGTTGCACTTGGCCATGATGTTTTCTGGATAGCTTTTGCTCTGGCTTTGCTTGGAGCAGTATATCTGGCATTCAGGTTCATGGGTCAGAGTAGTTTGCTGTTTTCCGAGGAAGTATAATACACGTGTGAAATATTTTTTTACCGGTTTTATATATCCCGGCAGAAATTCTGCCGGGATATATTTGTTAGTTACCGTTTTTTAATTTTCTCGCTGCTATCTCTGCTGCCTTTATAAGAGGGTAGCCTGCCGGTGATGCTGTAAGAAGAGGCTGTGTTCCTATCTGAGATGTGAGCAGGGAGTTTACAGTCATCTTGTTCTGAATGATGAAGCCAAGAACGTTGGTGAGTTCTCCTGCGCTTAATCCACCGATTACTTCTCCTCCGTTAACCGTTCCGCAGTCCTTTGCTACAACGAGTTTAACCATCTGCTTGTGAGAGTCTGAA
>CAYNFB010000132.1:0-9360 GCA_964396355.1 uncultured Leptospirales bacterium | reverse complement strand
GAATACCACAATACAATGCACCACAGAAGAGAAGGCGTCGATCATGGGCATGCTTTCGGAAAACTCCAGCAATGTAGATCTGATTGACGGAGTGAAAATAAAAAAAGGAAATTCATGGATACTGCTGCTTCCCGATGCATCACAGCCGCTTATTCACATATATGCAGAAGGCTGTACCACAAAAGAACGTGACAACATGATAGAAACCTACAGCAACAAGATAAAACAGTTCAGACTGGACCGGGCTGACTAAAGAGGTACAATGTATAATATTAACAGAGACAAACTGATACAGACATTTACTGAACTTGCAGAAATATCCTCCCCTTCATGGAAGGAAGATCAGGTAATGAAGTACATAATCAGGAGATTCAAAAAGTCTGGAGCGCAGATAAAGAAGTACCCCTGCGGCGACTCACACAATCTGCTGATAAAAATAAAAGGTAATTCTCCGGGGCCATCTATAATGCTTTCGGGCCACATGGACACAGTCGAGCCCTGCGAAAAAGTAACTGCTGTTGTGGGAGACAGGAGAATAACATCCGACGGAACATCTGTTCTCGGAGGAGATGACAAGGCTGCCATTGCAATGTTCATAGAGGCACTGGAATACGCCCGGGAGAACAATATTAAACACGGCCCCGTTGAGATACTTCTTTCATGCGCAGAGGAGGTAGGGCTCAAAGGGATTAAAGGCTTCGACCTCTCCGTCATCGAATCAGACATGGCCTTCGTCTTCGACAGCGGCGGCAGTATCGGCAGTATTGTAGTCATGGCCCCCTATCACTCCAACATGACAATTTCTGTTACCGGAAAAGCTTCTCATGCGGGAATGGCGCCGGAAAAGGGAATTAACGCAATAAAGGTAATTTCTGAAATAATATCATCAATTCCTGCAGGGAAAATAGACGACGAGACATCTCTAAATGTTGGACTAATCTCAGGAGGACGGGCCACAAACATTGTGCCTGACAGGGCGCAGTGCAGTCTGGAGATACGCTCCATGGACAGGAAGAAGATGGTGTTCCTCGAGAAAAGAGTGAAAGAAGAAGTCAAAAAAATATGTTCGGCCAATAAAGCAAAAGCTTCTATAGAAAGAACTCTTGAATATGCAGGCTTCTCACTGAAAGAAGACTCAGAGATCTGCAGAATTACCGCTCAGGCGATGAAGAAAATAAAGATTAAACCTCAGTTCAAAGCCATGGGCGGAGGAAGCGACACAAATATCATAAACAGCCCCCGAATAAAGGCTGTCAATCTCTCCTGCGGGATGCAGAAAATCCACAGCACCGAAGAATTTATTTTAATAAGTGATCTGGAAAAGGGAACAAAGCTGGTACTCTCAATAATGGAAACTATACAGGATAGACAGCACTGAATAAAACAGCACAGTAGGACAAAAACCAACAGTAATTTATACAGCTAAACAAAATCTTTAAATATTTCTTTACTTTAAATTAGAAATTACTGATTATATTAACATTGTTTAGATCTTCCGTTTCAGGGGACTCTCTATGTTTTCTATATTATCAAGAAGCCTCCTCCTTGCACTGCTGCTTCTTCCGTGTTCAGCTGCTGCAGAGGTCATTCATATTGTGCATCAGGATGATGAAATTTCTGCGGGAAGAAGCTGTGAAATTCTCGAAGATAAAACCGGGAAACTAACAATTGATGATGTAATACCGCGCAATGACTTTGTAAAAGCCAAAAGCATTATACAGAACTACGGCTTCACCAATTCAGTTTACTGGGTCCGTTTGACTGTTCAGAATGATTCAATCGAATCACTTTCCAGATTCATTGAAATAGGCTTTCCTCTCCTGGACAGCCTTAAACTCTACGTATTCTCTCTATCTCAGGGCAAAAAAAAGCTGAAGCGAATTGAAATTACGGGAAGAGACTTTCCCTTTAACAGCAGAATTTTTCATCATAGAAATTTCATATTCCCGGTAGATATATACTCAAAAGAAAAAATTATTCTTTTTCTGAGAATCAAGACTGATGATGCTATGATATTCCCTATCAAGATATGGAAGGCCTCATCATTAAATCAGCAAATACAGAAGGAGCAGTTTCTATTCGGCATATACTACGGGATAATCCTCGTAATGATTCTCTACAATCTCTTCATATTTATTTCAACAGGAGACAGGAACTACTTCAGATATATTCTCTACATCTCATCATTCGGCATGTTTCAGATGTCCATGAACGGACTCGCCTGCATGTTTTTCTGGACAGACAATCCCTGGTGGACAAGACATGCAAGCCCCTTCCTCATAGGGATGAGTGCCATGACCGCCGCGCATTTCACAAGAAATTTTCTCGAGACAAAAAAAAATGCACTGTTCTTTGACAGAATATTAAAAGGTTTACTAGCCGTTGCCGTTCTATTCACGGCAGTTTCTCTTTTTGCAGATTATTCAATTACAATTATTGCAGGACAGCTTCTGCCGCTGTGCATGATTCTGGCGGTCATACCCGCTGCAGTAATCTGCTACAAAAAGGGGAACAGGGCAGCCCGATTCTATCTCATTGCATGGACTATATTCTTCATCGGAGTTATTCTTTCAGCATTCCGTGTTATGGGAATAATAGGTCATAACATACTTACCGAACACGGCCTTCAAATCGGCTCAGGCATTGAGATGGTTCTCCTGTCGCTTGCTCTGGCCGACAGGATTAATATAATGAAGGAGGAGAAGGATGCAGCTCAGATGGAAGTGATCAGACAACAGAGTGAAATAGTTGATCACCTGAACCAGTCCAGGAAGAAACTGGAAGATGCTCACTCCCGGCTCAGTCTTTCTGAAAAAAAATACCGTCTGCTGGTTGAAGGCTCGGGAGATATAATATTCACTCTTGATAAAGGATGGAACTTCATCACTGCCAATAAATCTCTGGAAAAACTGCTGAGACTGGATCCTAAAAAAATTGAATCGGTAAACTTTCTCGATATAATACACAGTGCCGGAGAGGGAATGGATGTAGAAAAAAGTCTCGTGCTAGAGAAACTGGAAAACTTCTCAGAAGAGAAAAAACCGATTCAGTTCAGGACGCAGCTGATTTCAAAATTAAACAAAGAACCCAGGGATATGCTGATAAGTCTGGAATACATAAAGATAAAAGGCAGGGATGAGATACTGGGCAAGGCTTCCCCAATACGTGAAGAGTCTCGCCTTAAATACTTTAATGCAGAAAAACAGGAATACTACATCGGCAACATGCTCACTACAGCTGAAGACGTAACACACAGAATCACCAGGAATCTTACCAAGTATATGCCCCAGGGAAAGATAAACCTCATCCGCATTGCACTGAGAGAAATAATGATCAATGCCATTGAACACGGAAACCTGGGCATTACCTTTGAAGATAAATCTCATGCGATAGAGGATGACACCTACTTCAATCTCCTCATTGAAAGACAGTCCCATCCTGAAAGCAAAAAGAAAAAAATTCATATTGAATATTCAGTCGATGACAAAGGAGTAGTCTACAGCATTACAGATGAAGGAGAGGGTTTTAATCACAGGGACTTCATTAAAAACAGCATTTCAAATGCCAACGACAGTCTGCTGCTCCACGGCAGAGGTATTTTCATGACTATGTCCGCATTTGACGAGGTTAAATATAATGACAAGGGAAATGGTGTAGTACTGACAAAAAAATTCGAATAGTCAATAATTCTTTAAAATAAAATATTCACCACGAAGTATGCACCGCAGATTAATGTAAACGGCATAGTGAGAAGATAGACAGCAACTTCACTCTTCTTGACTACCGTCTCCCGATAGACCTTCTTACCAAAGTAGCTGATATCGTAATTTTCCGGTTCCCTGCTCCTTTTTATTATTCGAAGAGTTATTCTCACCTTTACAAAAACAAGAAATATAAAGATCAGGCCTGATTCAAGCTCCAGCATTGGTCTAAGCCTGAGCATTTGCACTATTCCGGGACTTTTAATAAGAATTACAAGCATGATCATGCATATAATAAAATTAGTAAAAGTTGTAAGAAGAAAGCCCTTGAAACTTCTTTCAAGCTTTCCGGATATATAAGAGGTAATAAACAGTATGTGTATAAATACTGAAATTTGAAATAAAATCAGCAGAGCGATAAAAAATGCATTCAGCATATGTTTAAAATACGTTCCCTTTTAATAATTATACAAACAGACAGAAGGTAATATAGAAATACCACTCTGTTTATATCTTTTTAGAATAAAACGCCGACGTCATAAAATCAAGGAATTTTAACGCTGGAATGTATTTATTGAGATAATCTAAGCTTTGTATATTTCATTCCCAGAGACTCAGCTACAGATCTGCAGTTAAGTTCTCCTGCAGAGACATTAATGCCGCCTGCGATCAATGAGTCCTCAGCCGCAGCCCTCCTGTATCCTGCCCCGGCAATTTTCACTGCATAGGGAAGTGTTGCATTTGTTAGCGCATAGGTAGAGGTAAGAGGAACAGCTCCAGGCATATTTGCTACACAGTAGTGCACTACTCCATTATCAATGAAAATCGGTTCTTCATGTGTTGTGGGCCTGCTTGTTTCGGAGCATCCCCCCTGATCAATAGCAATGTCGACAAATGCGGATCCGGCTTTCATCGTGCCGGTCATTTTTCTTGTTATCACCCGGGGAGCCGCAGCTCCGGGAATCAGGACTGCTCCGATCACCAGATCTGCATCTTTAATTGCGCGTTCAATATTAAGCGGACCGGACAAAATCGTTGTAATGCAGGAACCGAAGTAGTTATCGATATAGCGCAGTCTGTTCAAATTTAAATCCATAACAGTTACACGGGATCCCATTGCAGATGCCATCTTTGCCGCATTAAAGCCCGAGACCCCTCCTCCTATTACAAGGGTATTTGCCGGGGCCACTCCCGGTACACCGGAAAGGAGTACCCCCCTCCCCCCGTTCCCGGCCTCAAGACAGTGACATCCCATCTGAACTGAAAGCTTCCCGGCCACCTCGCTCATAGGAGCAAGAAGAGGAAGCGATCCGTCCTCATCCTGCATCGTTTCATAGGCTATAGCCGTTACCTTTTTCTCAAGAAGTTTTTCCGTCAGAACAATATCAGACGCAAGATGAAGATATGTGAAAATAATCTGTCCCTCCCTCATATATGAAAACTCACTCTCAATGGGCTCCTTCACTTTTATTATCATTTCTCCTTCAGCCCAGACCTCTTCGGGACTATTAAGAATTATGGCCCCCGAGTTAATATATTCCTCATTGGATATAGCAGATCCTCCACCTGCATCCTTTTCGACATAGACTCTATGCCCGTTCAGCACCAACAGAGAGACACCTGCCGGAGTCAGAGCAACACGCCCTTCTTTAACTTTTATTTCTCGAGGAACACCTATTTTCATTCTTCACCCCGCCTGCTTTACGTTAAATAATATTAATAATATACTAAAAAAAATCTTACCCTTTCAGAAAATACACAGTGATTATAAGAACTAAGTGGTTCTTTTATAATTTTTTTTGTAATTGCCTTGATTGAATTTAGGAAAATGCCAATAAAGGCGTTATCTTGAAAACCATGCAGGAACTGACTACAGGAGCAAAGATGACTAGGACAAAAACAATGAGTTCTGAAAAAACAGAGGGTAAAAATATCCTGCTCGTTGATGATGAAGAGATGCTTGCTGAAATTACAAAGGAGCTTCTTGAACATTTTGGATACAGAGTCACAGTATGCAACAAAAGCGAAGATGCGCTGGAAAAATTCAGTGAGGCTCCCGAAAGTTACGACCTTATTATAACAGACCAGACAATGCCCGGCATGAGCGGAACAGATCTTGCAGTTGAGATTTTCACTTTGTCGCCGGATACCCCCATAATCCTATGCACAGGTTACAATGAGGACATTATCCGTAAAAAAGCTGAGTCATCTGGAATTCAGGAATTCCTGATGAAGCCCATAACTATTGAAGAACTAGACAGAACAATAAACCGGGCTCTGAAGAAAAAACAGCATTTTTAAAAAAATAAATTGACAAAATTCTACGGCAGCCCGTGTAATCGTTTATCAAATTAAAGGAAAGTTTAATAATACTGATATGAACCGACAGGCTGTAAAATATTCTGCTAAAAATGAACTGAAGATTGAAAACTTCGGTTATTTCTATTTTTATTTTTACGACAGCCATATAGGTATGTAAACGAGTTATATCAAAATATATAGTAGAAAGCCCTTTGATAAACTCAAAGGGCTTTTTTTTGGGCAAATCCTTCAGATAAACGGAGAAGAAGATGAAAAACCTCAAATTAGTAAGCAATCAGAGTCAACAGAGCAAAACCGAAATTAAAGTCGGCAGCACAACATTCGGAAAAGACTTCGTGGTAATTGCCGGACCCTGCAGTGTTGAGAGCGAGGAACAGACGCTCAGCACAGCAGAGGCCGTATTAAAGGGCGGCGGCAATATGCTCAGAGGGGGAGCATTTAAACCGAGAACATCTCCCTACGACTTCCAGGGACTGGGCCTCAAGGGTCTGAAGATTCTGGAAAAGGCGAAACAGATGACGGGGCTGCCAATTATAACAGAGGTAATCGACCCGAGAGATGTCACCTGGGTCTGTGAATACGCCGATGTTCTGCAGATAGGAGCGAGAAATATGCAGAACTTTTCACTTCTCAAGGAGGTAGGCAAGGCAAACAAACCTGTTCTTCTTAAGAGAGGAATGTACTCCACCCTGAGGGAATGGCTTAACTGCGCAGAATACATTCTTGCAGAGGGAAACCCTAATGTAATACTGTGCGAAAGAGGCATAAGAACCTTCGAGACCTATACAAGAAACACACTGGATCTGAGCATTGTTCCGGCGATAAAGGAGCTCACTCACCTGCCCGTTGTGGTTGATCCCTCCCACGGTACAGGAAGACTGAGTCTCATCGAACCGATGAGCCTTGCGGCAATCGCCGCGGGTGCAGACGGACTCATTCTCGAGGTTCACATCAATCCCAAAGAGGCAAAGAGCGATGCGGATCAGCAGCTCACACCGGAACAGTTTTACACAGTAATGGATAAAGTTCATAGACTCAAGAAATTTATGGATAATGAGATATTCACTACTAATCCGGAGGATTCAATTGCGGGAAATTAATATCGAAATAGACAAACGACTCTCCCGGGTCATCACCGGAGGATCAATAAGAAGCATAAGAGATTTAACAGATCCTTCCCGTACTGTGATTATAACAGACAGCAATGTGAACAATTACTATTCCAATCATTTTGAAGGCTATCGAACGATTGTAATTGGAACTGGAGAGGGAATAAAAAATCTGTCCACTATTGAATTTATCATCGATGAACTGCTCAAGGCAGGTGCAGACAGAGAATCGTTCATTCTTGCAGTTGGAGGAGGAATTGTCTGCGACATAGCCGGTTTTGCGGCATCTGTATTCATGCGCGGAATCCCCTTCGGATTCGTATCCTCCACCCTTCTCTCTCAGGTTGATGCAAGCGTGGGCGGCAAAAACGGTGTGAACTTCAGCGGCCTGAAGAACATGGTAGGACTCTTCAATCAGCCTGAATTCGTCATATGTGATCATGAAATGCTCGGCACTCTGCCCGATATTGAATACACAAACGGCTTATCTGAGCTTCTCAAGACTGCATTTCTAGAAGATGAGGGACTCCTTGACTATATTGAACAGAACAGAGAAGGCCTTCTCAACAAAGAATTAGCCGTCATCCGGGAATGTGTATACAGATCAGTAAAATTCAAGGCTGGAGTTGTAACAGAAGACGAGAGAGAATCAGGAAGAAGACGCATCCTCAATCTGGGTCACACCATAGGTCACGGTATTGAGAAGATAAAGGGCCTGCCTCACGGCTTTGCTGTTTCTGCCGGAATGGGTGCTGCAATTGATATATCGGTGAATCACGGACTGCTGAAGAAAGATGAAGCAGAATCGATGAAATCCCTCATCCGATACTTCGGACTGCCCTGCACTCTCAGAGAAATAATCAGCACTGACCACATTGACCAGCTGCTGGATGCTGTGTCCAGAGACAAGAAAAAATCCGGAGATGGAGTTAAATTCATTCTGCTTAGAACCGCCGGGAAACCGGAGATTGCAGATATTGAGCTGACCCGGCTCAGAGATGACCTTATTAAACTATTAGACCAGGAGGTATAATCCATGATATGTATAAGTATTGCAGATGTAGATACTGCAGAAGCGATTGAACTCATGAAGAAATGCGAAATGGCAGAGGTGAGACTCGACAGAATGGAATTCACAGACCGGGATGTAGAGAAACTCTTTTCATCCTCCATATCTACAATTGCCACATACAGACCAGGAGAAAACACTGATGACAATGAAAGGCTGAGGATATTAAAGATGGCCATCTCATCAGGAGCAGACCTGGTCGATGTGGAAGTTGAAAACAGTGATGAATTTAAGAATGAAATCATAGAAACTGCCAGATTAAAAAAATGCACAGTCATAATATCATATCATGACTACAGCAAAACCCCCGTACTCCGGGAGCTTGAACAGATCGTGGAATGGTGCTACAGCAGCGGCGGAGATATTGCCAAAATTGCCTGTCAGGCCAATACAGCTCAGGACAGCGCGAGACTGCTATCCCTGTACAACTCCGACAAACCGCTTATTGCCATAGGCATGGGAGAGATGGGCCGCATTACCCGGATTTCGGCACCGCTGCTGGGAGCTCCTTTCACCTACGGTTCAATTGATGAATCGAAGAAAACCGCTCCCGGACAGATAGAATCGGGCAAACTCAAGACAATAATAGATCTTATCAGGAGCTGATGATGGAAGGCAGCAAAGATCACATCCTCCTGGGAGTTGCAGGAAACCCTGTACTCCACAGCAAGAGTCCGCTGATGTTCAATGCCCTGTTCAAAGAGAAGAATATTGACGGGTCATACATCAGAGTGGCAGGGAGAACTCCCGGGGAGATAGTAAAACTCTTCAAAGATCTGGACTTCCGGGGAATGAATATCACGGCTCCATTCAAAAACAGCATAATACCCTTCACCGGCAGACTGGAGGAGAGTGCAGATAAAACCGGAAGCGTCAATACCCTGGTGATGCACGACGGCCTGTTAACAGGCCATAACACTGACATATTCGGCATTACAGAATCTCTTAAAGCCCACTGCCAGGACATGGAAGGGAAAAACGTAGTCGTTGCAGGCGCCGGAGGTGCGGGAATTTCAGCAGCATATGCAATGATCAAACAAAAATGCAGAGTAACAATACTCAACAGAACCGTTGAGAAAGCCAGGCAGGCGGCAGAATGTCTGGGCAGATGCATCTGCCAGCAGTTTCGCTGTACCGCGGCATCGTAGGGATAAGGCAG
>CAYNFB010000131.1:0-9367 GCA_964396355.1 uncultured Leptospirales bacterium | reverse complement strand
ATGATATGACAGCAGTTGGACCGGGTTTAGCAACCTTTATAATATGTATCTTCTATGCATTTTTTCTAAGCACTTTTATTGTTTATCCGGCTGTGATAAATTTGAAGGCATCAACTTTTGAACTAAATAATTTTAAAACAGATATAAAACAAACAAATCCAATAAATCTTTTGTCAATTATTATAATAATATTTTTTGTGTACCTCGGTATATTATTCAGTAATGGTGATATTACTGAGCTCTTTCAGCTTTCTGATTTTATAATGTTTATTGTATTGATGTCAGGTGCATTTATATCCGCAAATTCAGTAAAACTTACCATGAAAGGTTTCAGTATCAGCACCTCACATAAAGGTGAACCTCTCGATATAAAAAGTAGTATTCTAAACATTATTATAGATGTATATGATTTTAATATTATGGTTGCTGTAAGTTCAGGCGTTATTATCAGTATAATGAAATTATTGTTACTTTGGGTTAAATTGGAAAATTTAGAAAATATATACAGGAGTACTACTTTGGCATTTATACCGATATTGATCAGCATAATTTTATCATTAGTATTCTGGTCAATAAAACAGAAAGTTATATTCTTTAAAAACAACTCTCTTACCGGCAGCAGCCTGATTTAATGAATAAAAACTTAACAGGCAGCGTGAACATAGGCAGTTCTATGTATCAATAAAGCCCCCCTGTCCGGGGGCTTTAAATTAATTTTAAATTCAGGGATTATGGGGTTTCAATATTTAGGAATGCGTCAAAAGCCCAGCCTGTTTTACCTTTCCAGCTGATTTTCACCCAGGAGCCTTCTTTCCCGGCAATTTTTTCCTCTTTTTCACCCCATGCAAGGAGCTTTACCTCTGTCTTATCGGGAATAACAGTAAGAACTTTTCCTGACAGACCGGGCTTATCTCTCATCTTAAGTCCTGCAGCGGTGTTAACAGTTGTCTGGGCTACAATTCCTTCTATTTTCGATTCATCGGGACAGCCTGCATTATCGGAAGTCTGCTCTGTGTTTGTTTTAACTGCACTATCGCCTGCAGCATCTTTCTGTTTGTCATCATTTTTACATCCCTGTATCAGTGCTATACTCAGACATAAAACAGCTAACACATAAATATTTTTTTTCACCAGCTTCTCCTTGGTTTTTTTATTTACCTGAATTTAAAAAAAAATATAGAAACAGATAAATTAATTTGTCAATGGTAAATTATCACGAATTATTCACTATTTTGAATAATCTGTTTCATTTTTCCGTTTACTTTCTCTTTACCGTTAATTCCTGTAGTAAAAGAGATATACACTTGCGGAGGGGTCAGCCAATGAATCAGGGAAATAATAATAACCTGTCGCCTGAAACCTATGGTAGTCAGGGCCTGCTGCCCCGTCTGCCTGTGCCCGATATTGAAGAGACCTGTGCAAAATTTTTGGAATGGGTTGACCCCCTTCTCAATGAGTATGAACTGAAGCAGACAAAACAGGCTGTTGCCGCATTCCTGAAGGCAGGCGGCGATGGAGAGAAACTCCAGAAGGTTTTGCTCGATCGGGCAGGACAGCCGGAATGTTGCAACTGGCTGGAATCCTTCTGGGATGATATGTATCTTGACTTCCGGCCCAGTATGAACAATATGAGTTTCGGCTACGTCTTTAATGAACAGGTAGAACACCCTGGACAGTCAGCCCTGGCTGCTCGTCTGATTTATGCAACCCTGCAGTTTAAATCACTGCTCGACCTTGAAGAGGTGGAGGTTGACCTGCTGCGGGGTACTCCGCTGTGCATGGCTCAGTTGAAGAATCTCTTCTGCAAGACGCGTATTCCCCGGGTTGAGCGCGATGAGATGAGAACCCTCTACTCAGATAAAAATCCTGTTGCAGAGCCTGTACGCCATATCATTGTAGTCTGCAGGGGACGTTTTTTTTCTTTCAATGTCCTGACAGAATCGGGTGCGGTGGTAAGCCCGGGAAAAATTGAACCGGCATTAAAAGGAATACTGGAAAAGACCGTAAGAGCAGCCGCTGGCGAGACAGTTGGTGTGCTCACAAGCCTGCCCCGGGATGAATGGGCCGCTGCCAGGGGAAAGCTGTTTTCCTGTAATGAAGAAAACTTTGAAATAATAGAAACTGCGCTGTTCGCTGTCTGCCTCGATGACTCTGAGCCTGATGACATCAGTGATGTCTCCAGAATTATGCTCCACGGTGACGGGCGTAACCGCTGGTATGACAAGAACTTCCAGTACATTGTCTGCCGCAACGGCAAAGCCGGCATCCTTACCGAACATACGGGCCTTGACGGCTCGACTATTCTTAAAATGCTTGGCTTCGTTTTAGCCCATACTGATGAAGCTGTCATGACCAGACGTTTTCTCCATGGACGGACAGAAGCCATGCGCTCAGTGTCGTCAGAAAGTTTAGCATTTGTCAAGGCCGCGGCTTCAGAGGAACTCTCCAGCCGGGAAAAATCAGATGCACTGCTCGATGCTGTAAAAAAACACAATGAAAGAATTAAAGCATGCCAGGCAGGACAGGGGGTTGAGCGGCATCTCATCGGTTTGATGAAGCTCAGTAATGTGACGAGTTTTGCCGTTTTGAAGAAAGAGGTTCGACAGTTTGTATTTCTCATTGAGGAATCACTTCTGGAGATGGCAGATATTATTGAAAGGATGTAAAACGCGGAAGTTTTTCTGCAGTTTTCTAATTATAAAATTATCTCAGGAGACATACCATGATAGAACTCCTTTTCCTGCTGGGTTTTTCTCTCCATAATTTAGAGGAAGCCCTCTGGCTGCCCGGTTGGTCAAAGCATGCAGAAAAATACCACAAAAAAGTTTCAGAGAATGAATTCCGCTTTGCTGTGATTATGGTAACAGCAATAGGTTATCTTATTACCTTTCAGCACTTAGTCTTTTCATCATCAAAAATGTCAGAGTATATTTATCTCGGTTTTATAATGATGATGGTTGTGAACGTCATATTTCCCCATGTGATTTCAACTATTGTGCTTAAAAAATATGCACCGGGCACTCTGACCGGAGTTATGCTGAATGCACCCATCGGTATATATATCCTGAATAAATGCATCGGATCGATCGATGAATTATTGTATGTGATTATCTCATGTATAATAATTTCCGCAATTCTTCTTCCGTTAATAAAACTGTTTTTTCGATTGGGTAGAGATTTATTTGACTAATGGCGGCTGGCAGATTATCGAATTATAATTATGTTGACATCTAGAATGTAATTGAATACTTTTGAAAGCAGAGGTGATGATATGCCGAAAACTATTACAATCAGACTCGATGATGATGTTTACGATATGTTCAGGAAAGCCGCAGACGGAGAGAGACGGAGTATCTCAAACTTCGTTGAATATGCCGCCCTTGCCTATTTAACAAATGATATATACGTCTCAGATAATGAGATGGATGAAATTCTTTCCAATCCGTCTTTAAAGAAAGAACTGAAAACCGGCCTGGCTGATGTAAAAAAAGGAAATTATAAAATTGTCCAATAATTTCCTTATTGCAGAAACCGGCAGTTTTCAAAAGAAGATTGAGAAAAGAGATTTTAAGCCGTTGTATTTTAAAATATCAAATTACGTATATCCCCAGTTAAGAAAAAATCCTTTTTTTGGTCCCAATATAAAAAAGCTCAGGGGTGAATTAGAAGGATTATTCCGGTATAGAATCGGTAATTTCAGACTGTTCTACACAGTAGAATCCGACAGGGTAATGGTGTTCATGATTGATATTGAAAAAAGAAAGGATTGCTATAAATAGAATATCTCCTGATCATCCCGAAGGCATAAAATAATAAGTATAAAAATGAATAAATACAAAAGCATCGAAACATGCGAATACGTAGAAGAGATTAAGAAGAGCCGCTTCATCGTCCATACAGGCCCTGCTGCCGATGAGGCTGGGGCAATGAAATTTATTGCAGAGCACAGCCTCAGTGACGCCCGGCATAACTGCTGGGCGTTCCGTGCCGGATCAGTTTACAGGTTCTCCGATGACGGCGAGCCCGGGGGCACTGCAGGAAGGCCCATCCTCTCTGCAATTGATAATAAGAATCTCGACTATACTGCAGTTGTGACTGCCAGATACTTCGGAGGAATAAAGCTCGGCACAGGAGGGCTTGTGCGGGCCTATTCGGGAACTGCGTCAAAATGCATCGATCTTATGAAGACTGAAAGAATCAGGAATCTCGTTACTTTGATGATAGAAACAGATTTTCAGAATACGGGAAAGATCTACGGTATTCTGAAAAAAAAGGAAGTCCGGGTCACAGATGAGAGTTACAGTGAAGGAGGTATTCTCCTTACGCTGGAGGTTGAAGATGTTCTGGCGGAGTCCTTGAGGGATGAACTGACAGAGGCCGTTTCCGGATCACTGATTTTCCGTTGATACATCTTCCCTCCTGCATGAGGTAAGAATGCTGGAGGGGCATTCTTATAAAGTTACAATATCTGCTATTCTGATGCAGGTTTTGCCTGCTCTGTATCTTCAATTATAGTGAAGTTTTCTTTAAGCAGTTTTATCGCCTTGTCATAGTTTTTTTGAGAAGGAAAGGATATTGTTCTTGTTCTGCTGTTGCTTCTAACCGGCTTGTGAACAACCGATTTTATTTTTGCTAAAGTGACTGAAGTTGAAGAACAGTCGGTCTTTAGAAAAATTTCTTTTATCATGGTCTCAACACTATCTGCATTTCCTACAAATACCGCCCGGTTTTTTCCATCAGTCTGAAGTGAGAGTGTATAGCTGTATATTCCAGAACCGTTATTTTTTTTATTATATTCGAGTTGTACCATGTTGCCGCTTTTGAAGGGGCCCTTCCATGAGAAGAATTCATCCTGGAATCCTCCTCTTGTGCTGATTTTTTTATGATTATTATTTTCTATAAATTTATTATAATATGAAGAGTCGATTTCTATGTTATATCTTTTTGCCAGGCATTCCATTATAATATCTACAGGGAGATCTTTCATGAAATCCATGGCCTCCTCTTTGTTGGATCCCCTGTTTCCGTAGGTTATCCCGTTCAGGTAGAATGTGCGGTTTTTAAGACCGTCCCAATCCCGGGTGCTCCATATTGAACATGACGTCATGGTAATGACTGAAATTATGAGAAGTATTCTGCAGATCATTTTATTCATGTAATACCACCTTATTTTAATATCATGAGTTAATACTGATTAATCGATTTGTCAAGATCTTCTCTTCTACATGAATTTTTACTGGCATTATCTTTTAACAGAGATTGGGCATGTATTTAATTATTATTGCTGCATCATCCTCAGGCCATACCCCTAAAAAATGACTTGATATGGCGGCCGGGGCTGTTAATTTATAAGAGAAAGAGAGTTAAATAACAGAGAGATAATATGAAACAGATAAGAACACTCATAATTATTATTGCAGTATTTGCGGCAATTCCGGCATTTTCTATAACAGGTAATCTCTTCATCTCGGGCCTTTCTCCGGAATCTGCAGGGCGGGGAGGAACAGGTGTATCTGCCTTTGGGGCTGCAGACTACTATCTTAATTCTGCATCTCTGTCTCTTCAGGAAAGGCTTACAGTCTCGGCACAGTACGGTTCCCTCTCCGGGGGCTATAACTATCCCGGTTTTATTATAGCTCTGCCCACGTCATACGGCGTCTTTGCAGGAGAATTCAGATATCTTTCTATTGAAGACGGGGACGAGGAATACGCCGGATACAGCGGATCTGCCGGTTTCGGAAAGGAGCTGGTTAACAGCCTCTACTTCGGCATTGCTGCAGATTTTATACAGTGGGATGGGGATCTCTACACAGGACTCAGGCCCGGCCTTATATTCAGCTTCGGGGGCTCAGCCGGAGTCAGGGGGTGGGGGTTCTATTCACCCTCAATAGGATTGTCTGCGTCTCTGGGATATGGATCGGGCGAGGCGGATTTTAACTCCGTCACAGGCGGGTATTCCTTCGTGTTCTACCGTGCCGGAGACCTTGCATTTTCTTTTTATAATGATTTGTCGGTCTTCGATAATTTTTCTTCGTATCCGGTTAAATTCGGAATCGAATCATCTTTCATGAAAAACTACGTTCTCAGGGGCGGATTTATCACTCCTGGTGAATATGACTATATGGCGTTTACCGCAGGAGCGGGATACAGATTTTCTTCAGATGTGATGAAGGGGTCTGTCGATTACGCCCTGATCTGGTCCGCCGATGAGGGCGTGAATCATCATCTGGGCGCTACAGTTGAATACGGCCGACTGGACAGGGAGGCGCCTGAAATATCCATACGGCCCGATTACAACTACATATCTCCAAACTATGACGGAGTTCAGGACTATCTGATCTTTGATGTTTCGGTATATGACAGGAGCCGCATAAAGGGATGGAGACTTCAGATTGTAAATGACAAAGAACTCACTGTGAGAGATTTCCGCATGAGCGAGAGGGATATTGAAAAGCGGCTTGGGGCCTCTTCATTTTTCAGGAGAATATTCAGCTCCAGAGAATCCTTCATCGTCCCCGAGAGGATACTCTGGGAGGGCTCAGACAGCAGCGGGCAGAAACTTCCCGACGGAAGATACAGGTATTACTTCTATGCATGGGACACAAGGGATAATATCGCTCCTGTTAAGTCAGGCACAGTGTTTCTCGATGCCACTCCGCCTGACGCGGGGCTGACCACAGACTCGCTGATTTTTTCACCCAACGGAGACGGCAACAAGGACTTTCTTGTTATAAAACAGACAGTCAGAACATCAGATGAAGATCAGTGGTCTGGCGAATTTAAAAATTCTGCAGGCGAAACAGTGCGGTCTTTCAGGTGGAGGGGCGATGGTATTCCGCCTGTATTGACCTGGGATGGAAAAGACGGATTGAATAAGCTTCTCCCTCCGGGACTTTACTACTATAGTCTGTCTTCAACAGACAAGGCGGGAAACAGCGCAGGTGCAGAAGTAAAAGAAATAATTCTCACAACTGCCATGGAAATTGCAGATGTGAGACCATCTGCCGATTTTTATTCATACGTGAAGGACGGCAGAAAAGGAATCAGATTTTTTACCGATTTATCTGATACTGAAGGTCTGGTAAAATGGGAGGTTGTGGTGAAGGATGATTCGGGTGATCCTGTACGAAGAATCGGCGGAGGTTCTTCTTTTCCCGGATACGTAGACTGGGACTGTCTGGATGATGAGGGAGAAAATCTCGATGACGGCATATATACCGCCGAGGTCGGGGCATGGTTTGCAAGCGGCAACAATCCGGTTTCATTTCCCAAGAGGATTGTCTTTGACCGCACTCCTCCTGATGCGCAGCTTTCTCACAGCCCTGAAATATTCTCTCCTGATGATGACGGAGAGAATGATTATCTGAATATCAGAACAGGCGCCAGTGATGATTACGGTATTGAAAACTGGGAACTTACAGTTTATAATCAGAGCGGACTGGAATTTAAAAAGTTTTCCGGAACAGGCAATCCTCCGCGTGAGCTGAAGTGGGACGGTGTTGGAAATAAGAGAGAACTTGTCGAATCAGCGTCAGATTATACCATGAAGCTCATTGTCGCTGATCTTGCCGGCAATAAATGCGGGCCTGTATCGGATAAAATATCCGTGGATGTGCTGGTCATTGTAACAGAGAGGGGGCTGAAGATACGAATAAGCAATATAGAATTCGGATTCGCCAGCTCCGGCCTCAGGAAAAAGGGGCGTAGAATTCTCGACAGAGTATATAAAATTCTTCAGAGATATGAAAAGTACGACGTGATAATAGAAGGGCACACTGATGATGTGGGCACAGAAGCATATAACCTGGGGCTTTCGGAGAAGAGGGCACTGGCTGTGAAAAAATATCTGGTGAATAAAGGCTCAGATCCGGCGAGGCTGAAGTCCATAGGAATGGGAGAGAGTATGCCTTTCTATCCTAACCGGGGTGAAGAAAACCGCAGGAGAAACCGCCGGGTGGAATTTCTCCTGATAAAAAAGGATAAGTAATTGAGTCATACATTCTTTACAGATCTTGACGGTACTCTCCTGGATTTTGACACATACAGCTTCAAACTGTCGCTTGAAGGGATTGATCTGCTGAAGAAGAATGGAATACATCTGATACCTGTCTCCAGCAAGACCTGTGATGAAATGACTGAACTGATGCTAAAGATAGGCCTGACATCACCTTTTGCCTTTGAAAATGGAGCGGGTATTGCAGTACCCGGCGACAGGGGATACAGCATAGAACTTTACGGACCGGGCATTGATATAATTAACTCTGCCGTCAGGGGACTTGAGCCTTTCGCCGGCGGCAGCATAACTCTGCTGAGCGAAATGGATCCTGAAGATGCCGCTGAACTCACCGGCCTCTCATACACAGGGGCTGAGCTTGCGCAGAAAAGAAGGGCATCTGCGCCCTTTCTGATTGACAGGAACTCTATTCTATCAGAAAAGGAGATTCGCAGGATCAACGGAGAGCTTGATGCTCATGGACTCGAACTGACCATGGGGGGCCGTTTCTATCACGTGATTCCCCGGGGCCGGGGAAAGGGATGGGCAGTGGGAGAAATTCTCAGAACCCTGAAGGTTGGGGACAGCGGTAATTATGTTTCAGCAGGTGCAGGAGACGGGATAAACGATCTTCCTATGCTGAGGGCTGTTGATTATCCATTCCTTGTGAGAAGACCCGGCGGCTGTCACGTCACAGCACCTCCAGGGGTGCATCTTACAGATGGAGCGGGGCCTGCCGGTTTTTCAGAAGCTGTAAAAATTTTTCTAAATATTATTCAGGACTGATTCTATGGAGACATTTAAAGAGCTGCTGCTTAATCTGGGAACGAGTTTCATGAAGCTTCTGCGGAAGGTACTGGAGTGGTTCCTCGAACTGGATCTTATTAACAAGATAATTGTTGTAAACGGCGCTGTTGCGTTTTTTGCAATAGTACTTCCTGTTGGCAGATACTATATATTTGAATCATGGTTCTATCTCAACAATCCTATTGCCGTATACCTCATAGGAATTGTAATTCTCATGATTGGAACAATTTATATTCCTGCAAAGGCTGCATTTATAATAAGATTGATTGTTAATCTGTGGTTCTTTCTCTGGCTGATGTATATCACTTTCAGCCATACAATTTCCCATGCTCCCTATGAGCTGAGCAGTGGTTATTATTTCAGTATTGCTGCGCCTCTCATATATATTGCGGCATCATCTGTTTCATATTTTCTAAACAGGGATTGATTCAGCCGATCCGGTTTAGAAAAAATTCTTGATTTTTAGCGGCGTTTTTTTCGAATTATAAAAAAAATAACAATACAGGAGAATAGGAAGTGGGTAAAAAACAGTTTCAGACAGAGGTTAATCAGCTGCTACACCTGATT
>CAYNFB010000130.1:0-9396 GCA_964396355.1 uncultured Leptospirales bacterium | reverse complement strand
ATTCCATGTAATAACAAGAGGGTGGAGTTATTCTCGTGAAACGGATAAATCTTGTATTTCTGATTTTAATATTACTTGCAGCTGTTCTGGCCGGCTGCAGCGGTGATCCTCACCGGAAAATTCTGCTTTCGGATAAATACGTATTTGCCGAACAGAGGAGTTTGGCCGGTAATTTAAAACTTTATCTGAATAAAAATGTAGAGAATTACATAATAGATGTGGTGGGAACCGGAATGCGATCGGGGGCGAGATATACTATTTATGCAGGTAAATCTCTTCTTGCAGGCGCGCCTCTTTCTCTGAAAAAAATAGCACGGAATGTGGTGGTCATAAATAAGCCTTCTTCGTCAGGTTCTGTGGTGCATCTCTCCTTCGGCGAAAAAACAGAGCTGATTCCCGGTTCTGCAAACTTCTCTGAAAGCGAGGTTACAATTGAGCTGGTATGTAAAATATATAAAAACGGGAAAAGAGTATTTTCCAGATCTATTGTGAAGAGTAACAGGAGAAACTCAGCCCTGGGATTCTGCTCTCCCATTCTTATAATAAGGAAACAGATCCTCCAGAGTTACGACGATGCAATCGGTGAGGCGGGTTCGGAGAGTTTGAGGCAGGCGCTTGAAGAGCTCAATGTCCGGATTGTGAAATCGGGTTTGAGACTTTAGAATCTACCTGTCTTGTTGTCAGCTGAATGAATTACTCTGAAAGAATTATTTTTAGTGATTTTTCGCGCAATTCGTTTATTCCCATCGGCTTCTCCAGATATTCAATGTTATTCTCTTTGAAAAAAAATTCTCTTTCCTGCGAAATATTTCCTGTCATAAATAGAAATTTTCCGGATAATCGGGGAAATTTTTCTGCGGCTTTTTGGAAGAATGAAAGTCCGTCCAGTTCAGGCATGTCTATGTCTGAGATGATAAGTTTGTAGAATTTTTTATCAAGCATTTCCAGAGCTTCATTTCCGTTATGGGCAATGTCAATTTTTCCTGAATGGTGCAGGAGAGCTTTTATCAGTTCTGTAATCAGGATTTCGTCATCTACAACTAATATATTCTCGATCCACAGCGGCGGGATTTCTTTTATCCTTTGCAGTACATCAGGACGTTTTTCAATTTTTTCCAGGAAGTATTCAATTGATTTTATATGAGCCTGTAATTTCGGAGCTATAAACCTGAATTCACTGGTTTCTTTTTTCAGGATGTTCACCACGTAGAGAAAAATGTCATTCCATTCTGAAAGTTCAACCTCGACAATTTTTTCTATAAGTTCATCTCTGGAGAGTTCGTTCCGGTCTAACCGGGCCTGCATATCCGGGAAGTGTCCGGATATCGTTTCCCTTGTTTCCCTGTCTACGGATATTGCAGATACTAATTCGGGGTGAGATGCAAGATATTCTGATGCACTTCCCATTATGTGATAGTGCCAGGCTTCCTCCTCGGCTGTATGTTCAAGAAATTTTTTCAGCCTGGGATCATCTGAATAGACTGAAGCTGCATGCAGGTAGAACTCAGTGGCATCGTGCTCAAGTCCGCGAAGCCATTTAACTATATCTTTCAGGTCATTCATTGTTGTTCTACCTCTAAATTTTGGTGCATGTAATTCTTATTCTGAGATTTTATAATGTGGTGATGAGTTATACAATAAATAAAAAATATTATCGTCTTTTTTTTATACATTATGCTTATATACTACAAGAGAGATGAACTTTGTTGAAGGCGGGGTTTAACTGATATTTAAATATGACCCGGCTGTATGGCGGGCACAGCGTTTGTTTTTTTGAAACATTGAGCACTCAGAGATCACGAACAATATGTTATATGCAATATAAAAAAGGAGAAATAATATGTTGAATTTTACATTTCAGAACCCGACGAAAATACTATTCGGTAAGGGCCGGATTGCGGATATAAAGGATGAGATACCTTCAGAATCGAAGGTTCTCATCACCTACGGCGGCGGAAGCATTAAGTCCAACGGAGTAATGGATCAGGTTAAGAATGCACTTGAAGGATATGATGTAACCGAGTTTTCAGGAATAGAGCCCAACCCGTCATACGAAACATTGATGAAATGTGTCGACCAGGTACGTTCTTCAAAAGTAGATTTCATTCTTGCTGCGGGAGGAGGATCTGTCATTGACGGCACGAAGTTTATAGCCGCAGCTGCCCTCTATGATGGCGAACCATGGGAGATACTTACAAGTTTCGGATCAAAGGTCACGGCGGCACTTCCTTTCGGTTCGGTGCTGACCCTTCCTGCCACAGGTTCTGAGATGAACAGCGGATCTGTTATTACCAATAAGGCCCTCCGTGCGAAGCTGCCTTTCTCTAATCCTCTTGTATATCCGGTGTTTTCTGTTCTCGATCCGGAGACGACCTATTCGCTTCCTTCAGGGCAGATAAGTAACGGTGTTGTGGACGCCTTCGTGCATACCACAGAACAGTATCTTACCTATCCGGTTGAAGCAAAGGTGCAGGACCGCTTCGCCGAAGGCCTCCTGCTGACATTGATAGAGGAGGGCCCAAAAGCACTGGTCGAACCGAAAAATTACGATGTGAGGGCCAATATTATGTGGTGTGCAACCATGGCGCTTAACGGACTGATCGGCTCTGGTGTTCCCCAGGACTGGGCGACTCATATGATAGGACATGAGATCACAGCATTACACGGAGTGGATCATGCGAGAACTCTGGCCGTAGTGCTTCCGTCAGTCCTGAAGCTGCGGAGAAATGAGAAGAGGGGTAAGCTGCTCCAGTACGCCGAGCGGGTCTGGGGAATAAAAGAGGGCAGTGAAGATAAAAGAATAGATCTGGCCATCGAAAAAACGGCCGGGTTTTTTGAATCTATGGGAATCGGGGTCCACCTGAGTGATTACGGCATCACCGCGGAGAGCATTGAGGCAATTGTTGAACAGTTAAATGCTCACGGGATGGTCAGGCTGGGAGAAAATAATGATGTAACTCCTGAAACTGCAGGAGAGATTCTAAAACTCAGCCTTTAGCTTCCGGTAATACTGGCGTAAATAAAGAAATTAAGGATGAAGATATGGAAAACAAACAAAAGCTTTTAACCGAATATATAATGAAAGATCTTAAACTGAAAAACCGTGTGGTCATGGCTCCCATGACCCGAAGCAGGGCGGATAATCCGGAAAATGCCGCAACTGATCTGATTGCCGAGTACTACGCTCAGAGAGCATCAGCGGGTCTTATTATATCTGAAGGTTCTCAAATATCGAAACGCGCAGTGGGATATATCAACACTCCCGGAATTTACTCTGATGCTCAGGTCGAGGGATGGAAAAAGGTAACCTCGGCAGTACATGAGAAGGGAGGGAAGATTTTTATTCAGCTCTGGCACGTTGGACGAATGTCTCATCCTGATTTTCATAACGGCGAACTGCCGTTGTCGGCCTCTGCTCTGAATCCGAATTCTAAATCCTATACTCCTGAGGGATTTAAGGAGACTGTGGCGCCCAGGGCTATGACGGTTGAAGAAATTAAGGAGACAATCCGGGATTACGGAAGAGCCGCAAAGAATGCAATGACAGCGAACTTTGACGGAGTGGAAATTCACTCCTCCAACGGGTATCTTCTTCATCAGTTTTTCAGCCGTACCTCCAATGAGAGAACCGATGAATACGGCGGTTCAATCGAAAACAGGGCGAGGATTCTCTTCGAAGTTCTCGATGAGGTGAAAAAGTATATGCCTGAAAACCGCATAGGGGCCAGACTTAATCCTTCGCTTCACGGCATCTTCGGCATGACTTTAGATGAGGAGAGTATTCCAGCTTTTGATTATATAGTAAAGAAGCTGAATGAATACGATCTGGCCTATCTTCACCTTTCGGAGCCCTTTAATGATGTGACAGATGTGCCCGGGGCAGAGCCCCATATTGCCGAACATTACAGGCCTCTGTATAAGGGTACTCTCATGATAAATACTGCCTTTGACAGGGAATCGGGAAATAAAGTAATAGAAGACGGGCTGGCAGATCTTGTGGCCTACGGAAAACTTTATATTTCCAATCCTGATCTTGTTGAGAGATTTGAGGCAAAAGCTGAAACGGCAGAGTGGGATGAAAGCACTTTTTACGTGCCGGGTGCGAAGGGGTATACCGATTATCCGGCGCTGAAGAGTTGACAGTTTGATCAGTAAAAAATTTGATTTAAGATAAAGACAGGGCAGAGACTTTTTTATTAGTCTCTGCTTCTTTTTTGATATAATTGCTGCAGAAATTATTTTATAATCGACGCGAGTAAACTTCGGCAGAGGATTTTCCTGATTCAGCAGTTTCAGGGATTAAAAAGATATAGTGCCGAAAGAGTAACTCCATGAAAGCTGTCCCATACGTCCAATGAACCGTCAGAATTTTTTATTTTCATTCCCTGATATCTGTATCCTCCCTGTAAAATTATATTCTCTTTGATTAAAAAGGATACGGATGCTTCCAGATTTACTCCGAAGGTTTTTTCTAAATCAGATGATTCACTGCTTTTTGCGCCTGTAATATTGTCTTTCGTCTCTGATTCATATTTTGGGATTACATAGAGAATCCCTGTCTGGAGTCCCAGAAATACTGAATTTGTAAGGGGATGGACGAATCCGAGACCCGCAGTGGGCATGTGGGTAAAGATTTTAATTTCAGTCTCAGAATTAACATCTGATGAGAACGGTATAGTGGGCTCTGATATTGTACCGGTAATCTTCAGCTTGTTCTCCGAACTCTGATACTTGTATCCAGCAAAAACCTTTAACCGGGAGTTCAGAGTTCTGGATACTGCCATATCTATTTCACGCCGTTTTAATTCTATTGAATAGTCCAGGGTGTTAGTCCCGTTGAGATTTTCAGGTGCCCCGACTGTAAAGGTTCCCGTTGAAGTTGTATCGTAGTCAAATACGCTTAGATACATTAACGCAAGGCTCAGTGACCACATGCGGTCATCGGTCTGATAACCGATTACCGGTCCGGCCAGAAAGCCCTTCCCGGTTTCGTCTGAACTGTTTGTTTCGCTGTTGGCTGCTCCTGTAAAGGATAGATTTAACCCGTATTCTATTCCTTCGTCGATTTCATCATCAGCAATCTTTGACAATCCCTCGGGTATACCGCCCCAGAAGGCATACCACCCTTTCATGCCTACCATGAGAGATCCCGCTTTTGTGACGGAGGGTGCAGTAGTTAGAACTGTAAGAATGAGCAGAAAAAGAAACAATAATTTTTTCATGAGATTTTCCTCCGATAATTGCAGATTTATAATTATTGATCAAACTATCTGTGATGGCCTGATCAGATGGTCATGGGCACACCAAGCATTATCTTCCCGAGGTTTTTTTTCGCTTTCTCATAATTTTTGTCATGCTTCAGTGCTTGTTTAAAGCTTGCCTTTGCTTCGGTTTTGAGCTTTTGTATTTTCTTCCGGGTATCTACTTCTTTTTTTGCTGATTTTAACATGGTAATCTTTTCAACTTTTTCCTCTCCTTTGTAATTGGCAAGGGATGCATTGACTACTCTTGTGCCGTAACTTGAACGGACTTTTTTTTCAGCATCTTTGGTGAGAGTAATCTGAAGGCCTCTGGTTATATCAACGGCAATTCTGTTCTGAAGCTTATAAAAGCTGTTAAGGACACCCCGTGCGGAGGTCTGGTACCGGAGCTCTCCTGTTTTGACTGACAGCACTTTTGCATTGATGTGGAGGTTGTTATTAAATACTGAAAATGAGCCGATCACCATGTATCTGGCGTTCAGCATATTGCCCATTTCTACAGCACTGTCCGGATCAGTTGCACCCAGAAGCTGGAATTTCTGTTCTTCCAGAACATTGTTTATTAAGTATTCCCGGGATATTACTCTGAAAGAGGGAACCACCGATAGCGACTCCATGATCATATCGGGCAGGCCCATTCGCCAGGGTTCATACTGTTTTGTGCCGATTGAACGGTCTTTGAATCTGATTACTGAAATAACCGTTTTATCTTTTTCTGGTATTTTTTCAGTATTTGAAAAGCTGCTGCAGGATGAACACATTGTTGAAAAAATGAGAGTGATGCATATCATCATGATGTGCAAGACTTTTGGCCTGTATCTTCTGGTCACTCCGTATTTAAAATTTTCTGAATCTTCTGTGTAAATTGAGACTTTACGGAGACCGTATCTGCTTCGGAAAGATGTCACTTCAGTCGCATCGGATTTCTTTGAGAATATCTGATCCGGTAATTTAAATGATTGTTTCATGCTCCCCTCTCATTGATTACAGACAGTTCCCGCTGCGGATAAGCTGTTGAGCGTTCTCTATTCGGTATTAACGCGGAAGGTTCGCTGCCTCTCTTATCCGGGAGGGCGGATCTTTCAGAAGAGAACACTCTGTGCAGCCGGATTTTTATACGCAATGAACACTGTAACATAAGCAACTCTTCTATATTGCTAATATATTAAGCAGTAACTTCTTTTCAAATTAAAGGGGATGAATTTTTTAAAAAAAAGAATGCGGTTATGAACGGGGAGAGGCAGGGTTTCGCCCTGCCTCTTTTGGGATATCCGGTTAGATTGTAAAGAAAAATACCGGGCTGCTAAACTCCGAGCTTTGTTCTCTCTTTGGCCATCCTTATGTTCATATCCATTACATTTTCCGGAACATCATCCAGAACTTCCTTGCCCTTTAATGTGACAGCCCCGGTGTGACAGACTGAAACACAGAGACCGCAGCCGATGCATCTGTCCAGATCAATGAAGTACTTCCTCTGCTTCGCCCCTTCTGCTGCCTGAACTTCTTTAACCGCATCAATCTGGCATCGCTTCACGCATTTACCGCATCCGGTGCAGGATTCCTCGTCAATGTGAGCAAAGAACGCAGAGTGAACCTCCTCCGCAGGTTTGGGGCATTTTGATATTATTCTCATCACCTGGCATGCATCCTTGTCGCACATGCACATGTTGGAAATCTGCTTCGAGTTGGTGCTGAATGGAATGAGCGCTGCATCTTCACACTCGTCGAGTTTGTCCATGAGCTGATCATGAGTGAGTTCCCGGCCTATTCCGTTTTGTATGTAGTATTTCGCAACCAGTCCGAATGTGAGACAGGTCTCCATGGGGCGGTTAACCTCGTTTCCCAGGGCTTTCTGCTCGACCCGGCAGATGCACGGGGCAACTGCATAGGGCCCTTCAGTTGTTCCCTTTACCAGTTCGCGGATTGCATCATAGCTTCGCACGATGTTCTCTGTGTCAATGGATTTGCCTACGGGGACTACCCGAAGCTGCCTGGTCTCCCGGCCCTTCCAGTGCTTGTCAAACAGCGCGTCGTATATATCATCGGAGTATGATGCGGCCTCTTTGTCGATAGAATTTACGTGCCACTCATAGAGGCCCATAATATAGTTCGGGTGAGTATATACCAGCCCATCGGGGGTTTCAATTCTGAAGAGACTTCCTTCTCTTGCCATCTGTTCTATTTTTTCTTCAGCCTCGGCAAGCCCCATTGCCAGTCTTTCGGCAACGGCAGATGCTTTTTCGGGAATATTCTTGAATTCCATGGCTATTGCAGCCTGCTCGGGAGTGTAGAATTTCTTCAGCATTTTCAGCTCTGCTCCGCTTTCTGTTTCGGGAAAACCTGCAGGGAGACTGTCTATGTGTTCTCTGAGTTTTTTATAAATAGCGTCATCCATTCTCCGTTCCTCCGGATATGCGGTGTATCCAACCATATGGAATAAACAATAAGATGATACTATACTAATGTCAAATTAATTAAAATCGCAATTTGATTTTTTTAATAAAAAAAGAATATTGACTCTTGAAATAATGTAAAATCATAATTGTGATATCATAAGAGTAGTTTTATTATATGGCTGAACTGAAATATTTTTGAGTGTATTGCTTAATATGTATATTACTGATTCGGGAGTTTAAAAATATGTCATCGAACAAAAAGGAAGAGAAAAAACAGTTCATCCTCAGAGCCGCGGAAAAGCTTTTTGCTCAAAAGGGATTCCAGGATACGACAATTGTCGATATAGTCCGGGAGTCTAAAATTTCAGAGGCTACTTTCTATGAATACTTTCCCTCAAAGGAGGAGCTGCTCTTTTCTATCCCGGGTGAGCTTACGAGAAATGAGAAGGTGCAGATTGAATTTATCCTGGAGCATGTCAGAGGTGCGGCAAACAAAATCAGGTCATATATTTATGACTATCTCTGGTTCTGGCAGACTCATTCTGATTATGCCGCTGTGGCATTTCTCATTCTTAAACCGAACAGAAAGTTTATTAACACAGAGGCCTACAATCTTATAAATGACACCATGAGGATTCTTCTGCCTGTTATTGAAGAGGGGATTGCGAAGGGGGAGTTCAGGGCCGGCACCGATCCACGGCTGACCCTTACGATGATTCTCAGTACTACCGAATATCTCGTGGTGAACAGAGTCCTTAACGGCACACCTGAGAATCTGCTTGAGGATGTGGACCCTATTACAGATCAGCTTCTCGGCGGGATTCTCAATGTATGACCAAGGGCACAGAAGTTGAGAAAAAAATGAATGATCTTGACCGGAACAGCGGATATCTTTTATATGAAGTTATAAATTGATTTTAGAGGTATTGTATTATGAATTCGCTTCAGACATTCGAGTCGCCAGGGGATTTTCTATTCCGTTTTTTCAGCATTTTCAGGGGACCGACCTTCTTATCCACTTTCCGCAATGTAGATCCGGTATTCAGGGAGAAACTGCTTCTGGTGGTTTCCATGGCCAATGACTGCGCAGGATGAGTCTCCGCACATTCTGCCGTGGGCAGAAAAGCCGGTTTATCAAAGGAAGAGTTTCAATCTCTCCAGCGTCTTAATAAGAAAGATTTTGAATACAGGGAGTGGGTTGCTCTGACCTATGCCCGTGAATGGGCTTTTGCTAAAGGGAGTGAGCCTTCTGCCGAATTTTCATCTGAGCTGAACAGGCTATATACTAAAAAGGATAGGGCGCGGATTCTCAAACTGCTGCGCATGATGTTCTTCTTCAACTACTGCGGCAACTGGTATTTTAAGCGTCCATGGAATAAGGGGCAGAGGCATGAATCCTGTGCTCTGCCGGGTGTTCAGTCTGAAGAGGACTGATCTGGGGGGAGCTTAATTCCCCTTTCCATTATATGAGACAGTAAATCCCGGTATACCGGCTTTATAAATCATCTTTCTACAATTGCAATTGAGTAGGGGCCGCCTGCTACCGGATAATAAGGGCTGTCTGCAATTTCAGTGAGCGCACCCGTTGAAGTGTTAACAGAATAAATTGAAATTGTATACTGGTTAGCGCCATCTATACTTACAGGATTTCTATTAACAGCATAAACAAATTTCCCGGTTTGACCCACCCGAACTGAATTAGTTCCGTCTTTTGCGCCGACAGTATTAACATGTGTAAG
>CAYNFB010000129.1:6083-9433 GCA_964396355.1 uncultured Leptospirales bacterium | reverse complement strand
TAAGTAATATTACGATTTTTTTCATGTTATTTATCCTCTGCAACTTTTCTTAAATATTCCTGAATGGGGATTCTGTTGAAATCCACCTGATTATTTTCAATTTTAGCAATATATGAAAGTGTCTTCACTGCGAAGGTTACGGTTGTATAAACCAGACCCTTGTCCATTCTAAACTTAAATCCCTCTATACCGGCGGCATTGTCTACAACAAGCTGAACCGGCGTTCCGAGTTTAGATTTTCCTTTCTCCTCGCTGAGCCCCTTCATCAGTTTGTTCGCAAAGTCGCTGCCTATCTTGTAAATACTCACGTATCCGCTTGCGGTGAGCTCCTTCTGAATATTGAGTCCTCGTCCTGAAAAATTTGCATTCAGTGAAAGCTCAGCCTCATGGGTCTTGTTCTTCGGATCGGGATCATCAAGTCTGGCGACGTCGATGTTGGTGGCGTCCAGTATGAGATTGAACTCCATGTTTTCCGGCTTATAGTCTGCCAGATTAAAGAGTATTGATCTGCCGTAGATTGATCCGTCCATTACCGAAGCCTTGAGGTCTGTTATCTTAAATACGTTATTTTTGAAGGATATATTTGTGGAGAAGTCCTTCATGTATTCATATGCAATATCTCTTGCCGGATGCTTGGCCCTGACGGATTTGATGGAAAAGTTTTCCTTATCCTGGAAGTGGCCGCTGTCTATGACCTGGTTCTGTGTGACACCAATATATGATCTGGTACTACCGGCTGTTTTGAAGGCGTAGTCGAATGGGAAGTCCATGTTAAGCCCTGCAACAGACAGCTTCTCCTTATCGTTTCGTATGTTGAAGTCTTTGAATACAAGACTTCCCGAGGCTTTGCCTGTTTCAAGATCGCCCTTCATGGCTGCACTCAGCCTGATAAGACCGGATGACATCCAGGGGCCGAATACTGACCTGAGCTTCGGGTTGTTCAGCTCCAGGGAGAGTTTAAGATCTGAGTTGGACAGTGGTGATTTCTTCATCTCCACTGTCCCCTTAGCCTTCAGTGCCAGGTGCATCTCTCTGCTTCCAAGTGACAGGTCTTTGAGCCTTATAGTTTTGGCTCCGTTGTCCTGACGGATGGAGGCTGTGAGCAGCAGGTCATTAAGCTTATAGTCGGGCACTGCAGCGCCGAGCCTGATAGATGCGTCGGTTATTTTGCTTCCAAGGTTGAATTTGGAAGAGAGGCTGAGATCTATAGGTTTATTCAGGGGGATACCCTCAATTTGCTTCTTCATCCTTCCCGGAACCATGGTAATGAGGGGTTCTTTCCGGAATCGAAATTTACTAATATTTACGGCTCCCTTTATGTTCTTACCCATGTTAACCTTCCCGTTCACTGCCATGGTCAGGGCGCTTCTGCCTGTGGCGGAATTGAACAGAGAAAGGTCTATTCCGGTCAGATCAATATTTTTAAAGCCGTCGGGAGATTTAACTCTTGCACTGAGTTTCAGTCCGTTTCTGCCTGATTTGCTTCCCTGGAGAACGTAGCTGAATCCCGGCATTTTAATGTCGGCACCGATCTGCATTGCCTCGCCGTTTTTCTTTAAAAAGTAATCCAGGTTCATCGATGGAACAGATGCCTCTGTTCCGGGAACTTTAAACCGGACTCTTTTTAATGCGACGCGACCTTTTATGTTCTGACTGTTTAGTGTTCCATTCACGGTGAGAGGGAACAGAGAAATATTTCCTCCGAAGTAAGTATTCCTGTCTCCTGTGAGAAGAACGTAGTAGGGATAGAGATCCTTAAGCGGGATGTCGCTTTCATCCATCCTTATGTCTATGACCGGAGATTTTGTAACTCCCGCAACTGATCCTGAGAGTTTGAGCCAGTTGCTCTTCTTAAATCTCACGGAGAGATCTTTTATCTGCAGATAATCTTTAATCGGATTATACAGTACGTCGTATGATACCATGAACTGCAGAGGACTGAAGTACTTGTTCTTCAGCCTCAGGGGCATGCGTGAAGATCCGATTTTGAGAGAACTGCTGAACTGTTTTGTCTTGCTGTTCTGAAAAATCAGCTTCCACATCAGTGTCAGGTCGGGGTTCGTCGATGCTCCCTGTGAATTGAAGCTTACCTCCATAGAGTTTTCCGGATTCAATTCAATTTTCATCGTCTTTAAAAGTTTTACCGCCTCGATTCCGGCAGGGATTGTTTTAAAAGGAGGAATGTCGATATTTGCATTGAAACTCAGTCCGGTAAGAGATGAGGTGAAGTCTGCTCCCTTTACGTAGACTCTTAAATCCTGAAGCACGAAGTTAAACAGGAAGTCCACTGCAACAGGAAGATTTATTTCTGATGGAGGGGAACTCTCCTTTACTTCTTCCACTTCCGGTTCGGGCTCCTCCTTCTTCTCTGAAGGTTTCATTAGAACAGCTGCATTCCATACTCCGCCTTTTTCCTTCAGGTAAACCCTGGGCTTATAAATTGCAATTTCAGGGAACCTCACGCTTCCCGTAAATATCTTAAAAAATCCGTAGTCGAAGACCAGCTTTTCAATCTCCAGAAGTTTTGAGTTGTTAAAATCCTCGCCGCTGCGGATTACCAGATCCTTTATCACGAAACCGCCGTAGGGGGTAAACTTTTCAACCTTCAGATCGAGAGAGCCTGTTGACATTCCTTTAAATGTTGTCTTCGCCAGTTCCTCCACAGTGAGAGGGGAGAGGTAGAGTTTAAGGAATACCAGTGTAGCTCCAATAATAATAACTATTAGCAGCGGAATTCTTACAAGGAGAGTCTTTAGTGTCTGAGTGATCATTCTCCTGTGAAGAGGCCTTGCCTTCTTTGCAGCTCTCTTCTCCTTCCTGGTGAGTTTTGTTTTTTTCTGATTTTCAGAGGACTCTTTTTTTTGAGTCTCATCCTCTGCCGGAGTTTTATCTCCGGTTTTTTTTCTTCTAAGTATTTTATGATACCATTTTTTGTCTGACATAGCCGTGCCCTGTATTTAGGATTATAATATCATTATACAGAGGTGCTTTAAATTTCAAGTAAAAGTTTGTATAAAGCGGGCTGAAGTGATGTTAAATCAGAAGTAGAAGTTTACCTTTGCGCTGACTTCATGCCAGCTGAAAAAATAGTCACGATTCCATGAATAATCAGCAATAAAGGAGACCGAATCGGTGATTTTTATTCTTTCCGAGAGCCCTGCAGAATACCTTGCGTGTTTTTCTCCAGCGGGAGCACCGTAGGCTGATGCGTACATGTGATTTTTCCATGGTCCCAGTGTTGTGAGAAGACCGGATTCGCCTCCCCCTAAAATATCACTGTAATATTGATACTCAGGATTGAAAAAAGAGTTGATTCCGGCTAAAAAGTATATCTGAACATTTTCAGAAAG
>CAYNFB010000129.1:284-6043 GCA_964396355.1 uncultured Leptospirales bacterium | reverse complement strand
CTTTACCCGGAAGGCCAGTGTTTCCTTCTTCTCATCCCGTACATTTTGAATGAATCCTGCTTTAAAATCATAGCAGTTATTGAAAAAGAATGAATCTGATGGAGGAAGAGATGTGACATCTACAAAGTCGAACCTTTGAAGGACAAATCTTTTATCATCATAGTAATATCTTCCTGCAATATTGCCGAATACTATCTGTGAGTTCCTGATCAGTCCCTCTTCCGGATCCATTAACTCGTGGCATGACTGTCTATAGGCGGCCTGAGAATATATTCCTTCCAGGCCGTTGCCTGTTTCAACGGCTATTCTTCTTGAAAGATGGGAATATTCAGGAGCAATCGGATCAGGAATATTTTTCATGGTATTAATCCTGGGTAGTGAATTTCTTTTCTGCAGTACAGCCATGAATCTTGATCTGTACTCCTGCCCTGTAATATCATGTTTTGCAGCCATGAACCGCAGGTAGTCTGATGCAAGATCGCACATGATTGCTTTTTTTTCATTATCTGTATTGAGAGAGTCTATATTGAAAGTTTCACTTTCTCCTTTGCAGAATTTCAGAACAGTTATCTGTTCTTTACTGCTTAGTTTTGACCTCAGATACTGAATTTTAGAATAGAGTGACGGCCTGAAAACCCGGTTGCTGACAATGTTTTTCTTCTGTGCCACTCTTATTGTATCAATAGGTTCTACTCCGAAACCGAATGAGCTTGTTATCTGCGTGTCAGGTTTTGCTGCTTCAATTAGGTATAGGAGATTAAAGGAACAGTTCTCATCAATAAAATAATAATCAGAGTATACTCCTTCCATCTCTACCATATGTCTGATCATATTCTTCTTTTCATCAGGAGTGAGCTTTATCTCGTATTCCCACATGTCCCGCATTTCACCGTCATTATATTCGGCGATCTTTTCATAATAAGGAAGAAATGAATAAAATCCTTTATAGAGCCCGAAGAGACCCTTGTATGCGAATAAGAGCACGAATTCGTCATTTGTAGCGGCTGCGTAGTTTACCGCACGTGAAAGAAGTCTGCTTTTTCCTTTGGAATTTACCAGAAGCAGGGTATGGCCATACATCGATGCCGGGCTGTTCATATAACCTGCCGGGAAAACAAGGGTAATTGTCGAAGGATTTATCTCTTTGTAGAATTTATTAAACCATACATCCCCATCGTAAGGCAGCTTTGCCGGATCTATTGAAAGACTTTTTTTAAGCCAGGCATACCTTGCAGAAAATTTAATAGTTGGATGCATCTTTGTTTTATCCAGGGGTGTGAAAAAATTTCTTATGGTTGATTCGAGTTCTTCATCAGGCTTATTCTTTCCTTCTTCTGAAAAAAAGAACTTTGGGTCATCCATGAGGCTTGTGTAGCCGCCGGTAAAGTTTTTCTTGTAATGAAGAATAGTATGCCAGTAGAGATTTTCTGAGAGTTTCATTTCGCGGGATTTTGTGATGAGTTCTGAAATATACTTTTCCTGTTCAGGGTTTGAAGAAGTGTTTTTTTCTCCGTATAAAGATACTTCGGCAGTAATAAATAAAACAAGTACGGCTGTAACGCCGTACTTGAATTTTCTTATAAAAACGTTAAATGACACTATTAGCTGTTAATTTGTTTAATGTTTGCAGCTACTTCTTTAGAAGTTACATTCTTTGATGTATAGATCTTATTAAAGTTTTTATGAAGGTTGTTTTTGAAGTTTGCTTTGTTCTCAGCTTTCATGAGGTGAGCAAGAGTCTCAAGGTATTCGCCTTCGCCTTTTGCTATGTCATTTGCAAGTGAATCCATGTTTTCAGCGATGTAAACATCAATAGAACTCAGACCGATTGTTGCACCTTCCTGATATCCGAGAGTACCTGTGGAAATTGCAAAGGTACCGTTTCCGGATGTTCCATTTAAACATGTTCCAAGAAGTTCCATAACTTTTCCCTTCTTTCCTTTGAGAAGAACTCTTCCAAGTCCTGGTCCGATATTATCGGCTGCAAATACTTCTGCTGATGCAAAAGCCATCATGATAGCGAGTGCTACTAGAATTTTTTTCATAAAAATCCTCCTATTTATTTAGAATTTAGAAAATAAACATAGAATAACAGAAAGTCAATTTTTTTTTAATAAAAGATTGTAAGGAAAACCCTTAAAAAGCAGGAATTATTGTTTTAAAGTGAATATTTTCTATAAAAAGTAGAGAGCTCTCTTCTTCGATGTGCAGAAGCAATAATTTTTTTTCATTGATTAAATGAAACATTTTTCACCACCTGTACAATATTAAAATGATGAAGAAATTATTATACATATCAGTTTTTCTCCTGTTTCTCTCCGCATGTTCAGGCGGGGGAGAAGGGGATGACACGCAGTCCTATACCTATGAGTTTCCCGAAATTTATCATTCCCTTGACGAGATCGAAGTCTTTCTCGACCAGGTGGTCAGCGAACATTCCGACATAGCACGGCTGGATACCGTGGGCTACAGTGAAGAAGGGAGGACTATCCGCGCAATTGTCATATCCGATAATCCATCAGCAATCGAGGAGGAGCCCCGGATAAGACTCAACGGGGCAATTCACGGAAGCGAAATTATCTCCGCGGAAATACTGATTAAATACATCGATTATCTCACAGATAATTATGACACCGACTCCGATATAAAGGCTCTTGTCGACAGCAGATATATTGTCATAATACCGGTCCTCAACCCCGACGGATTTGTTGCCGGCACCAGATACAACGCAAACCGGGTTGACCTCAACAGAAATTTCAGCTACGCCTGGTCTGATTCATCCTCCTCCTATGGGGGTTCTGCCTTCTCCGAGAAAGAGAGCTCAGCTACGCGTGATTATTCTGAAGCGAATGTGTCTCACACATCGGTGACCTATCACTCAGGTGCGGTCATTGTGAACCGTCCCTTTGATTATGCCAGTGAAAACGCCGGCGGTGATATTCCCGATGAAAATGACCTGGTTGTAGACTTTGCAAAGGCCTATTCGACTTCTGATCTTTCAGGTGACGGGTATGTATTTAAAGACAATCCCGATATGCTGTCATCTGCCCTCGTTGATGAGGGAACAATAAACGGCGGTGACTGGTATGTTGTCACCGGCTCTCTTCAGGACTGGAGCTACAAGGAAACAGGATGTCTTGATTTTACAGTAGAAGTTGCAAAGAGCAATCCCGACACAGAGGCCGGAATCAATGAGGTCTTCCTCTATAATCGGGACTCAATGACGGCTTACATAGAGAAGAGCGGTTACGGCATACACGGAAGGGTTACCGACAGCGTAAGCGGTGAGGGAATTGCCGATGTGGAGATTTCTGTTGACGGAGGGGATATCTTTACAACTACCGATTTGGAAGGCTACTATCACAGAATAATTCTTCCAGGTGATTATGATATTTCATATGATAAATCTGGCTATTCACCGCAGACTATTTCAGTAACCTTTCTTGGAGGCAGTGACGGGATAGTTCAGAATGTAGACCTCACCTCTCCGTAGGTATTTATTCTACCGGCGGGTCTTGGACCCTTCATGCCTCTTTTGTATTGGCAGGACGTTTTCTCCATGCATAGAATAGTCGTTCTTTTTTTAAACAGGTTTTTCTCAGGAAATTGATATGCCTTTAATTTGTCCCCGATGCGGAGAAAGTTTACTTGAGGCTGCATTTTCTTCAGGGGATTTCAGCAATGAATAGTGGGATGATGTTTCTGTGCAGATATTTGTCTACGCAGGCTGCAGTTTCGAGGGTGCAGGTTTCTATGAACAATCCGGGCGCGGAGCTGCTGACATTGTTCAGTGCAGGTGCTTCTTTATTCCTGTCAAAACCGGAATTATGGAATTGAATGATGCAGAAACGGATTCTCTTTTCAGAAACAGCGAGTGCCGTCTTTTTCTTCCTGTGAAATGAAATTCAGGCCGTGATTTAGAAGAGTGTCATTTATAAATATTTGCTATGAGAGATATTTTTATATGTTAAAAAAGATGTGTATTCTGGCCTGTCTTATTCTTATTCTCCCCCTCCGGCTCAGTGCTGATACTATTCTTCTGTCTGATGGAACATATCTCACCGGAAAGGTGGTGAAGTGGGATGCCTATCACATAATATTCAAGAATGCCCACGGCGCCTTTGCCATAAAGAAGAAGCAGCTCGTCAAGCTCTACGTTACAGGCAGTCACCTCGAGGATATTGAGCTGAATAAGAAGCTGGGAAGCATTATGAAGGATGAAGATGTGGTCAGACACTATCTCGCGGGTATGGAGGGAATGCCTCCGGGAGGTATTGACAGGAAGAGACTGGAGAAAGAGATTAAAACTGCTGATTTAAACGGCAGAATAAGAATATATGGAACTTTTTATCACGTCATGGGCCGGATCTCCGATGCTGTGCCCTCCGCATGGGGACTGTCTCTCGGATATTCTCAATCGATTTCCGGTTTTCTTCCTGAAGGATCTGCCCTCTGGGCTCCTCTTCTTTATGCAGAAGGGGAGGCTGTCAGTTTCAGCGGAGACGAGGCGGAGATGAATGACTTCTCTTTTTATGCAGGGCCCCGGTGGGAGTTTCTTGTTCCTGCCGGTACGGGATTTTTGCATCTGCTGCCGGGGTATTCATATCTTGATATAGAAAGTGAGGATTATGAAACCCGGAGCTCCACTGTTTCGGTAAAGCTTCAGTGCGGTTATGAGTATTCTGCCGGAAGTTTCAGTGTCCTGGCTGCACTATCCTATCTCTATATTTATGACAGGAGTGTTTTTGCTCACGGAGCAGGCCTTTCTCTCGGGGCAATCTATAAATTTTAGTTTACTTTATATACAGCAGCCATAGTTTTCTCTGAAAAGAAGAGTTTGGGACCGAAAAGTACAGTTTGTTGTCGAATACAGTGAATGATTCTGGCTTTGAACCAGTTGTTCCGGCAACTATATCTGAAATTCTGCACGGCACGGATTTACCGTCATAGCACCATATCTCCTCTCCGTGATCTGCATCGAATGCCTGGAAGAAGAGTTTTCCGTTGAATACTTTGAAATGTCCGGGAGAGGAACTGTCCTCTCCTTCAATGATGTCGAATTTTTCATAGGGTTCACTGTTTCCGTCATATGCCCACATCTCTACGCCGTTACCTGCGCCTGACTTTCCTGCACTGAAGATAATTTCACCATTAAAAACAGTGAGGTATGCCGGATCGTAATCAGCGGGTAGAGAACTGACCTGATGTGCTTCTGTTTCGTCAAAATACCACAGCTGAGTACTGCCGGTATCAGCGGTGAAGTAAATCATATCGTTGAAAAGGCAGAGGCAGGATGGATCTGAATCTGAATTTCCCGGATTAATATCACATGCTACAGACGGGGAATCTGTACCATTGAATGACCAGAGTTCCCTTCCTTCATTGGATCTTTGTGCACTGAAATACATTGCGCCATTGTATATTGTCATATATCGGGGCCATGAACCGGAGGCATAGGCGGTATTCAGATTATGGAGAGTCGCCGTCGATGTTGAACTGTCAAAGCTCCAGAGCTCAGTTCCCTTGTAATCTCCGCCGTTTGCCCGGAAATAGAGTTTTCCGTTAAACTGGCATAAAAATGCAGGGTATGAATCATCGATACCTGCCCAGACATCCGCTGCCAGAACCGGCGGATTTGTCCCGTCATAACTCCAGAGCTCCACACCGTTTCCTACACCGTCATCACCGTTGAGGAAGAGCCTGCCGTCATAAACAGCCACGTAGCGTTCGGCAATGCCGCCGGAAGGGGCTCTTCCTGT
>CAYNFB010000129.1:0-223 GCA_964396355.1 uncultured Leptospirales bacterium | reverse complement strand
ATCTATGTCAAGCATGGCGGGCGCAGAGACTGAACCGTCCTCTGATGAAACAGAGTATGCGATGAAATGAGTCGCTCCCGACGGGACAGCTGTGTTTTCAGGAAGAAAGCGTCCTGCCGAGACCTCATCCTTTGCAAGCTCGCATATGAGTCCGGTTTTTTCTCCGGAACTGTTTCCCCAGTATATTGTATATGAGGAGATCATGTCCTCCTTTTCCGGCTCC
>CAYNFB010000128.1:0-9461 GCA_964396355.1 uncultured Leptospirales bacterium | reverse complement strand
TGAGCACCTTCAGTAAACTATTGTTTATCCTTATGTATATAACTTTTTCCAGGCTCTTCTATAAAAAATTTTAAATAATTATATTTTCAATAAATAATTGAAGAGGATAAGTCCCTTCTATAATATGGCATGAAATTAAATTTAGTTTTGTAATGGAGAGGTCTATTCGTGAAAATAAAGGTAAAGAACGATTTGTCAAATATATCGCAGACGGATACTGTCGTTGTATTTCTTGATGAAGAGAATATAAAACAATTAGATGCGACCGGTGAGGTTCGGGGGAATGTGCTGGTGGAGAAATCAGACATTTCATTTTTTTTCGGGGCGGCAGGAGAGGTCACTGCAGTATCACGGAAGGATGGGGCAAATCTTATTCTCTGCGGGCTGGGAGAACACACGAAAATAAACAGGGAGAAAATACGCAACTCTGCTGCTGCTGTAACGGGGTTCTGCAGATCCGGCAAGATATCTTCGGTTTCAATAGTTGTGCCTCAGCTGGGGAATTTAAAGGATGAGGATGTTCTGCTTTCTGTTGCAGAGGGGCTCATGCTTTCCGATTACAGCTTTGATAAGTATAAGAGTGACAGAAGCAGAGATATCCATCTTGATAAAGTTGTTTTTTATACTGAACTTAGTGGAGCATCTGCAATTCTTAAAGAGGCGCTTATTGTTGCAGAGAATACTTATTTCTGCCGTGATCTTGTAAATGATACGACCAATGAGATTAATCCTGTTGATTTTGCCAAGCTGGCAAAGAAGATTTCTTCAGCCTCAGGGATGAAATGTACTGTCCTTGATGAGAAGGCAATTAAAAAGAAGAACATGGGACTGCTTCTTGCGGTAAACAAAGGGAGCGATGTCCCTCCACGGTTCGTTATCGTTGAGTATAAAGGTAATCCTTCATCTAAAAAAACAATCGGTTTTGTAGGGAAGGGGATAACCTTCGATTCCGGCGGAATGAATCTGAAACCGGGCGGCTCCATGGGGACAATGAGAATGGACATGGCTGGTGCAGGAACAGTTCTTTCCATAGTAAAGACCGCTTCTGAACTTAAAATAAAAAAGAATATAACGGCAGTGATGCCTCTTACTGAAAACATGCTCAGCAGCAGTGCCTTCAGACCGGGGGATGTATATACCTCGTATAATGGAAAGACTGTAGAAATCGGGAATACCGATGCCGAGGGACGGCTTATACTTGCCGATGCTCTTGCCTATATGGAGAAGGAGCTGAAGCCCGATGTAATCGTGGATATGGCAACTCTGACAGGCGCCTGTGTTGCTGCGTTTGGCGAAACAGTTGCAGCATTTTTGTCCGAAGACGACTCTGTTGCTTCTGTTCTAGAGTCCTCAGCTGAAATTACAGGAGAGAAGCTCTGGAGGCTTCCTTTTTATGAAGATTATGATGACAGAATGAAATCAGATGCTGCAGATCTAAATAATATGTCTTCAGAGAAAAATGCCGGGACAATAGCTGCGGCTGTCTTTCTTCGAAATTTTGTTGAGAAAACACCCTGGGCTCACGTTGATATAGCCGGCACTGCATGGTACAGTAAGGCTCGAGGTTACAGGCCTAAAAATGCCACAGGATACGGGTTAAGACTGATGATTGATTTTATTAAAGAATGGAAGTAAAAAGAATATTGCCCAGGGCGGGACTTGAACCCGCACGATCACAAGGATCAAGGGATTTTAAGTCCCTTGTGTCTACCAAATTCCACCACCTGGGCATTTTCTTATTTGCTGAAGCGAGAAACAATCTATGAGGCGCCGAGCGGATTCGAACCGCTGAATAAAGGTTTTGCAGACCTCCCCCTTAACCACTTGGGCACGGCGCCGTTTACGTTAATCCATTTGCCGGCATTAGAGATTGTTGTCAACATTAATATTTTAAAAAATTCAAGTACTGCCTGTTGGGACAGTATGCTATTTTGCCGGAGGAGAAGAATTTGAAATACATAGCCGATCTGCACATACATTCTCATTATTCGATGGCCACGAGTAAACGGCTTGTTCCTGAGTATCTGGAGTACTGGGCAAGACTCAAGGGAATTGACGTCATCGGAACTGGTGACTGTATACATCCGGGCTGGGTTGATGAGTTAAAGCTTAAGCTTGAACCCTGTGAAAACGGATTCTACAGGCTCAGGGATGAGTACAGGCTGGAGGAGTCCAGGCAGCTTCATCACGATAATATTTCTGAACAGGTATACTTTATTTTGACGGGTGAGCTCAGCAGCATCTATAAAAAGGGCGGACGGGTGCGGAAGGTTCATAATCTCTGCGTTTTTCCTGATTTCGAATCACTGACTAAAGTTCAGTCCAGGCTGGACCGGACGTGCAATATCAGATCAGACGGAAGACCTATTCTGGGTGTTGATTCGAAGGCAATACTGGACATGGTTCTTGAATCATCAGAGACCTCCTTTCTTATACCTGCCCATATCTGGACACCCTGGTTCTCAGTTCTGGGATCAAGATCAGGTTTTGATTCCATTGATGAATGCTTTGAAGATCTTACTGAACATATTTTCGCACTGGAAACAGGGCTCTCCTCGGATCCGCCCATGAACAGGTACTGCAGCATTCTTGATAAATTCAGACTTGTCTCAAACTCCGATGCTCATTCTCCGGAAAAGCTCGGCAGGGAGGCAAATCTCTTCGATACGGAGCTCAGCTACCGCGGACTCTATGATGCGCTGAAGTTTGACCGGGGATTTCTCGGTACCATTGAGTTCTATCCTCAGGAGGGTAAGTACCACTACGATGGACATCGAAAATGCGGAATAGTATGGAACCCTCTGGAAACTGCCAGGCACGGAGGAATATGCCCGGTCTGCGGCAAAGAGGTAACCAAAGGTGTTATGTACAGAATTGCCGAGCTCGGTGACAGGAATGGATTCGGGCCTGATGTTGAAGATAAGGATTTTTATTCGATTACCCGGCTTCCCGATCTTATTGCTGAGATTACAGGGCAGAAGAGTTCGTCATCGAAGAAGGTAGAGGCCGAATATCACAGGCTGATACGCGCTCTAGGGTCGGAGTTTCATATATTTCTGGATTCATCAAAAGAGGAAATAAGACGGGCTGGAGGAGAACTGCTTGAGGAGGGAATAGGCAGACTCAGGGAGGGGCGTGTCTGCGTGGAGGAGGGCTATGACGGAGAGTTCGGGACGGTGAAAGTTTTCTCTCCCGGTGAACTCGCCGGAATTTCCGGAGGCTCTCTCTTCTCTGATGCGGTTTTACCTGCAGATCCTCCTGCGTATTCTTCCAGAGTTTTTGATATCGCGGAGTTTCAGGCCTATCGGGCCGGTATGAAGGAGATCTCCCCTCTGCCTGCTCACATGAACAGTCTTTCGAATGAGGGCGGATTTGCCTTTACCGGCGAACAGATCAGCAGTATTGAGCATCATGGAGGTCCCTGCATGGTAATTGCCGGGCCGGGATCGGGGAAGACCAGGATCCTCACTGAGCGTATTAAATATCTTGCGTCTCACAGAGATGCAGAGGCCGGACAGATTCTTGCCCTTACATTTTCCAATAAGGCAGCCCGGGAGATGAAAGATAGAGTCGGGAATGAACTGATTGAAGCCGGAGCGGCAGTGTCCACCTTTCATTATTTTGGTCTGACCGTGATAAGGGATAATTTAAATCTCTTCAGCAGGTCTGAGGGGTTCCGGATAATCGATGATGATGAGAAGATTGAAATTATCCAGCGGCTTTTCAGTCTGAAGAGCCGGAAAGCCGGCAGGGCATCTTCAGAAATTTCATCTTTCAAACAGGGCCTTGCTGATGAAGAGGGCGAGTTTTTCTCCCTCTATCAGTCCGAACTTGCAGATCTTAACGTTCTTGATGTTGATGACCTTATATATCTTCCTTTATTAGTATTTGAAAAGGAGCCGCTGCTGAAAGAGAAGTATAATAAAAAATACCGTTTCGTGCTGATTGATGAATTTCAGGATATCAACGCCTCCCAGTACAGACTGATAAGGCATCTGGTTCCTGATGCGGAGGGGCAGCTCTTCGTTATTGGAGATCCTGATCAGGCGATATACTCTTTCAGAGGCGCGGATGTGAAATTTGTCCACAGGCTTTCTGTAGACTATCCGTCAATGAAGCTGGTGCGGCTTTCCAGAAGTTTCAGGTGTCCGGGAAATGTTCTCCGGGCTGCCGGGCAGGTTATTGATGCGGATAAATTTCTCTCCGGCGTTGATGAGGATGTGAAAGTAAATATTGAAGAATGTGCAACTGACAGGAGTGAGGCTGAATTTATAGCATCACAAATAGAGAGGCTTCTCGGAGGTGTACGCAGCTTTTCCATGGACAGCGGCATGGCCGATGGCGATGAAACAGGACTGGGCTTTTCTGACTTTGCCGTTCTCTGCAGGTCTTCGTTCATGTTCGCTCCAATTATTAAGGCCTTCGCTGATCATGGTGTAGCATATCAGATCGTGGATAATGAGCCTTTCTATAGAAGGGAACCCTATTCTGCGGCTCTTGATGCGGTAAAAAAAGTATATCTGGCAAAAGGAGGGGTGGATGAATCCCTTTCTGCGGAGATACAGAGTTTTCTGAATCAGGGAGGCTCTCCTGCTGATGTGGTGGTATCCGTCCTTGAATATTTTGGTGCAGAGTTTGACCGGGATCTGGTCCTTTCTGCATTCAGAGATGCAGAGGACCTGGATGAGCTTTTTAAAACAGTGAGTTTGAGAAGGGGATCTGATGATTACATGTCTGAAGCAGAATCTGTGTCTCTCATGACTATTCACTCTGCCAAGGGACTTGAGTTTAACACTGTCTTTATTCCGGGATGTGAAGACGGGATAAATCCCTTTCTGCTCTTCCGGGGGGATGATGCAGATTTGAAAGAGGAAGAGCGGATTTTCTATGTTGCTCTCACCCGTACTAAAAACAGCGTATATCTGTCTCATGCGAAAACCAGAGAATACCACGGCAGAATACTGGAGCAGAAACGGAGCCGATTCCTCGGCAGAATAGAGAAAAAACTCATTGATCTGCATCGAATAAAAAATTTAGTCCAAAAAAAAGATGACACGCAGCTTGAATTGTTCTAAATTATAACCATAAAGTATTTTCAGGGAGGGGAATATGAAAATAGAATCGGGGCTTAATACCGGAGTTATTTACAAGGGAGTCTTCGAAGGCGCCAGGGAAAATGTAAAGGAGATGCTGAACAAGAAGGAAAATCCGCTGAGGCCTGAGAAAAGTCCGGGTCAGACAATGAAGGATTTTCAGAGCAGGGGAAATACCATAGACTTTAAGGTCTGATCAGAGGCCGGCTATTGCGCTGTCGATGAGAGACTGATAATAGTTTTCTTCTATAGTAATAAATTTTTTGAAACGTTCGGGCATGGGTGATGAGAATCTCAATGCCTCTCTTGTCGTGGGGTGAGTGAATGACAATCTCGCTGCATTGAGGCAGATGGAATCTCCCATGCTTGTTTTTGACCCGTATTTTCTGTCTCCAAGAATCGGGAAACCCGCCGCAGAAAGCTGAGCCCTTATCTGATGCTTTCTGCCTGTTTCAAGCTTAATCAGAATAAGTGAATATCTGCCGTCTCTGTATAGGCTGATATAATTCATTACCGCTTCCTGGGAATTCTTCTTTTTCCCCTCTGATACTACGGTAATGTCTTTTATCCTGACGAGGTGACTCTTTATTTTTACCCACTTTTTATTAATTTTATCAGGGCCTTCAACCAGTGCAGTGTAGTACTTGTCTACATTTTTATTCAGGAATTCTTTGTGGAGTCTTGCTGCACCCTTTGATGTCTTGGCGAAGACCATGAGTCCCGATACAGGCCTGTCCAGGCGGTGCACCAGACCGGTGAAAACATTGCCCGGCTTGGAATATCTGATTCGAATGTATTCTCTTATAATATCAAGCATGGAATCTTCACCAGATATATCTCCCTGAGATAGAATTCCAGGGGGTTTAATGGTAACTATAAGGTGATTGTCTTCATGGATTATTTCCGGTTTAATCATCTGGTATTGTTCCTTTTGTATAAAAAATAATTCAGATCACAGGCCTCTTCTGTCAATAACTATTGTGTTGAAGATAAGTTGTAGTTTTATGCCATTTTAACTCTAAAAAGAATCATATTCAAAAAAATTTACTTTTTACAAATAAAATAAAAAATTTGCTTGCATAAAACCGGGTATAAAACAATATTTGAATCACTTGAGCGAGCGTGGTGGAATTGGCAGACACGCTAGACTTAGGATCTAGTACCGCAAGGTGTGGGGGTTCAAGTCCCTTCGCTCGCAGATTCAAGTGATACAGGCAGGCGGGAATAACTCAGTGGTAGAGTGCAACCTTGCCAAGGTTGACGTCGCGGGTTCGAATCCCGTTTCCCGCTCATTAAAGAGGCTGTTTATGACAGCCTCTTTTTATTTATGTGGGGTCTTGATTTATTGCTCTCTGGTGTCGATTTTCCTTCCTCTTGTCTTTTTTTTAAATCGGAGCCTGTTTTACAAAAAGAGCGATTAGTTAAAAAACATTTGACTCATATAGGTGATCTGAATTTATAGTTTGGAATTGACTATAAAATAAATAAGTCTGCAACAGCTGAAAAGGTAAGACTGACTGACTACTGATAGAGGGGTAAGGAAATTGAATATTTTAAGTGAGAAGAAACTCGAAAATGCCGTTGTTGAACTCGAGATTGAAGTACCTGTAGAAAAAGTTGAACTGGAATATAAAGCGGTATTTGAGAATATAAAGAAGAATACTAAACTTGATGGTTTCAGAAAAGGAAAAGCTCCTGTTCAGATGATAGAAACCAAATATAAAGAGTATGCCGGTGAAGAGGTTGCAGCAAATCTCTCAAAGAGTACTTTTTTTGAAGCAGTAGAGAAGAATGACCTTGCTCCCATTGTTGAACCGAATATACACTATGATGAAATAAAACGCAATGAGCCTTTTAAATACAAAGCAACTTTTGAAGTAATGCCTTCTGTTGAACTGGGGGATTATTCAGGGCTGGAAATTGATGAGTGGGCATGTAATATAACTGATTCCGATGTCGATTCAGAAATAGATTCAATGCTTGAGAGATTTGCCGAGACTGAAGTTCTCGAAGATGCAGCGGTTGAAAACGGCAATATGGTTAAGTTTATGCTCAAGAGAGTTGATGATGTTCCTGAGGATGCTGTTGAAGCAATGGAATTTAAAGAATATTCAATTGTTGTCGGAAAGAGCAAGGATGAATACACTCTTGATAAACATATAGTCGGAATGAAGGTCGATGAAGAAAAGAAGGTCGACATAGATTATCCTGAATCATACTATATAAAAGATTTTGCGGGAAAGACCGTAACCTATGTAGTTAAAATTGCAGAAATAAGCAAGGTAAAACTGCCTGAACTAAATGATGAATTTGCAGTAAAATCAGGTTATGAGTCGTTAGAGGATATGACTACCAAAACTCGTGAATACCTCGCCAAATTCGTAGGTGACAGAATTTCTTCAGATGTAAGAAACGGACTTATTGCAGAGATAGAGCAAAACAGCACTTTTGACATTCCTGAAAGTATGGTTATGAACGAAATGTATTCCATCTTTCAGAAAACACAGCAGAGAATCGGATATCAGGCAGAGAGCATCGATCAGTTTGCAACAATGATGGGTCTTGATCCTGATGAATACAGATCAAAGATTAGAGAAGATGCTGTGAAAACAGTTAAGAATACACTTGTTCTTTCTGAAATAGTCAAAAAAGAGGATCTGAAAGTAGCCGAAGATAAGTACAAGGAGGTCATTGCAAATCTTTCTGTACAAATGGGCAAAACCCCTGAGGAAATCGAGAAGCTCATTGAAGATAATAACAACAGATCGTCTGTTGAACATGATATTCTTCTTGATCAGGCCATGGATTTCATCTATGATAATGCCAAAATTAAGAAACTTGATGCTGTTACACTTGAGGAGTTTGTTAAGAATAAGATGGGGCAGTGATTTTATCACTGCCGTATTAATTACAAATTTTGATATTTTATATCGAAAATATTTAACACACAGACCGATAAATGTACTAATGTTGTATGAATTTTCTAGTAGTACTCCAGCCGTTTTTTTTGAAATCCATTATTACAGGAGTTAATAAATGAGTCTCGTACCAATTGTTGTAGAACAGACCAGCAGGGGCGAACGTTCCTATGATATTTACTCAAGGCTTTTAAAGGACAGGATAATATTTCTGGGCGAAGCCATTGATGACCATATTTCAAGTCTAGTTATTGCGCAGATGCTTTTTCTCGAAGCGGATGATCCGGACAAAGATATCTTTTTGTATATAAATTCTCCGGGGGGTGTAGTAACTTCGGGTCTAGCAATTTATGATACAATGCAGTATATCAAACCCGACGTTGCGACAATCTGTATCGGACAGGCGGCTTCAATGGGGTCTCTCCTTCTTATGGCGGGAGCCAAAGGGAAGAGATCGGCTCTCCCTAATTCAAGGGTCATGATACATCAGCCGTCAGCAGGTTTTCAGGGGCAGGCATCTGATATAGAAATTCACGCCAAAGAAATAATGAAAGTGAAAAAAAGTCTTAATGAACTTTATGCAAACCATTCAGGTAAGCCTTTAGAAGTAATCGAAAAAAGCATGGATCGTGATAACTTCATGACTGCAGATGAAGCTGTTGAATATGGTTTGATCGATAAGGTTATTGAAAGAACAGAACAATAGGTGAAAAGATGAGCAACGATAAAAAGAAAGAATCGAGCACGCCTCTCATGTGCTCATTTTGCGGGAAGAGCCAGGAAATTGTAAAAAAACTGGTTGCTGGACCCGATGTATATATTTGTGATGAATGTATTGAATTATGCAATGAAATTCTTGCAGAAGAAGTCGATGGTGATTTCGCAAGCACATTCGATTCTCTTGCAAAACCGCGGGAAATAAAAGATGTCCTTGATCAGTATGTAATTGGTCAGAATCAGGCAAAAAAAATTCTTTCAGTGGCAGTATATAATCATTACAAAAGAATTTTTTCCAATAAAAATATGGCTAAGAATGAGGTTGAACTCGAGAAGAGCAATATCCTTCTTGCCGGACCAAGCGGTTCAGGAAAAACTCTTCTTGCCCAGACTCTGGCAAAACTTCTGAAGGTGCCCTTCGCAATTGTAGATGCCACATCTCTCACTGAGGCCGGCTACGTGGGCGAGGATGTCGAAAATATCCTGCTGAGGCTCATTCAGAATGCTGATGGAGATATCAAAAAAGCTGAAATTGGCATAATATACATAGATGAGATCGATAAGGTCTCCAGAAAATCTGATAATCCTTCAATTACCAGAGATGTTTCCGGCGAGGGTGTTCAGCAGGCACTTCTTAAAATAATTGAAGGAACTATTGCCAATGTTCCGCCCCTGTGTGGACGGAAGCATCCCCATCAGGTATTTATTTCCATTGATACAAGCAATATCCTTT
>CAYNFB010000127.1:0-9514 GCA_964396355.1 uncultured Leptospirales bacterium | reverse complement strand
TCAGAGGGTGGAGGAGATGTATGCCCGGGAGGATAATATTCCCGAGCAGTTCTACTCAATATATAACAAAATAAAAAACAGACTCACCGAAGCTCAGGAAAAATTCGGTCTGGTAGAGATTCCTCCTGCAAAATTTGAATAAGATTATATACATCCGGCAGAGAAGTATTTCTCTGCCGGAGAATACTTAATAAAATTTTCCTTATTGACATCCAGCTCCTTTCTCCTTAATCCATAAAAAATGACTATAATTGAAACACATATTGTACCTCATCAAATTGAAAGGGTACGGTTCAGAGAATACGTCCGCCAGGTTTTCTCCGTCATCCCGTCCTCCAAGGGGATCAGAAAGGCCATAGAACAGAAAAGATTTCTGCTCAACGGCATTACTGCACATACAGGTTCATGGGTTTCCCCGGGGCAGAGAATTGACCTTCTGGAGGAAAAACACTCTGTTCATCCGCCATACAGGATAGACCTCCCGGTTCTCTTCGAGGATGGACATATTGCAGTAATAAACAAACCGGCAGGAATTCCGGTAAATGGAAATCAGTTCAAAACGGTAGAACGCGCACTTGCTCATAATCTTACACCGGCTGAAGGCCCGGGCTGCCATCTCAGGCCCGTACACAGGCTTGACAGTCAGACAAGCGGACTTCTTATAATCGCAAAGACCTACACTGCCCTTGCGGATATATCAAAGCAGTTTCAAAAAGGCGAGGTAACCAAGAGATACAGGGCTATTGTTCAGGGAAAAATTGAAAGCGCCGGAGTTATAAATTCTCCTGTTGAGGGCAGAGACTCTGTCTCCGAATACTCCCCGGTTGAACATATAAAATCTCTCAGGAATGACTGGCTCACATTAGTCGATCTTAAGCCTATAACAGGAAGAACCCACCAGCTCAGGCGGCATATGGCAGAACTCGGGCACCCTGTTGTGGGAGACAGACTGTACGGCACCAGAGGAGACATCCTCACAGGCAAGGGGCTTTTCCTTTCATCTGTTGAAATAGAATTCCGCCATCCTGAAACAGAAGAAAAGCTCTTCTTTTCCATGGGCGAACATAAAAAATTCCGTTCATTGATCACGAGAGAAGAACGCAGATGGAAAAAATTCAATGAAGAAGACTAGTGTTTTTAGAAAAATCCTATTGAGATATTCAGGTATAAACCGATGAAAAACATTCTATGCTACGGCGATTCAAATACATGGGGTTACAACCCCGTTGACAGCACCAGATACGACGAAGAGACCAGATGGCCCATGGTAATGAAGTCAAAACTGGGAGAAAATTTCAACATAATAGAAGATGCCTTTAACGGCAGATCAGTCTTTGACTTGAGTCCAGTTGACCCCAGAGGAAACGGGCTGGAGTGGATCAAAAAATCCATTTTAGACTATCCTGATATTTATCTGGCAGTAATTTTTCTGGGGATGAATGATATTTTCTCGATTACCGAGACACCGCTATGGGCTATAGCAGGCGGAATAAAAAGAATTATTGAGACAATCGAAGATGCATACCTGAAAAAAAATGCAGCAGCGCCAAAAATTCTCATCATTGCTCCGCCTCCATTTAATGATGAATTTGAAGGTTCACAGTTCTATGAACTCTCAATAAATAAATCCAGGTGTTTCGGCACTACCTACAGGGAGCTCGCATCAGAAACGGGAAGCTACTTCATCGATGCATCAGATATTGTAAAGACATCCGACATCGACGGTTCACATCTTGATGCGGAGAATCACATAAAACTCGGAAACTACCTGTCCTATTTCATAAAGCGGGAGATAAGATGAAAGACCGTCAAAGGCCGGTATATTTAAACAGCAACCTTCATATAATTTTCACTGTCACCTTAATTGCAGTGATGGGAGTATCATCAATTACACCGGCCTTCCCCAGGATTTCTGATGAACTCGGCATGTCGTCCAAAGAGGTGAACATGCTCATTGTTTTTTTTACCATGCCGGGAATATTTCTGTCTCCATTTCTGGGAATACTCGCGGACCGCTTTGGAAGAAAAAAAGTCCTGGTCCCTTCACTTCTGGTCTTTGCACTCTGCGGAACTGCCTGTGCATTCGTTAACGACTTCACAACACTTCTGGTTCTCAGATTTTTTCAGGGATCGGGAGCCGCATCTTTGAGCTCTCTCAATCAGACAATTATAGGGGATCTCTTCCCGGGCGAAGAGAGGGTTTCCGCCATGGGGCTGAACAGCACGATTCTGAGCCTCGGCACTATGATATACCCTTCCATAGGAGGGGCCATAGCTCTGCTGGGCTGGCACTATCCCTTCATGCTTTCGGCCCTTGCACTTCCTGTTGCAATTCTGGTAATTGCGGGTCTAAAAAATCCTGAACCCGAAAAAAACGGAAACATGAGCGACTACCTCAAATCATCATATGCAATTATAGTTAAGAAGGAGCTGCTTGCGCTGTACTTCGCCACATTCTCCGCCTTCGTTCTTCTCTACGGTGTAATGCTTGCCTTCTTCCCCTACTTCATGAAGGATATCTTTAATGCAACACCTCTTGAAATAGGACTTATCACTTCAACAGCCTCAATCGGATCAATTTTGGGATCTGTCAATCTGGGACGGCTCTCTGCCCATTTCTCATCGAAGAAGCTGATGATTACAGGTTTTTTTCTCTACATCCTTTCACTGAATATATCCTCCATGAATGGGCATATGGCATTTTTCATAATTGCAGTATTTCTGTTCGGATTTGCAAACGGAATACTGATTCCGAATATTCAGACTCAGATTTCAATAATTTCACCTGCAGAGAACAGGGGTGCTGTAATGTCTTTTAACTCAACCGTACTCAGGCTGGGTCAGACAGCAGGGCCATTCCTTTCTGGAATAATTCTCACCACATACGGCAGCAGGGGTATCTTTATATCAGGAACAGTTTTTGCCATTGCTACAATTCTGATTCTCCAGACAGCAGTTCATAAGCATTCGGGCAGGATTTAAAACTCACATATTTATCTTAGTCAAAAATAATATCATCTTATCCCCGGTATCGCAGGACTCAATACTTTTAAGAAGAGAATCATCATTTGCTATGTGGCGGAGGATATCACCTCTACGGGGAGAATCATAGTCAGAGAACTCCTCTCTGTTTTTAAGCAGCTCTCTAGCCTCTCTTAGCCGGACAAGAATAATCTCAATATTTTCAGGTATCCGGGACTCAAATTCTCTTCTAAGCCTGGCAGCCATTGCAGGAGAAGAACCTCCTGTGGAAAGAGTAAAGATAAAATCTCCCTTAGTGACAGATGAGGGGACGTGGAAATTTGAATTCTCCGGATCATCAGCACCATTAATGAATACTCCCATTTTTTCGGCCTCATTAAAAACAGCTCTGTTCACAGAGCTGTTGTCAGAAGTAGAGAAGACCAGTGCCGCGCCATGGAGATCCCCATGGCAGTACCCCCTCTCAATGAGCTGAATATTTTCAAGCAGAGCAAGTTCTCTCAGACCGGGACTGATCTGCGGTGATATTATTTTCACCGACGCACCGGCCCGGACAAGATCTTTCGCCTTCCTTAATGCAACAGCTCCTCCTCCGATAATCACAACGAGCTTTTCTTCGATGCAGACCATGAGAGGATAGAGTTTCATCAGCGAAGGAGAGCCTCAGGTACAGGATACTCCTCGCCTTTCTCCCTGAGCTGAGCCTTCAGGTCGTCATTGAGGCCGATCTCCTCATCGGATAGATAACACTGAGGATCGGGCGCCCATGGATCATCATAGACGCGAAAACCTCTGACCCGCATAGCGCCGGTACATATCTCTTTATACTTACATACAGAACATCTTCCTTTAATAAACTCGGCCTTATGCTTCAGTCCCTTCATTATAGGATCAGATTCATCCATCCAGATATCTCCGAAGCTGCGCTCCTTTATATTTCCCAGCGTATAGTCCTGCCAGAACTGATCAGGATGAACATTGCCGTTGAAGTCAACATTACCAATTCCCACACCGGTAGAGTTTGCCGCTCCGCCGTTCCATTTAAGCAGATCATATACCCTGGCAGCTTCCTCAGTCATACCCTTTTCAAGCATCTTCCTGTAGAGATATACACCATCTACGTGGTTATCCACAGTGAGAATATTTATATCCAGCCCCCTGCGGAAGTAATCAGCAGTGCGCTCCATCAGTATGTCCATGGCATCTTTTGATTCGTGGTGAGTCAGGTCATCACTGGAAATAGTGCTGCCCCTTCCAGAATATACCAGATGATAGAAACAGGCTCTGTTTATCCCTTCCTCCTCAATGAAGTCAAAAATTCCATGAAGATCCAGATAATTCCTTTTCGTCAAAACAAGACGAAGTCCCACCCTCTGATCTACTGCACGGCAGCTGTCAAAGCCCCTCATTGCCTTCTTAAAGGCTCCGGGTACTCCTCGGAATTTATCATTCAGCTCTTCCATTCCATCCAGACTTATTCCTACGTATACAACCCCCGAATCCTTAATTCTCTGAGCCGTAGCCTTATCAATTAAAGTTCCGTTTGTAGAGATTACAGGCCGTATATTTTTCTTCGACGCATATTCAAGAAGTTCGAAGAGATCCTTTCTCATAAGAGGTTCCCCTCCTGAAAAGAGAAGGGAAGGAATGCCGAAATCAGCAAGCTCATCAATTAGCTTAAATCCTTCTTCTGTAGAAAGCTCGTTTTCATATACTTTATTATCAGAATCTGTATAGCAGTGTACACATCTGAGATTGCAGGTCCTTGATACATTCCATACTACAATAGGCTTTCGTTCACTTGCAGAGTTCACAATCTTGTGGGGAGAATTGCCGTGGCAGTCAGCCCCGGCTTTAGTTCCGTATCTCAGACCGTCTCCCGTGGATGTTCCGTCACAGTAGAGTTTTCCTATATCAATCATAATTCATCCTTTTCCATTCAATAAATTTATCTGAAAAATAAGTGACTCTTTTTTTCTTGAATTCTTTCAGCGACTCCAGAACGATATAGTCCTTTATGCCGCTTCTGTCTGAAAGCTCTGCAACAATACGATTCAGCTCATCATCAGACTTTGCATGAGCCATGGCAAAGAGAGGATATTCCCATCTGCCGGGATAGAGAGTGCGCAGATAAAGATGAGAAACCGCACTATTCTGAATAAAAAGATCAGGATCGAAATCTTCTCCTGTTTTCCATGCAGTCATGGCATTTGCTGTATATCCGGCATTTCTGTGATTCAGAACCGCCGCATAACGGCGCATTATATTATTCTCTGTAAATTTAGTAAAAAATTTCATCAGATCTTCAGTTGTAAAAGAGGATCCCGAATCACGCAAGATCTTCTCATATGGAGAGGGACACACAGGAAGATCCATCTGAAACATCTTTACAGCTTCAATCTCTCCGGAAGTAAGCGGGGCAAAACCATTTTCAGAATTCCCGGCGGCATGAACTTTAAATTTTTTACCGGTGTCCTTCCCTACATCAAGCATCACGCCTATCTTGAGAAGTTTCTCGTTTTTTAGAACCAGATAATCGAGTGCTCCGGATTTCTCTGCGATTACAGAAAGAGATTTGTGGAAATTTTCTTCACTATCCTCTGCCAGTGTAAACCATATATTATAATCATGCCCTCTGAGGTAATTATGACTGACCCCGGGATGAGAGTTTATTACCTGAACAGCAGTATCTATTCGATCCTGGGGAACTTTGAAAGCAATGAGATTGAGAACGTATCCCAGAGCCTCTCCATTAAAAATACCGGAAATATTACGAATAATATTTCTGTCCTTAAGGTCATTGATTGTTTTTATAACATCATCTTCGTTTAATCCAACCGACTCCCCGATATGCCTGTAGGGTTCGGCAAGGGCCGGTATTCCCTTCTGTATCCGGTGAAGTACGGCAGCCTCAACTTTTGTAAAATTCATCAGTTCTTCTGACCTTTCAGCGGTTCATAGAGACAGTAGGGCTCCTCCTGGAGATAATCCCCGGTCTCATAGTAAGCCCTGGCCCGGCATCCTCCGCAGACTGACTTATATTCGCAGTCTCCGCACTTCCCCTTGAGGGCATTGAAATCTCTCAGGTTATGAAAGAGTTCTGAATTTTCCCAGACATTTTTAAATCCGTCTGTCAGAACATTGCCGGCAGAGAGAGGCAGATAACCGCAGGGCTGGACATCTCCTCTGTGAGAGATAAAACATACTCCCGTTCCGGCCAGACATCCTCTGGTCATGGCAGACATCCCGTCAGATTCGAAGGTAAGAGTCCTCCCCTCTTCTCTGGCTTTCTGCCTTATTATCCTGTAATAATGAGGCGCACAAGTAGCTTTAAACTCTATGCCCGCATCTTTTGATCTGTCATAAAACCAGTGAAGAACATCTTCATATTTCTGAGCCGAAATCATGTCAGTCTCAGCCAGTTCCACTCCGCAGCCCACAGGGACGAGCATGAATAAATGAAGAGCTGCCGCCTTTTCCTTCACTGCAAGGGACAGAATATCTTCAATTTCATCAACATTATGCCTGGTCACAGTTGTATTAAACTGGAACTCAACTCCGGCGTTCCGAAGAGCCGCAGCACCTCTCATGGCTCCATCGAAAGCGCCGGGAATTCCCCGAAGTTTGTCGTGATAGACGGAATCTTTACCGTCTATTGAAATACTTGCCCTTGAAATACCGGCAAGTTTCACCTTCTCTGCAACAGCTTCATCAATTAGAGTTCCGTTGGTAGCCAGAGCCACACGCAGACCCTTCGATGTTGCATATGATGCAATATCGTAAATATCATCCCTGTAGAGAGGCTCGCCGCCTGTTAAAATAAGAATTGGAGAATAGTCTGCTGCGATATCGTCAATCACGCCGAAAATTGATTCTCTGCTCAGTTCACCTGAAAAATCAATATCTTCAGCCTCGGCACGGCAATGTGCACAATGGAGATTACATCTCTTGGTTAGTTCCCAGAAAATAAGTCTGGGTATATTTTGTTTCAACATTTAGTAAACAGATCCTCCACAAATTTTGCATTAAACCGCTGTCCTTCGTCTATCTTTGTCTCGTCATCATAGGTTGTATACTTCTTCAAATTCATAATCGGATTATGAAGAGTCTTCTTCATAATCTGCCCGGTAAGTTCTTCTATAATTTGTAAATCTTTCTCTGAAAGATGTTTAAGCTTCTTTTTGGTATATTTTTGAATTTCATTTAATCTTATTTCATTAAATTTATTCTTCAATGCTGCAATTGTCGGGGCGAGACAGAGTTCATCATACCAGCAGACGAAATCCGCAACCTCCTCATCAATAATGCAGTTTGCCTTGTCTATTTCGAGCATTCTGCACTTCAGGTTGTTGTCGGCGATCTCTCTCAGACTGTCTATATTATATAGAAATACATTATCTATATCCTCAACAGATGGTTCAACATTTCTCGGAACGGCAATATCAATGAGGAAGAGAGAATTGTCATCTCTGTCCAGCATTATTTCTCTTACATCATCGGCTGAAATAACGTGATGAGGAGCAGTTACCGAGGAAATGACAATATCAACCTCAGCAAGCGCCTGATCAAGCTTGGCAAATGGAATGACATCTGCATCATATCCTATCTCCTCGCAGATCCTTTCGGCATTTTCAACAGTTCTGTTTGCAATTGTAATATTACTGAGTTTTTCCTTCACCAGATACTTCAAAATCAGCTCGCCCATCTCACCTGCGCCGATGAGGAGGACACTTCTGTCTGAAAGATCAGGAAATACAGCTTTCCCCTGATCAACGGCTATGGATGCAATAGAAAGAGGGTTTCTGGAAATTCCGGTCTCTGTTCTTACTCTCTTTGAAGTAGTAAAGGCCCGGTGGAAAAGCCTGTTCAGAACAGGGCCGGTCGTATTGCAGTCAACAGCATCTCTGAAGGAGTTCTTAATCTGGCCGGTTATCTCATTCTCTCCCACAACCATGGAATCAAGAGAAGATGCAACACCCAGAAGATGTCTTACCGCATCTGTTCCATACTTTGTATAAACTGAGCTCTTGAACTGTTCGTGGGGAAGTTTTGTAAAAAACTCCATCAATTTCTTGATGGTTTCAACAGCAGTCTCTACATCATCTGCGGTCATATATATTTCGACCCTGTTGCAGGTAGATACATATACAGATTCATCAACACCGGCTTCAAGGAGTCTCTCATAAAATCCGGAGATTTGTGACTGAGGCAGGGAAAAAAGCTCCCGGGTTTCCACAGGTGCAGTTTTATGACTCAGACCTATCAGTATAAGGTTTCCAATTCTGTCGCAAGACTCGTTTTTATTATTCATATTTCTCAATTATATTAAAAAATTATTAGCATTAACAGACAATCAACATACAATTATCAAGGTAATAATATACCTTTTTTTTTAAAATACTTTTTTATTTTTTTTTACGAATATGCCTGTGACGAAGAAAGAGATGACGAGTAAACTCAGCAGAGCCGCAGAAACACCAATCCAGAGCGGATCCATCCCTGCAGCTATCTGATAGAACAGAACCGATACAACCCAGGCAAGGACAGTCATGTATACAATCTGTGCACCGGCAATAAACATACCGGCTTCCCTGTATACCGCGCCCACGGTGGCTACACATGGAAAGTAAATCATTATAAAGAGCAGATAGGCATATGCCTCTATTCCCGATTTAAAATGCTTCCTCATTACAGAAAAAATTCCCGTTTCAGACTGCAGCGAGACCGCATCTTCTCTGCTGGTCTCAATTCCAAGGGGATCAAGAATGCCGGAAAATGCTCCCTTGAGATTTTCAGGCACTGAGTAGAAAGCGCTCTTCACGGTTAACCAGAAATCTAACCTTTCCTCTTTCCCCGGAGCAGCAGAGGGATCGGTTTGACTGTAAAGAGAATTTAAAGTACCTACAATTGCCTCTTTGGCAAATGGCCCTGTAAAGATTGCAACAGCGGCAGGCCAGTTTTCATCACTGACACCCATGGGCCCGAATGCAGGCTGCATAACTCTTCCTATTCCGGTAAGAAGCGATTTTTCTGTATTTTCATTCCCGAAAGAACCGTCTCTTCCCAGAGAATTGATCAATGATAGAATAATAACAGCAGCAACAATGACTTTACCGGCACCGAAGAGAAAAAGCTTCAGCCTTGACCAGGTATGAATGAGAATATGCCTCAGACGTGGAAGGTTGTAGGTCGGACGCACCATTACGAAGTAGGATGGCTCCCCCGGATATATAGCCTTCTTCATTAAAAATCCTGTCAGTATAGCAAGTACTGCACCGGAAAGATAGAGAGAGAAGACTATGAGCCCCGCATTGTTCTGAAAAAAAGCAGACAGCAGACTCCCCCTGGCAGCAGATGAATCTTGCCTTTGTTTTGACCCAGATCCATTATAGCTTGGGAAACTATGACCAAGCCCTATCGCATTTCAAACAATTTTGTGCAACCCGCATAGAGACCGGTCCGTATTACACGATGGTGAAACATTATCTGGAAGCCAGAGTTGAAGGGCAGAAACATACTCAGGTTCAAACGA
>CAYNFB010000126.1:7306-9529 GCA_964396355.1 uncultured Leptospirales bacterium | reverse complement strand
TCGTGCTTTTCGTGGTTAACAAAACAGAAAAGAAAGACGTTGAATGAATTTAAATAACTTTGGAAAACACATAGATAAAAAATTTCTCCTGCGCGGGATTGACTATTACGAAAGCGGCAATGTAAATGCAGCATAGATATTGAAGGAGCTGAATAATAATTTAATCTGACAATAAAGCCGCCAAAATTTTTGGGGTAAACTGGAAGGATTTACCGGTACCGGGTCATGGGGACTGACAGATAATTTCGGTTCAATGATTTTATGATTGGTACAGTCGATAAAACAACACGCCTGTTTGATTCATCAGAATAAAATATTCTTGCAGACATCTGTAATTATTCAGGCTGCAGCTATGATAAGACTTTGCTGGACTAAGCCACTTCACTACCTATAGGATTTGTTTTATTCCCGTTCTTCATTTTCTAAAGCTGAAATCCGTGAGCAGAATTCCCTGTCCCGCTGGAAAACAAGAACCGACCCTATTCTCAGGGCACTGAGGACAAACAGAAGTGCTGAGGATGCGTAAAGCATTTCAGGATTGATCTCATGTTTAAAAAGGCCTATCATAATTTCACGAATTACAAATACTATTGCAGCATCAACAATAAAAGTAAGCCTTATCTTATGGGTATTGAAGTAGTCTACAAGTGAGCGGGATAATTCGACCAGCACATAAAGGGTCAAAACATCTGTTATAATGCTGATATACTGTCCGGTTATTCCTTTAAAGGCAAACAGTTTCCATATTGTTATAAAAAGCTGAATTGACCCTATTGCAATTCCCAGAATAATGAATATCAGGATAATACCGAATACAATATCTATTACTATATCAAATATTTTTTTTATTTTATCGCTTATAATCATATTATACCCTGGAGCTCCTTTTTATACCCTCCTGAAGATAGGGGGTTTTATTAAAACATTGAGGTAATTTTCCTGCCGGATACAGCTAATCTGACTGTAAAATATTACACAAAAAGTCAGGCATAGTCAAGTGCAATCAGCACTTAACATCTGAAAAAAATATAAGCAGGCCGTAAACGGCAGAGGAGTATTTAAATTATAATTGCTTTTCCCTGCAAATAATCATAGTTTAAGCATGTATTTATCGAATAAATATCTCCGGCATATAGATGGTTGTAAGAAGAAGGAGCTTAAATGAATAATAAATCCAGTGTTCTAATTGTCGAAGATGAAATAGTAACTGCTATGTATTTAAAAAGTCAGATTAAAACCAGAGGATTTGAAATTGCAGGAATAGCATCAACAGGTGAAAAAAGTATAGAAATTGCTGTAGGAAAATATCCCTCAATAATATTGATGGATATAAATCTCGCTGGCGAGATGAATGGAATTGAAGCAGCAGAAATAATTATGTCAAAAATAAAAACCAGTATAATTTTCATGACAGGTTATGGAGATGAAAGTATTTATGAAAAAGTTATGGAACTGAAACCAAAAGCTTTCTTCAGCAAGCCGATCCGCATTAAAGAGCTGCTTAATTTTTTTGAAAGTATATAGATTTAAAGAACTAATATTTTCATTTATAAACAGTAAGGTTAATTTATTTGATTATAATAAATAAAATAATTTCTTTTTTTTCTGATAAAATTATCTTTGATGAAAAAAATAATATTGAGGAATTAAAAAACCATGTATTAAATTTTATTCTTTTTATAATTACCCTGGTCGCTACTCCTCTTGTAATTATGGGAGTCATCGAGGCATATAATCTTCAGCAGTATAAAACAGCTGTACAATATTTAGTTTTTTTTATTCCAATCCCCATTGTTTATATATTCAGGAAAAATCTGCCCTATATATCAAAATCAATATTCATAATTTTACCAATCTTTATTTTAGCAGTTAATAACTTAATTATTTATAGTTTCAGTGGAGCAGGAATTCCTATATTTCTGACAATCATTGTTTTAGCCACTATATTCCTGGATCTAAAATACAGTATAATCATGCTGCTGTGTTGTTTTCTGTCCATGATAATTACAGGTTCTCTTTTTCTGCAAAAAAAATTATCACTGGATATTGAATTATATGAAATATCTACAAAGTTGATATCATGGGTAACAGCATCAGGCACATTATTATTACTTGGTATAATAATTATTTTTTGTATCCATGTAATTCATATGAATCTCCTGCATTCAAATACTAAACTATTAGAACACGATAAAATGCTGGAATCAGAAATAAGCGAAAGTA
>CAYNFB010000126.1:5394-7296 GCA_964396355.1 uncultured Leptospirales bacterium | reverse complement strand
CCTCTGTATGACGCTGAAGGAAACATCATCGGGGCCATCGAATCAATCCGTGACGTTACCGAACGTAAAAAAGCGGAACACCAGATAAGAAAAGATTTACTCGAACGGGAATCATTAATAAATGAATTATATCACAGAACAATGAATAATATGCAGGTCCTTATATCACTCATGAGGCTGGAAACAGAAAAGAACAGAGGCGGGGAGGAGGTTCTGATAGAACTTATAAATAAAATCGAAGCAATGGCCCTTGTTCATTACATGCTTTATAAAAGCAAAAATCTTTCCAGTATTAAGCTAAACGAATACTTAATTAATCTTCCCGGTATAATATTACAAAACTACAGCATAAATACTGAAGATATAAAAATCATTACAGACATTGAAGATATAAGTATATCTATTGTAACGGCAGTTCCACTCGGGATGGTCATTTCAGAGCTGATAACAAATACAATAAAACACGCATATCATAAAAATAATAACTCTGCTGACCAGTCAAAAGAAATATCTATAACCGCAGTTCAGAAAGAAGAAACTCTGCAGATACATTACAAAGATAACGGCAAAGGAATTGATCCTTCTATTGATCTGAAAGAATCTACTTCAATGGGTATAAAAACAATTTTTGGTCTCATAGAACACCAGCTTCTGGGAGAAATCTTTTATGATGGATCTGATGGTTTAAACTGGTATATTACTATCAACAACAGAAATTAAAGAGATTAAGCAGATCAGAATGTAGTCCTGCCCATTATTAACTGCTGTCAGATGTAGAATAATTTAAACTCCACTGTTCATTCTTGCTGTTTTAACGCAGGTGAAGGCATTTCAGAATTTTATGCGGATGATGCAGTCAAGCTGCGAATGAACCTGTGAAGAGAGAGTAAAGACATTTATTATCAGAATTCTCCCTCTCTACAAAGAGAGCCTTTTCATGCTGAAAAGGCCCTCTTGAAACATGTGTTGTTAATATTTATAATAAATCAGACAGTCGGCTCTATCTATAATTTAAGATTTAGTTTCCGGCAGCTTCACCTTTCTTCGTAAAGAACAATGTCTTGATTGAGTTGTATGAAATCAGCAGGCCGAGAACTGTAATGAAGACACCAAAAATTAACTGTAAACCCTGCCTGGCAAAAACGAATTTTTCTGTTCCAAGAGTCTGGAAGTTGCTTATGTTAAGCATTGTAAGAGCTGAGAAAGTAACAGCCATCATAACAAGCATCGGAATCCAGACATTCAGACTAACCTTACCGGATTTCTTCAGGTATACAGCCACTGCACTAAGAGCTAGCGCTGACAGCATCTGGTTTGAACTGCCGAATAAAGCCCAGATGTTCAGGTAACCGCCTTTAGAAAGAAGATATCCGAGAATCAGAGTGATAACAGTTGCAAAAATTGAATTCTGGCAAAGCTTCTGAACTGGACCTACAGCTGCAGGGTCCTGGTTTTCATCAGTAAATAATTCCTGGAAAGAAAGACGGGCAATACGGGATACTGAGTCTAATGAAGTCAAAGCAAAAGCACTAATTGCCAGGTTAATCAATGTCAGACTTAAGGTGTGATTTACGTGAACCACATCCAGAAAGTTTGCAATAGCCATGGCAAAAGTCTGCTGAGCTGAAGCACCCTCAGGCATCCCGCCAAGAGACCCGACACATACTAATGCAATTACAGCCAGTAATGTTTCAACAAGCATTGCACCATAACTAACTTTAAGCATATCTTTTTCATTCTTAATCTGCTTACTGGAAGTGTTGGAACTTACAAGAGCATGGAAACCTGATACAGCACCGCAGGCAATTGTTACTAACAGAAACGGGAACATGCCCTTTCCCCCCACACTGAAAGTAGTCACAGCGGGTAATTTCATTGCAGGATTAGCAATCAGGATACCAA
>CAYNFB010000126.1:0-5384 GCA_964396355.1 uncultured Leptospirales bacterium | reverse complement strand
AAAAAACAGAAATTACACGTGAAATACGTACAAATCATAAAAATCAGAAGGAAACTATTTAAGTAGTCACGGGGCTGCAGCAGTGACCACACCGGTACAACAGAAGCTATTAATATATAGATAAATACAATATAAGTCCAATTCTGAACACTAAGTGCTGTGGTAGGAAATGCAAGACCAATTGCAATAGCAGCTACTAATACAGCAATTGCAAGAATAGTCTGAACTGAAGTACCGGGACGTACCCTGCGGATAAAGAAACCAAAACCTACCGCAAATATAATGAATAAAGTAGAAGTTGTAGCTGTGCTTCCGTTGCTCCTTGTCAATAATTCATTACCTGGAGCAGAACCGAATGAAACGGCTACAATGTTTGCGAAAGCTGCGATAACCAGAATACAGAATAACCAGCAGAACAGCAGAAATAATGACTTACCGGTTGATCCAAGGTATTTCTGAATAATAAATCCGAGTGAATGGCCTTCATTTTTTACAGAAGCAACCATTGCTCCGAAATACTGAACACCGCCGACGAAAATGCCTCCAAGCAGACACCACAGCAACACAGGAAGCCATCCGTAACCGGATGCAACAATGGGCCCGATAATTGGTGCAGCACCTGCAATAGAAGCAAACTGGTGACCAAAAATAATATTTGAATCTGTAGGAACGTAATCGACTCCATCTTCAAATTCAAATGCCGGTGTCCTGCGGGAAGGATCTACACCCCACTTTTTTGCAAGACGTCGACCATAGAAAACATATCCGCCCAATAGTGAAACCAAACCAATGATTAATACTACAACTCCATTCATAATTCTTCATCTCCTGGAATATGACTAATTTTTATTTATAGATACGTTATCCGGATAAATTGGCAGAACTTTTCTCCCTCATAGAGGACCTTTTCAATTGAAAAGTGTTATACCGGGCGATAGCCGAGGTGCGATGCACGAAGCCTGTCGAAGTGTCCTTTCAAACGGTATGCAGTTAAATAATTATATCTTACTACAATTCTGACAGGCCCGAAAAAACTCCAGTAAATAAATATTTAATATAATATTTTTTGTAAAAGTTTACAAAAGGTGGGAAGCGCTATAACGTTATATATTTATATTAAAGAGGTACAAGCAAGAAAATCTTCCGGCGGGTCCGGGGGTAAAACAGAGTCTGATAAACCGGCAGAATTATTAGCAGTTTAATTCATGGCCTCTGCGCTTTCTCAATTCTTACATTAGTAATCATGTTCTGCTCAAACTTCTCTCCTTCCGGAAATGCCTTCACAGCAGGCCGGGTAATGGTGATCTTTCTGCCGTATTTTATATCTCCGGAGTATAGAATGCGTTTCTTCCATTTAACAACTCCCTCAACCCTGTACCTGTACAGACCTGCCCTGACCATTTTGCCCTGGTGATCCGTAAAATCCCAGAATACACCGATCCTGGAAGAAGCGGGAGTTGCCCTGCTTACTGCATCAACATTTTTTTGAGGCCACTTCCCTGCACCTGATAATGCTGCCCAGACAGGTACAGTATCCGGACGCCTTTTAATTCCCCTTTCCCGCGCTGAAAAATCCGTGACAAACAGAGTTCTTACATGCCTCCCCCGGCCATCCTCAATCCAGACAGCAAACTGGTTGCTCGCTATACCGGATTGGCGTTCATAATCGAAGCTGATGGATATTCCAGTTTGTGCAGAGCTGACCCCGACTGCAGCTGTGAAAACAATGAAAAGCACCATTAATGCTATACTCAGTTTCACTGGTTTCATGATATAACCTCCCGCGTGTTAAACCTCATGTAATCAAACCGATACATATAACAGTATTGTAACACCCGAAGAAGCCGGAAACAATACCGTATGCCGGGAAAAATAAGTATTTGCAGATATTTCTATTCGCCGTTTTTTTCTATCAGGCGGACACACTCTTTGAATAACTTCCTCGACAGAGGGGTCTGGGAACAGGAACGATCAGCAGAAATATTCATAGAACATTTTATTTAGAGGCACTTCCACACCATGTTTTTGGGCAAGTTTTACGATAGTTCCTCCAAATAGTTCAACCTCCGTGCTTCTCCCTGCTTTTACATCCTGAGCCATTGAAGGCATTCCATCAGGTTCCAGATTATCAAAAATCTTAAGCCAGTAATCAATATCACTTTGACTAAGATCTACCCCTTCACACACAGCAACAGCAAGAACCTCTTCCATTGCAGCAACCATCATATCACGGATCTTGCCGGGTTTCTGAATATTTTTGTTAGTTGTTTCATGGTAAGCAACGGTCTGGTTAATACCAGCGTTAGCCATTAATTTACTCCACAGCTTTGTCTGCATTTGATTGTCGATTTCATAGGGCATTTCCACATGGTCAAAAAATGTTTTTAATCGTTCCACTTTTTCGGTATTATAAGTTTTGTTTAACTCACCAAAAAACAGCTTCCCCTTTTTCACGTAAGTCATCCTGTTGCCTTCTTTAAGAGCTGTCATACCCTGAGCGATACAGTATAAATTATGTTCATTTCCATATACCTCACCAATATCAGCTTCACTTACAATACCGTTAAGAACAGAGATAATAATAGTATCTTCACCAACGTGATTAACTACCGAGCGGATAGCATCCTGCAGATTATTATATTTAACAGCAAAAATAAGCAGGTCTGCAGCTTCAACCTCCTCATCAGGAGTTACATAGTTAAAGCTGCAATTTATCCCGTTACAATAAACACCTTCCTTCTGGTATTTATTTATACGCTGCTCATCAGCAATTATTCTGAGATTTTCATAGGGTATTTTTTCTGCTAAATGCTGGCTGTACATGACACCAAGAGCACCAAGTCCAATTAGTGATACGTTTTTAATTGTCTTTTCCATCATTCAACTCCATTCATAATTCTTTTCCATTTTGCATAAAACTATATTTAAGTTAAAAGTAAGTTTACAAAGAAAAAATTTATTTGCAATTCTAATTTATTCAAACTCAATGAGCTATTCCATTAGAATTAGTAAATTAGATGTCTATATGGATTAACAAAAATACTGAAAAGGATAATTATGAAAAGAATTGTATTAACACTCATTGGTATTGCGATGATTCTTCAAATCGTTCAATGCTCTACAGCAACGACACAACAAAAAGCAGCACCAACTGATCCAGTTGTAGAATCAGGTAAGAAAAAATGTGCTGCCTCTTATGGAAGATGTATCCAAAAAGCCGATAATAACAAATCTAAAAAATCAGCCTGCACAAATAGAATAGTAAAGTGTTCTGCAAAATGCGACACTAAAGCAAAAGGTTATAAAAAAACTGCACCAGAAAAAATCCATAAATCTTACGAAATATGATTTAGTCTGTCGAAATATTTCAATACTTCGATTTATGGAAAAATTATTTCATAAGTCGGAGTATCAGTGATGACGGGAAGAATATAAAGAAGCATACAAGAACAAAGAATTAATCATCAAACTTAGTCACTCAACATTTCTATTTTAAGACTTTTTATGTTATTCATTTCATCTATCAGACAAGGCAGGCCATTAAAATGCTGTGATTGGAAAGCACTGTGGTCTCCACTTCCCTCAGAAGGGGCTGAACGTGATTACATAATAATTATTTAAATAGCTTGACGCATAGTTTGACGTCAAACCATATATCAGAAATGAAGAAAAGAAATGTATCCACGGGCAGACTTATTTCTCTGGTTGGAAATATCCGGCATGAAGCAAATGCCTTAATCCTGAGAGAGCTGAAAAAAAATAACATTAAAGAACTGGCCCCCAGTCATGGAGCAATTTTGAATGCATTGTATCATTCAAATGAATCACTTAGAATGGCTGATATTGCGGATAAGATAAATAAAGATAAGTCAACAGTGACAGCTCTCATTAATAAGCTGTCAAAACTGGGATATGTTCAGAAAACAAAATCTCCCGATGATTCCCGCATTACATACATATCGTTAACAAAAAACGGATTAAAACTGAAACCTGTATTTGAACATGTATCAGAAATTTTGCTGGAAACAGCTTATCAGAATTTCACCGCAAAAGAAAAAGAGGAACTTATAGATAAACTCGAAAAAGTTTATAATAATTTCTAAATTGACTCCTGCTTTATCAGCGCTGTTATTAATTTTATCGAATTATTACTATTTTTCAGATTAGTTTTACCGGGAGCTATTGATGAATGCAAAATTAACCAGACGGCAGATAGAGTACGGCTTCAACTACTACTTCAGAGAGGAGTATGACGGCATTCAATCTGTTGTTGAAGTTTCTGAATACAGAGGCGGAGACAGACTGATCATCAACTGCACTCAGCTTGGAGATTCCTTTACTCCCCGGTATAAAACACAGAAGGAGAAAAAAAGGGTTCTCTCTGAATGGTGTGATTTTCTGCAGAACAATCCCGGGACATTCACTGAGCTGTATTTCAGCACACGGATGCCACAGGAGCTCTTTGATGCATTATGCTGTCAGAAAAGGCTGAAAAGACTGGAAATTAAATGGGGAGTTTACAGGAATATCTCCGCCATAGAAAATTTAAACAGTATAGAGCTGCTGCATATAGGTTCAGGCGCAGGAGTTGAATCAATTGCACCATTGACAAAATTGAAAAATTTACTGGCCCTCTCTGTAGAGAACTTCCAGAAAATTTCTGACTACAGCCCATTGAACAGACTGAGCGCACTGGAAAGTTTAAGCATTGAAGGAGACGGGCTGGGGCCTCAGTATATAAAAGTAGAATCACTGGATTTTCTGAAAGAGATGACACAAATCCGTCTTTTCAGACTCCGGACAGCAAGGCTGATGAGTAAGGACTACACTCCGGTTCTGTATCTCAAAAATCTGGAACATCTTACATTGAGAAAGAGCAGAGAAGTTTCGAAATTATATAACGAGCTTGTCAGACTGCCCAAACTGAAATGGGGCCTGCTGAAGGCAAATCCGGAGTTATATAGATAAGTGATTTAAATAGAGTATCCCCGGCAGAATTGCCTGACAAATCATAAGCAGAAATATTCTATTTTCGATTTTTACCATAGGTGTAATAATACCCGGACCACACCAATGTATACATTCCGGTTATCCGCTCCCCCCTACTGTTCCTCAGAGAACAAAAAATGATTTGATATTTTTTTTCTATATGCTTTTATATTACAGAACAGGAGGCCGTCATGACAGAGATCAGTGCAGAGTCGATTATAACAGCAGTAACGGTATATAGGGATCGCGCCCATGTAACAAGAACCGCAAGAGTCGAGGCGGATGAAACCACCACAGGCATATTTGTGAAGGGCCTGCCTGCCGGTCTTGATGAATACAGCCTGAGAGTAAAGGGCCGGGGAAGCGCCCGGGTAAAAATAGGAAGTATCGAAATT
>CAYNFB010000125.1:0-9559 GCA_964396355.1 uncultured Leptospirales bacterium | reverse complement strand
AATGTACCCCTGGAACCGATTGAAACTGTCACAGCATATACCCCGTGACCGGGAATTATTTTATCATTCATTTCCGGACGAATATTTGCAGTAGGAAATCCAAGATCCTTTCCCCGGCCCTCTCCAGTAACGACCGTTCCGGAAAGAGTATATTTTCTGCCCAGGAGCTTTTCCACCTCAACCACATTTCCTCTGTCAATCTCGTCTCTCAGCAATGTGGAGGATATGATTTCCCCTCCTGCAGCCTCCTCGGAGACTCTCGTGATTTTAACTCCTGTCCGTTCAGAAAGCTTGAGAAGGTAATTGATGTTCCCCTCGCGGTTTTTTCCGAATGCGTGATCATATCCTATTACAATCTCTTTAACTCCCAGCCTTCCGATGAGGAGCTCATTGTAGAACTGATCTGCAGTGAGGTTGGAAAATTCTTTTGTAAATTCAAGCATTATGATATTATGAACGCCCAGACCGTTCAGGGCTTTCTGTTTCTCATCGACTGTAGTTATCATTCTGCAGATCGCTCCGGGATGAATGACAGTTCTCGGATGATTCCGGAAAGTTAAGACAAAGGCCTCTCCCGAATGGCTCTCTGCCTTTTCAAGGAGAGTGTTTATTATTTTGCTGTGTCCAAGATGGACACCGTCAAAATTTCCTATAGTCACAACAGGATTCTTGAAGCGCCCGTTATTTTCTGGAATTTCATGAAAAATATTCATTTCACTGCTCTGCATGTTCATTATATTCATCCGGATATATGTTTTTGTGCAGTTTCAATATCCATAGTTACTATTGCAATATTTTTTTCACCCGGATACGATTAAATATTTTATTCACTGATTACAACGCCCCGAGAGGTAAAGGAAATCCCCTGCTGACCCTTGGTTCCTATCATAACGGTCTCAATGACAGGCCTGTTGGTCTTAACTGCCGCATTCCATTTAACTATAAAATTTGCACCGACTCCACCGCTTGTGTCTTTTTCACGGACTCCCAGATTATAAGTCTGAAGCGGATTGAGAATTATTCTCTTTTTATCAATATAATTTCGAATAATTCTACCCGACGTATTGTAATAATTTATTACTTCGATAATTATTCTGTTTTTCATATCTGTATTATGAATGCTCAATGTAACTGCAATACTCATTTCACTTTTTAATTCACCGTGAAAAACCGATGAATATGCAGGAACATATACTGTCTCTCCTGAAACTGTTGTCCTGCTCTGGCCCTGGCCTATTCCTGAAAAAATAAGAACAGAACCTAATATTGCAGATAAAAATAATCCCCTCGGCATCATAGACCATCCTCCTTTAATAAACAGACACCCCTGTCTGAATTAAGCATTGTTACACTGAAATTTTCTTTGCTCTCACAGTCACCCATAACAGCTATATGGTCACCTACATTAAAAATAAAATCTGCTCCCGGATTAGGAATAAAATTATCCTTCCTGAGCACCCCTACTATTGAAACACCCGTCTTAGTACGGACTTCCATATCCCTGATAGTTCTGCCCAATGCGTAACTTTCAGGAAGCACCTCCATCCAGCTCATATCAAGAATAAATGGAACTTTCCTTATATTAGAAAGAACAGAATCTCCCGATATCCCCGACCTGAATTCTTTATAGTTTCTTTGGCGGATATCATCAGTAATGCCGTATATTGAACCCGCAGGTACATCGAGATAAAGCAGAACCTGCCGTATTATTTCAAGACTGGCCTCAAATTCTGGCTGAACTACCTCATAGACATTCATTCCGTAAAGATCATCGAGCTGAGACATGTCATCAGCCCTGGATATTATTCTGGCCCCGGCATTCCGCTTCTGAGTAATTTCCACTACAGATCTTGCTGTTATTATATCAGGAATTGTTACTATAACCATTCTCGCATCATCAATTAAAGCACCCTCCAGAACTGTCTCCTGGCCGGCGTCACCGTATATTACAGGAAAACCCTCATTCTTGGATTTCTCAAAACGGTAATAATCCTGTTCCACAAGGAGGAAAGGAAACCCGAGTTTATTAAAAACCGATGCGATCTGGAATCCCACACGTCCCCCTCCTGCAATAACGATGTGATTTTTCAATTCCTCATCACCCATATTAACAGTTTCAATCCTCTCATGACTGAAGAATTTTCTTTTCAGAGAATAGAGCGGAGCCGCGAGCATAGACATGAAGGGAGACATTATCATTGTGACAATTGATACAGACAGTATAAGTGAATAAAAATCACTATCCACCACTCCGCTCTTTAGTCCGCTCCTTGCAAGGACGAATGAAAATTCACCAATTTGAGCAAGCCCAAGGCCCAGAGCCAGGGGAATTATATTATGATATCTGAAGATCATGCTCAGTGAAGAAAATACTATAAACTTCCCTGTAATTATCAGCAATACGAGTATAATTATTTCAGTAAGATTTCCCCTGATAAATGACGGATCAACGAGCATGCCTATTGACGTGAAGAAGACCAGGCCGAAGATATCTCTCAGAGGGATTATATCACTGAGCGCCTGGTGACTGTAATCCGATTCGCTTATTACCATGCCGAATGCACCGAAGGCAAGGGAGAGCCCGAAGATATGCGTAAGATAGCCCACCCCAAGGCCCATGGCTGTGACTGTTACCAGAAAAAGTTCACGGGAGTTCAGCCGGGCTACTCTCTTTAAAATAAACGGCATCACCCTGGTTCCCACAATTACAATCACGCAGAGTATAGCAAGAGCCTTTGCAAGAGTTACCACCAGTGGAATAAAATCAAATCCTCCGGCACCGAGTTCCGGTATAATCAGCATCAGGGGTATTGCTATTAAGTCCTGCATTATGAGAATACCGATCATAACCCTGCTGGAAAGAGTTCCCGTCAGCCCTCTGCTGATCAGTGTCTTCAGTACAACCATTGTACTGGAAAGGGATATTACCATACCGAAAATTAAAGCCCTGTTCCACGGCATGTCCATGACGGTGGCGATTGCGTAGCCGAAAAAAATCAGAACAATAATCTGAACCGGTGTTCCGATAAAGGCTATTCCCCTCACCGTCTTCAGCTCCTTGAAAGAAAAATCCAGACCAATCGAAAAGAGAAGGAGAGCCACTCCTATTTCAGCAAGAAGCTCTATCCTTGGAACGTCAGATACTGTTATTCCCCCGGTAAAAGGACCAATGGCGATACCAGCCAGGATATATCCTATGATAGGAGGAATTTTAAATCTGTTCGCAATAAGTCCGGCAATAAGACCGGCAATAATTATTATAATTAGATCCTCAGCTATACCCACTGAAATTCTCCTCTCTCAAATATCTTTATCTAATGTTACTGAAAACTACTTCATTACAGTAACATATCAAGCATAATACTCTTAAAATTCACTGCTGACAGAGAATGAGATGTTTTTTTATTTAACAATTTTTTAATCAGAAAATAATTGAATTTTTAAAGCATCTATGTATAATCATACACACTGATTCCGGTCCTATTATCAGGAAACGGTTTCAAATACGACCAATCTGAGAGGTGATTAAAATGAAAGTAATCGACTACAGAGAAGCGCCGTCAGTAACTATGGATAATGACGTCGCAAAAGGTGTAACAGGACGTGTTACAATAGGTAAAGCTGACGGTGCAGAAAATTTCTGCATGAGAGTATTTGAATTAGGAAGTGACGGCAATACTCCTAAACACAATCATCAGTGGGAACACGAAATATTTTTCCATTCGGGCAGAGGCAGAATATTTATTGATGATAAATGGAATACAATTGAACCTGGCTATGTCGCCTTCGTCCCCTCCGGTATAGAACATCAGATAAAAAACACAGGTGAGGAAAACCTGGTCTTCGTCTGTCTCATCCCGCAATCCGCTCCGGAAATATAACAATTACCTGGAGTGGATAAACTTATATAATTCACTCCAGTAAAGCCTGGAGTCTACCTTCTGTAAATCATTATGCCCTCCCCCTTTTATGGAGACAAATTTCTTAGTACCCTGATAGGCATTATAAAGCCGGAGCCCCAGAACATATGGAACGACTTCATCTTTATCTCCGTGTATAACAAGGAGAGGTACTTTTACTCTATTAATTCTGGATAGAGAATTAAAAGCATCTCCCGCAATTCCTTTAAAAAGAGAGAGACCTCTCTCCTCTGCAAACTCTTCTGCCGATGTGAGAGGAGTAATCAGGATGAGACCTGCAATATCTCTTCTTTGTGCTGTATAGACTGCAACAGTGGTGCCGATAGATCTGCCGTAGATAATTATCTCGGAAAGCTTAAATCCCAGATTTTTCTGCGCATATTGTAAAGCAGCCTCTCCGTCACGGTAAACACCCTCTTCGGAAGGACTTCCGGAACTCTTTCCATATCCTCTGTAGCTGACAAGCAGTACATCACAGCCTGTTTTAAAAAGCTTCAGTGAATCCTTCACCCTGTGAGAAAGATTTCCTGCATTGCCGTGAAAGTAAATTATTACCCTCCTGCCCCTCTCCTTCTTTCTGAAAGAATAGGCCTGGAGTCTCACATTATCTCCGGTTTCAATAAAAATCTCGGAAACATCCGGAGGCAGCTTATCCTCTGAAAAAGTCTCCCTGTCACCCGGGAAAAAAGATACCTGATTCATCACAAAATTGCATGAACAGATACAAAACAGCAGCGACGAGATGATTAACTTTTTCATAATAACTATCCTGAATTAAATATTGATGATACTCTCTCTTAGATTATCCGATATATCAATTTATTATCCAATGCAATACATATTATTAATATTTTTTCATTCATAGATCCTGCCCTCAAAATTTAAATTACTTGCCCTGTTATTTTACTTCAACTTTCATGCTTTTTATGAATATTATATAAACTATATTATTCTGTTAATAAACCTGTTGAGAACTTATTTCATGCCTGTATGAAGATGCAGTAACACATTGAATCACTAAAATTCTCCCGGAGAGAAAGAATGAAAACAGAAGTACAATTCATCATATTCTGGATAATAATTGTTATACCATTTTTCTGCGGATCCAGGTTAAAAAAAAGACTCTCCGATCCCAACCGTACTGCAAGAAAACTGATAAGGACTAATCTGATTTTGCTGGAGCCTCTCATACTATTCTGGACAATCTGGGGACTCAATTTAAGCAGAGATGTTATAGTACTCCCCTTTGCGGGCCTGATCACTGTTTCCATAGGATTTTTACTTGGTAAATCAATACTCCCCTTCCTCCATCTTAAACAGAAAAGTCACGACTCATATCTTATAAGTTCAATATTATCAAATCAGGGAATGACTCTCGGCGGACTGATGTGCTACCTCATAGCGGGAGAACAGGGGCTGGGTCTTGCCTCGATATATATTATCTACTATCTTCCCTTCGTATTCGTATTCATCTTTCCCTTTGCAAGATACTCCTCATTGAAACAGGAAAACCCTGAACATTCCAGGAACCGGATTACATTCAGGGACTTCAGATCATTCTTTTTTAATCTCCAGAATCTGCCTCTTCTGGGAATAATTACCGCTCTCTTTCTTCAGGTTGGAGGAATAAACCGGCCGGATATATATTTCCCGCTGAACATCCTGCTAATTGGGGCAATTTCTATATACTATCTCACACTTGGAATAAATTTCGAGATTGGTGACGTCTGGTCATACAGGAAAGAACAGATAGCCCTGAGCATATCAAAATTTCTCATACTGCCCTGCCTTACTCTCACAGCCATTCACTTCATAGATCTTGATAAAACTATCGAGACTGTCATAATAGTTCAGTCATTTATGCCTGCTGCTATTTATTCCGTTCTCAGTTCAATACTCTATGACCTTGATTCACGTTTAAATTCTTCACTCTTTGTTCTTAATTCATTGATTTTCCTTACTGTGATTCTCCCGCTGCTGCTGTTATTTAAAGACGTACTTTTTACATAAATATGATTTTACAGAGAATTAATATTTAAAACTCTTTTTTGATTCTTACTCCTTGACAAATTACACCCCGGATCTATGCCACTCGTATAAATTTAAAGAAACAAAGACAGGTTCCCATGAACAATACTACCAGCAGCCATCACATCAATCTAAACCTCAATGTGCGCGGATTAAAGCCCTCATCCACTCTGGCAATTAATGAAAAAAGCAACAGACTGATTGGTGAAGGTAAAAAAATATTTAAACTCGGACTAGGCCAGTCGCCTTTCCCTGTTCCCTGTGAAGTTGTAGAGGCTCTGAAGGAAAATGCTCATCAGAAGGATTATCTGCCTGTTAAAGGGCTGATGCCTCTGAGAGAATCAATTGCAAAATTCAATTCAAGAGAACATGGGATCTCCTCAACGGCTGATGATGTAATGATCGGCCCCGGATCGAAGGAGCTGATATTTCTGCTCCAGCTCGTCTACTACGGCGATCTTCTCATACCCACACCGAGCTGGGTATCATATGCCCCCCAGGCGAGAATTGTGGGGCACCACGTCTCCTGGGTACCCACTCAGCGCGACAATAACTGGAGATTGAGTCCGGAAAAACTTGAAATGATCTGCCGGGCTGATCCCAGCAAACCGAGAATAGTAATATTGAACTACCCGTCAAATCCTACCGGATGCACATACCCCATTGAGAGGCTGAAACTTCTGGCCGATGTGGCACGAAAATACAATGTAATACTTGTATCCGATGAGATATACGGACTCACACAATTCGACGGAAAACACAATTCAATCGCAGAATTCTATCCGGAAGGAACAATAATCAGCAGCGGACTGAGCAAGTGGTGCGGAGCAGGAGGCTGGAGATTGGGGACATTTACATTCCCTCCACAGCTGAGATGGCTTCTCGATGCGATGGCATCTGTTGCAAGTGAAACATTCACCGCCACATCTGCACCGATTCAGTATGCCGCAATCAAGGCTTTTGACGGAGGCCCATGGCTGGACGAATATCTCCATCAGTCCAGACGAATACTTAAAGTTCTGGGTGATCATTTCTCTGAAAAACTCTCAGACCTTGGAATCTTCGCACCTGCTCCCCAGGGAGCGTTTTACATCTTTCCTGATTTTGAAAGCTACAGGGAAAAGTTAAAAGCAAAAGATATATATACATCATCCGAAATGAGCGCTCATCTGCTGTCGGAAACAGGCATTGCCCTGCTGCCGGGAACTGACTTCGGCTGTGAGCCGGAAGAACTCACCGCTAGGATTGCATTTGTTAATTTTAACGGCGCCGAAGCGATTAAGGGGGCGGCTGAGGATTACAGGAATAAAGATCTGGATGAGGACTTCATCAAAAAGTTCTGTCCTGATGTTCATGAGGCTGCAGAGAGACTCTGCCAGTGGCTCGAGTCTCTCTGATAATTATTTTACATTATATGTCTCGCACTTGCCGGTCATGAGGAATTTAATTCCCTCATCAAGGCCGTCGAGTGTGAGTTCAAACATAGGGAACACTTCTCTCACCATCTGCAGTGAATGAACATACCCCCATGATCTCTTGGGCAGAGGATTGAGCCAGATAACATCCTTGAACTTATCTTTAAATCGCTGCATCCAGACAATGCCCGGAGTTTCATTGTGATACCAGTAATCAACGGCTCCATTGGCCCAGGTCAGTTCAGAGGGAGCCATCTCAGCATCACCTACGATAATAACCTTATAGTCATCATCCTCGCTCTTCAGCATCTCAAGAGTCGACTGAGACTGATTCCTTTCCATGTCTGTCCACAGATCCTGATAGAAACAGTTATGAAAGTAGAAGTGTTTGAACTTATTTATCTGTGAAGAAGAGGCGGAGAACAACCGTTCTACAAGCTCCGAAAAGGGAGTCATTGATCCACCCACATCCATGAGAAGCATTACCTTGGAACTCTTCTTCTCCTTATCCTTCCAGACAAACTCAATCTCACCGGCATTCTTACATGTCTGATCGATGGTCTTTTTCAAATCAAGCTGTTCTCCCTGTCCCATGGGAAGGAGTGATCTCAGGTGAGAAAGAGCCACCCTCATCTGTCTGGTGTCCAGGGTGATATCGCTCGAATAATTACGGAAGGTCCGCTTCTCTGCAATCTGCACCGCTCTTTTATGCCTTGACTCGCCCTGACCGATTCTTATTCCCGCAGGATTATATCCCCAGGCACCCTGTGTGGAGCGGCCGCCTGTACCGATTCGTTTATTGCCGCCCACGTGGTCCTTGTAATGGCCTCCCTGCATCTGCTCCTCGAAATTTTTAAGGACCTGATCAAGATTGAGCTGCTCAAGCTGCTTCTTCTCTTCCTCTGAAAGATGAAGTTCCTTGACCTTCTTCAGACCGGCAAGAATTTCTTCGAGCATCTCATCTGTAGTCTCAATATCTTCAAATGTATCGAGAAAGGCAAGGTCGAAGCGGTCAAAAAAAATCTCATTCTTGACAAGCAGCGCCCTTGATAAATTGTAAAAATTTGTCAGGCTGCAGTCATGAAGATTCATAGACAGAGCCCGGTGCAGAGTTATCCACTCATGAAGAGAGACGGGAATGCCTCTGGACTTGAGATTGAAGAAAAAATTAATAAACATCCCTGGTCCTCATGCTGGTATTGTATGCATAGTGAGATTTGCCGGATTTTTCAACAAGCTCCATATCCTCTTTCTTCTTCAGGAGAGTACCGAGAAATGGAATTTCTTTCTCAATAGTCTTTGCAGCAATTCCTCCCAGCTGAAGAGCCTGGAGCCAGTCTATCAGCTCACTCGTTGAAGGCTTCTTTCTAAGCATGTCAAATTCCCTGATCCAGTAAAACTTCTTCAGAGCTTCACGGAGGAGTTTCTTTTCGATTTCAGGATAGTGAACGTGTACAATCTCCTCCATCAGTTCCTGATCAGGAAAGTCGATGTAGTGGAATACACATCTTCTGAGAAAAGGATCGGGAAGCTCCCTCTCGCTGTTTGATGTGATAATCACAATCGGCCTGTTCTGGGCCTTTATTGTCTCCTTTGTTTCAGGAATATAGAAGCTCATCTCATCAAGCTCGTTAAGAAGGTCATTTGGAAATTCGATATCTGCCTTGTCAATCTCGTCAATGAGCAGGACGACCTGCTTATCTGCGTTAAAGGCCTCTCCCAGTTTTCCCAGTTTAATATACTGCTTGATGTCGGAAACACTGTTGTCGCCGAATCTTGCATCATTAAGTCTCTGAACTGTATCATATAGATAGAGTCCTTCCTGAGCCTTTGTGGTAGACTTGACATTCCATATGTAGAAATCCTTATCAAGTCCCTTTGCAATGGCGTGAGCAAGAAGAGTCTTACCTGTTCCAGGCTCGCCCTTTACGATCAGCGGTCTTTCGAGAGCAATTGCAACATTTACATTATCTTTAAGTTCTTTAGAAATTACATAGTCATCTGTGCCTTTAAAGTAATCCATATCTTCACCTGTAATTATTAGTAATTTGAGTATTCAACATTATGCATATAATTGCATAAGTATCCATAGTGCAACTATTTCAAGGTGAATTTTAAAGGCAAGCAATTAATTGGGGATTTTTTTCATATTATAAACGTATTTTAAAGAACTAATCACACGTGATTTTGAATTTG
>CAYNFB010000124.1:2605-9678 GCA_964396355.1 uncultured Leptospirales bacterium | reverse complement strand
GGATAGACGTTGAATCCGCTGCATAAAATCATGTCCTTCTTACGGTCTACAATGTAGACGAATCCTTCCTCATCAATATAGCCTATATCTCCGGTGTAAAACCATCCGTCCCTCAGTGCATTGTCCGTCTCTTCTTTGTTCTTCCAGTAGCCCGTCATTACCTGAGGGCCTTTGACTATAATTTCCCCGGACTCACCGGTCTTCATATCATGAATTCCCTCTTCGAGATCTACAATCCTCAGCTCCACATCGGGCCAGGGCAGACCCACACTGCCGATCTTTCTCTTATTCTTCATATTAGCTGTGACTATATTTGTAGTTTCCGAACTGCCGTATCCTTCTATTATTCTGGCGCCCGATTTTGCCTCAAACTCATTAAAACTTTCCACCGAGAGAGGCGACGACCCGCAGATAACACATTTCAGTGAACTTATCTTCGATTCAGGAAGCTTGGGGTGATTGTTCAGCCCTATGAGAAGTGCAGGGACAGCGGTGAGAACCGAAGGCTCATGCTTATTTATCGATTCAAGAAGATAGTTCAGATCAGGTCTAGGAACAAGAACAATGGAACCGCCTGTAAAATTGCACACATTGACAGTAGTGTTAAACCCGAATATATGATAAAGGGGTACAAATCCGACACATTTAACCTCTTCATAGGGGGCAAAGACAAGTCCCTGATGACCGATCTGATAAGCCATTGAAACAATGTTGTAATTGGTAAGGCAGCATCCCTTTGACACGCCGGTAGTACCGCCCGTATACTGAAGCATTGCGATATCATCGAAGCTCACCTTCACCTCAGGCTCCTTATCCTCTCCCGCACCTGATAGTTCATTAAAATCAAGAACGTCCTTCCCCTCCATGTCAACAGGCATGGAGGCAAGCTGCACATTAATTATATTCTTAACAGAGGTCTTACCGCTTTCTTTTGCCTCAATAACCTTGTCTGCGAACATTGCCATAACAACCACTGTTTCAGTCCCGCTGTCGCTGAACTGATGTATCAGTTCAGGCACTGTGTATAGAGGATTTACCGGTACTACAATTGCACCGATTTTAAAACATGCCTGAAGGGCAAGAATATACTGGGGAATGTTTGCCGTCATAAGGGCCACCCTGTCCCCTTTGGCTACTCCCAGGTTTGTCAGCGCATTTGCAAACTTGCGTGAAATCATATTGCACGTACCATAATTCAGAATAATATCATCGAGAATAATATACGGCTTCTCCGCCTTTGTAACGGCGTGATTTAGAAATAAATCTTTAACAGGGACTTTAGGATAGACGTATGATTCCGGTATACTCGGGTCATAACTACGCACCCAGCTTTTTTCACTCTCTCTGATCATTATTCTGCCTCCATTTATATTATGCAATGACTGTTTATAATTCTTATTTCAACCGATGTCAACAATTTAGACCTAGTTTATTTATTTATTGCAGGAAGTTATGCGTCAGAATCCGGGCATCACCGAAATATAAACTAAAAATCTGAAATATGACCGGTTTTATCTTCACCAGAGGAACCTTTTTAAAAAAAAGAAGGTCTAACTTTAATTGTTTGAATTATATATATATTATATATTTACTGTTCAATATTTTATAACGGATGAACTTAATGATAAAGCTCTGGCTTAAGTATGTGACATTTTTTTTCATCATAGTTTCCTTAACATCATGCACATTGTATGAACCCCGCAAACGCGGTTCTATAATGTCCGGAATGCCCGGGAAATTCTCTCTCTATGAGAAAGCGCCGCCGGCTGCAGAAAAATGGTGGATTTCCTTCAAATCGCCCGAACTGAACGGTCTCATGGAAACCGCCCTGAAGGACAATCTCGATATAGCCCTGTCGGGAGCCAGACTCAGCCAGGCAATTGCCTCAGCTGTAAAAACCGGAGCCGCCCGGTGGCCCGATGTAAATATTGAGGCAGGCTCATCCAACACCAGAACAAAACAGATAGATTCCTCGGGAGACAAATCATCCAGCTACTACGAGGCAGGCATTGCAGCATCCTATGAACTGGATCTCTGGGGAAGGGTAAAATCTGTCACAGAGTCAGCAAAGCTGGATCTGCGTGCGTCCCGTGAAGATCTCATCACGGCGGCAACGACAATAACATCTGAAACAGCACTTACCTGGTTTGAAATAATATCAGTTTCAAATAAACTTAAAATTCTCGAAAAACAGCTTAAGACTAATCTGACCATGACCGAACTCACAGAAATGCGCTACAGGAGGGGAGTATCAACAGCTCTGGATGTATTCCAGCAGAGACAGACCCTTGCAGCGATGAAGACTAAATTTCCGCTCCTCAGAGCCGACCTGAGAGAACTGAAAAACAATCTTGCGCTCCTTCTGGGAAGAACATCTCTCGACGGCATTAAAATCTCGGCAGAAAAAATACCTCACATGCCTCCTCTCCCGGGAACTGGTCTGCCGGCCGATCTCCTGTCCAGACGCCCGGACATAAGGAAGGCGGGCCTCCAGCTTCAGTCGGCAGACTGGATGGTGAGCGCGGCAAAGGCGTCCAGACTTCCGGCATTAAAGCTCACAGCCTCATATACATACGGCAATGAAAAACCATCGGATATCTTCGATAACTGGATTGCCAATCTTGCATCAAGCATCACGGGACCTGTATTCAACGGAGGATACCTGAAGGCGGAGGTAAAGAGAACCGAGGCAGTAGTCAGGGAGAGGCTGACCTCCTACAAAAAAACCGTAATCTCAGCCATCCACGAGGTGGAATTATATCTGGAAAGAGAGAGACGGTACAGGGAATATCTCTCATCCATGAATGATCAGCTCACAGCGGCCAGAACTACCTACAAAGAGGCTATTCACTTCTACAGGAAGGGCGCGACCGATTACGTCAATGTTCTCACTGCACTGAATACAATGCACTCTCTCGAATTAACAATGATAGATGGAGAGCTTAATTACTATAAAAACAGAATTTCTCTCTACAGAGCCCTGGGCGGCACGTGGACAGCGGGAGACCGAAAAATGATAGAAAGGAGCGCAACCGGTAATGATAAATAATGACGGATACTTCGCATCTCACTTTAAAGGCAGGAGGGGGCTCTTCTTTCTCACAGGAATTATTATTCTCGTAGTATCAGTCTTTGTTTCCTGGTCCCTGCTCACCAATAAGCCCAAACCCGGCAAGAGGCCTGCAGAGGCAGTACTGCCCGTTGTGGAAACAATGAAAATAAAAGCAGTCTCGCGGCGGATGATCATACCCGCCATGGGAACAGTGCGGCCCTCAGTTGAAATAAATCTCCGTCCCCTCACTGAAGGGAAGGTAATCTGGACCTCGAAAAATCTCATAGAGGGAGGTATTGTCAGGAAAGGCGAGATCATTGTAAAAATAGACCCCCGCGACTATGAACTGATTCTCATAACCAGGAAGTCCGAACTGCAGAAGGCCCTCTATGAACTCAGAGTCGAGGAAGGGCAGCAGGATATAGCAAAGAGAGAGTGGCAGATTCTCGGCCAGGACGCCGATGCCACGGAACTTGAAACAGAGCTCACATTGAGAAAACCTCATCTTGATCAGAAGAAGGCCGCCCTTGAATCCGCAAAGGCATCTGTTAATATTGCCCGGCTCAATCTGGAGAGGACTGTAGTCAGGGCGCCCTTTAACGGAATAATCAGATCAGGAGGAGTTCATGCCGGTGATCTTGCAACTGCCTCTACAAATCTTGCCGTAATTGCCGGCACCGATACCTATCAGCTCATACTCCCTGTTCCTGTTGACAGGCTGAAGTGGATGAAAATACCCGGTTCACCGGTGAAGGCCCTCTCCGTTTCAGGAAAAACATACAATGGGAGACTAATCCGTATTTTCAGTGATCTTGAGGAGGAGGGCCGCATGGCAAGAGTAATTGCCGAGATTAAAAATCCCCTGGGTCTCCGCAGTGGAAGAGGAAGAAACAACAGCTCCCTGCTCATTGGAGAATTCATCAATGCAGAAATCAGCGGAGCAAGACTCGCAGGAATTATAAAGTTACCGGCATCGGCGGTACATGACAGCAACACCATATGGGTGCTGAAAGACGGCATGCTGGATATCGAGAATATAGAAGTACTGTGGCGCGACAGTGATTACATCTACGCAGCCGGTAAAAAACTCACAGGCGACCTGATTACATCCAGCATATCTGCACCGGTCAAAGGCATGAGACTGAAGACGATCGCTGGCGGTGAAAATACAGAACCTGATAATTCATCTTCAGGGAAACGCAGATGAGTGAACAGCATATGAAAAAGGGACCCATCGCATGGATGACGGGGAACAGCGTTGCGGCAAATCTGGTAATGCTCCTCTGTCTTGTGGGAGGAATCCTGTTCATGAATATAGTCAGGCAGGAAGTCTTTCCCGAAATTGAATCTGATATCATAACAATATCTGTCTCCTATCCCGGCTCCAGTCCTGAGGAGGTGGAGAAGGGACTGGTTCTCCCCGTTGAGGATGCAGTCTCGGGCCTTGACGGAATCAAAGAGATAGTCTCCAGTGCAGCAGAGGGATCAGGAACTGTAAATATTGAACTGGTGGATGGAGTGGACAAACAGAAACTCCTCCAGGATGTAAAAAACGAGGTAGACAGAATATCCACTCTGCCCGATGACGCCGAGGATCCCAGTGTATTCATAGCCTCGAGAAAACGCAATGTTATATCCCTCATACTCTACGGCGACACCACAGAGAAGAACCTCCATGAAATCGCCGAGGATGTGAGAGACCGGCTCCTCCAGGACAGGGACATCACTCAGGTTGATTTCTCCGGCGTAAAGGACATGGAGATAAGCATAGAGGTGCCCCAGTCAAATCTCAGAAGATACGGCATAACCCTCGATGAGATAGCAGCAAAGCTCAAGCTGAAATCTGTAGAACTCCCGGGCGGGGGGATAAAGACCGGCGGCGGCGAAATTCTACTCAGAATGAAGGAGAGGCGGGACTACGGAAAGGAGTTTGCCCGCACTCCTGTAATCACCACATCCTCAGGCTCAAATATCCGTCTCGGGGATATCTCCCGTGTTACAGACGGCTATGAGGATTCAGACAGATTTGCCCTCTACAACGGAATGCCCTCTGTAATGGTCAATGTATATTCCATTGAATCACAGACTCCCGTAAGCGTCGCAGAAGCTGTAAAAAGTCATCTTGAAGAAATAAACAGCACTCTTCCCCAGGGAATCTCCCTGGATATAAGATATGACAGATCCAGGATGTACCAGCAGAGGCTCTCACTGCTGCTGAAAAACGGTGCAATAGGACTGGTGCTCGTTCTCATAATTCTAGGAATTTTTCTGGAACTCAGACTCGCCTTCTGGGTGATGATGGGAATTCCCATTTCCTTTCTCGGTTCGATAATACTGCTCCCCTCGCTGGGTGTCTCAATAAACATGATCACACTCTTCGCCTACCTGATCGCCCTTGGTATAGTAGTGGATGATGCCATCGTCATAGGCGAGAATATCTATCACTACAGGCAGGAGGGGTACGGGCTCATAGAGGCATCGGTTACCGGTGCACGGGAACTGGCAGGGCCGGTTACCTTCAGTATTCTGACCAATGTTGTGGCCTTTATGCCGCTCTACTATCTTCCCGGAATGATGGGAAAGATCTTCCGTATGATCCCTATCATTGTAATAACTGTATTTATAATATCGCTCTTTGAATCCCTCTTCATACTTCCTGCTCACCTGAGCCACTCACCCGAAAAAGAAAGAACTGGACCGGGCAAAAAAATACATGATCTTCAGAAATCATTCAGCTACGGATTCAAACACTGGGTTTCCGACAGATTCGGCCCCTTTCTGAAAACAACAATTGAACACAGATATATTACCCTGCTCATCAGTCTGAGCATTCTCTTTATCTCACTTTCCTACGCCGCAAGCGGCAGGATGGGATTCAGCCTCTTTCCCAAAGCAGAATCGGATTACGCATATGCCGAGGTGATACTGCCCTATGGTACACCCATAGAAAAAACCGAAGAGGTGATGAAAAAAATCATAGAGGCGGCAGGAAAGACTGTTCGTCAGATAGGGTCAGATGAACTGGTAAAGGGAATATTTTCAAATATCGGCCGCAGCGGCAGTCATGAATTCGACATAAGAGTATACCTTGCAGATCCTGAAATACGTGAAAAAATAATCAGCACAGAGGGCTTCACTCAAATGTGGAGAAAGAACACCGGTCAGATCGCCGGTGCGGACTCCATCAAATTTCAATCAGACAGAGGAGGTCCCGGACACGGAGCATCACTCACGGTAGAACTCAATCACCGAAGCACTGAGGTATTAAAGAAGGCCAGTTCTGAACTTGCCGATGAACTGCGCAAATACCCCATGGTAAAAGACATCGATGACGGTTTCCAGATGGGCAAGGAGCAGGTTGACTTTAGAATAAAGCCCGCAGCAGAGAGTCTCGGTCTCACCGCTTCCTACATTGCAAGACAGATAAGATACTCATTCTACGGCGCAGAGGTGCTAAGTCAGCAGAGGGGCAGAAATGAGGTGACAGTCATGGTCAGGCTGCCTAAATCAGAGAGAGTGACAGAGCTCAGTCTTGATAATATGATTCTCAGAACGCCGGCCGGCAAAGAGGTATTCCTGCGGGAGATGGTGGATATAAAAAGAGGCCGCGCCTACACAGAAATAAACAGAAGAAACGGAAGACGTGTGGTCAATGTGGAGGGGGATGTTGTTCCGAGAAGTAAAACCGGAGAGATACTGGAAGATCTGAAACAGAAGGCCCTCCCGATGCTTACTGCAAAATATCCCGGTCTCACCTACAGCTTCGAAGGACACGAGGCCGAGATGCGGGACAGCATGGGAACTCTGCAGACAGGATTCATCATGGCTATGATAGCCATATTTGCACTTCTTGCAATACCATTCAAGAGCTACTTTCAGCCGCTCATCGTAATGGTGAGCATCCCCTTCGGAATTATCGGAGCACTGATTGGACATCTTATTACCGGATATTCGCTGAGCATAATGAGTATGCTCGGAATTGTGGCGCTCTCGGGGGTTGTTGTACACGACACTCTGGTTC
>CAYNFB010000124.1:0-2593 GCA_964396355.1 uncultured Leptospirales bacterium | reverse complement strand
TGGATATGGCAAACCGGAATATAAAAAACCAGGGAATGAGTCCCACAAGCGCAGTATACAATGCGGCATTACAGAGATTCAGGCCCATCATGCTCACCACTCTGACTACATTTTTCGGACTGGTGCCCATGATAGCAGAGACCTCCAGACAGGCCAAGTTCATGATTCCCATGGCCGTATCTCTCGGTTTCGGTATACTCTTTGCGACATTTATAACTCTGCTGCTTGTGCCGTGCCTCTACATGATACTTGAGGATGTAAAATCGCTCATCAGAGATTAAAGAGAAGCTCCACGGTGTCACCATCGTAGGACTTCTCATATTCCACATCGACCTTGTCGAAAACCTTCAGCATCTTGCTGTTTTCTGTCAGCACAGATGCTGACAGCTTTTCAATTCCACGGTCACGTGCTATCTTAATCAGATATCTTGCCATGAAAGTCGCAACACCCTTGCCCTGGAAACCCTCATCTACAAGAAAGGCCATTTCATAGGTCTTGCCGTCAGGATATGCAGCATATCTTGCCTCTGCAACAATCCGTTCGGTATTTCCTCTATGCATAACCGCAACAATGGAGACAATCCTGTCGTAATCCACACTAAGGTACTTCTGCATATTCTTATGAGGCATTACCCTTACGTGGGTAAAATATCTGTAGTACTTCGATTCATCGGAAAACTTATAAAACAGCCTCCTCATCATATCCTCATCAGAAGCCTTGATAGGTCTTATCTGAAGTTCCAGACCGTCCTTGAAAGATTTAACGGTTTCTATTTCCTTGGGATAGTTTGCCGCGATAGATTTATAAATCTGATCCGAGTAGAGATATCCCAGTTCCTTCGCTTCATTGAAGAGCTTCTCTCTGTGATCAGGATGGGCTATTTCTATCATAGAAAGAGCCCTCTCTCTCACAGACTTTCCAAAAAGTGTGGCAACACCATACTCTGTTACAACGTAACGCGCGGCGCTGAGAGTCGATCTGTACCTCTCATCATCCCTGTGATGAGATATTACAATATTGCTTTCCCCGGACTGGTCAACAGACCTCAGAACGAAGAGAACTTTGCCGCTTCCGGAAAAAGCAGTACCCACGGCAAAGTTGAATTTGCTTTCAAATCCCGACAGAAGGTCATCACCAGCATGGAAGAGGATTCCTCCTGCGGTTATGTCTATCTTCTCAACATTCATTATGCTTATCAGCTTGGGTATTTTTTTTATCTTAATGGGGTTTGCAAGTTCGGCAATTGGATAGAAACCGAAAATCTGATTCTGATCTATATATTCATAGAGTTCCTTTGATCCGTAGCAGTAGCTCGTTGAAATCTGCCCGCCGAATTCTCTCTTCCTGTCGACTGATATGGCACCGGCCTCGACAAGATCCATAGCCCAGTCTGAAATAACATTAGTCAGAATTCCAAGATTCTTTTTTTTCATCAGATGAAAAGCAATTGCGTTAAAGGTTCTTCCTGCATGCATCACAACAGTGGAGCCGTCCTGTATAAGGTTGCCTACGTGCCATCCTATTCGTTCAAGAGTACTGTCATAATCCTTTCGTTCAAGAAAGAGCAGTTCTTCGTTGCTCTTTATTATATAATCCACCTGATCAACGTGAATTGATGTTTCACCGTATGTAACAGGCATATTAGGGTTCACCTCGACAACCACGATGGATGCATTTTTAATTATAATATCTGCAACATCTATGGCCACTCCCAGACTCATGAATCCCCTTTTGTCGGGAGGAGAAACTGTAATCACGGCGATATCTATTTCAATTGCCTTAGTCGCAAAGATATAGGGAATTTCTACCAGATTTGCAGGAATGAAATCCTCTTTGCCGTCACAGACATCGTCTGTCGAAACCTGGCCGCTTCTGAAGGTTTTTAATCTGAAATTATTATTTTCACAGCTCTGTTTATTAAAAAAATAACCCAGAGAAAAAAGCTGGATTATTTCAAGATCATAATTGATCAGCTTCTCCGATGAATTCAGCTCAGCGGCAGTCAGAGAGGGTATTGCGGGTCCGCTGCTTAGAAAAATCTTGTCACCCGGCTTTATTAAATCCAGTATTTTACTGCTTTCTATTATTTTACTTTCAAAAATTTCAGGTTTATACATAAATCCTCCATAAAAATAAGACTGAAGTCACTCTATAAAGACAGGCCGACTGAAAAGTCTTATATCTTTTATCCTGAATTACAGCCCAACAATGTCAAGGTATTTCATATACCTGAAATTACCAATTATATTTGTTTGCTTGAGAAATTTATGTACATCATCAAGAATCTGTTTCTTTGTGCCGGTTCAGTCTTTTTTCAGCAGCAGCTGAAAGTCTTGAAACAGAATACGTCATAATCAAATAAATTGCTCCGATTGTTATATAAACCTCAAACGGCCTGTAAGTCCTTGTGTATATTATCTGGCCTGCCCTGGTCATCTCTGTTATAGCAAGAACTGAGACAAGAGAGGATTCCTTAAGCAGAGATGCAAATGAATTCATTATCACAGGAACGGCTACTATTAAAGCCTGTGGGTAAATAATATGCAGCATTACATCAAACTTCCTCATCCCCAGAGAAGATGCAGCCTCATG
>CAYNFB010000123.1:0-9724 GCA_964396355.1 uncultured Leptospirales bacterium | reverse complement strand
GAGCGAGATCAGAAATGGCTCTTCTCCTTTTAAAATCAGAAGGTGCAACCGATGAAGCTGCATGTGAACCCAAAGGGGAAAAAACCAGTCTTAGCAAAAAAGAATATTCCATACTCATTAAGAATGATTCTTTTCTAAATAATTCATTCAAACAAGACCGCGGGCTGGAATACGAAAGACTCCGCCTGCTGGGTATGATTTCATATATCAGAAAAGATTATGTCATATCAGAGAAATACTTAAAAGAAGCAGCAGAATTAAATCCCTGGGGAGAGGATGCATATTATGATCTTATATCTCTGTACGATAAGACATTAACTGACCCCGGGAATAAAATTGAAGTAATAAGAAATAAGATAAAATTCAAATTCAGAGCGAAAGACTTACACATTCTTGCATCACTGTACTTCGAAAAGGGAAACCTTGAAGCAGCCGGAACTCTCTGCAGAAAATCTCTGAGGCTCAAACCGGACTACTCCCCTTCCCTCGCAGGACTTACTGCAATTTATGCAATCCAGAGTGATTATGCCAAAGCCGAAATGACCTTAAAAAAATTGAGACATAATCAGGGAACAACGACTCAGATAAAACGGGACGCAACACTTCAGGAGGCCATTATTGCGCTGTTAAAAAATGAGAAAGACAGAGCTTATCTGCTGTTAAAATCCATTCTTTATGTCGATAGTAATGATAGAACTGTGCAAAAAATAATGAAGAGAATATATAAAGATGATAAATAAGATAGAACTAGACTACAGCAAACTCGATGGACTGGTGCCGGCGGTAATCCAGGATGATGACAGCGGACAGGTTCTCATGGTCGGATTTATGAATGAAGAAGCATTCGAAATGACATTATCAACCGGAGTGGTTCACTACTGGAGCAGATCGAAGAAAAGAATATGGAAGAAGGGAGAATCATCGGGTCACATTCAGGAAGTGCGCGAGATGAGAATAGACTGCGACGATGATACAGTCCTGATAAAAGTAAAACAGATCGGCGATGCTGCATGCCACATGGGATACAGAAGCTGCTTTTTCAGGATGCTCAAAGAAGGGAAAGTGATTGTCGATGGAGATAAAATCTTTGATCCATCGGTGGTATATAAAAAGTGACAGGTAATAAGATGAAATTGAGCGATTACGAAAGTATAAATGAAACCACCTACCACCTGCCCAGAGGTGGTTATCTTGTAGAAACACCTGCAGGCTACGTCCAGTTCGGTTCCCCTCCTGAAACAATTAAAGATACAATGTCCCTGCCCGGGAGTGTTCCTGAAATTTTCGTGCTGCCGGATAATATGTTTAACTGGCTCAAAGGAATCAGCATTGCCGAAATTGAATTCCCTCTCTATTATAATTTCTTTATAAGGAAGAAGAAGACTCTCATCATATGCAGGAAAGAACAGTTTTCCAGAATACGCAGAGTCCTCCAGGAATCATTATTCGGCCCGGAATTACTGAATCTGGAAGATGACTTTGATTCATCTCTTGATAAAAAACTCATACCCAATCTGAAGAATGAAATAGATTATTTCAGAAATGGTAATAAACTATCAAACATGGTACAGTTTGGATTATTTGAGAACAACAAATTTTCCTGCAAAGGCATAACAATCAGCATCGATGATAAGAATAACTTCGTATTGTTATACAATAAAGAGAAGCTGGCCGAGGTGCCCGGCCGAATAGATTACAAAGCCACTTACATGATAGGAGAAAGGCTTGCAGAACCATATCTGCCTCCCCTCTTTGGGGTAACATGTCTGGGGCCAAGCCACGGTTTCGACCCCGAGGAGAATACGTCCGGTTTTATAATCTGGCTCAACCATCAGGGTATAATGGTAGACCCGCCGGTAAACTCTACTGAATGGCTTGAAGATTCAAATGTAAGTCCAAAGTTTATAGACAGTATTATTCTAACTCATTGTCACGCAGACCATGACGCAGGAACATTTCAAAAAATTCTCGAAGAGGGAAAGGTTACTGTCTACACGACAGAAACTGTGATGATGAGTTTTCTGAGAAAGTATTCAGCCCTGAGCGATGTAGAACCGGATTATCTGATGAGGCTATTCGATTTTCATCCGATAAAAATCGGCAGACCCATATATATAAACGGCGGTAAGTTCGATATATTCTACACACTCCATTCAATACCGACAATCGGATTTAGAATGGAGTTCCAGGATCAGTCCTTTGTTTATTCATCTGATCACAACAACGATCCAGAACTTCACAATAAACTCTATGATGAAAATATTATAGTAGAAGAACGCTACAATGAGCTGAAGAACTTCCCCTGGGATTCGAGAGTAATATATCACGAGTCAGGTGTCCCTCCACTGCACACACCGATTAAACTTCTAAATGCGATGCCAGAGGATATAAAAAAGCGGGTTGTGATCTATCATATTGCAAAAAAAGATTTTCCTGAAGATAGCGCCCTGAAGCTTGCAGAATTCGGAATGGAAAACACGTTGTATTTCGAGACCGAACCTCCGGCAAACGAGGAAGCATACAGAATCCTCAGCGTTTTTAAAAGACTGGACTTCATGCACGACATGCCCATATGGAAGGCCCAGGAATTCATTGATATTGTTCAAATCCAGAAATTTTCAAAGGGAGAACGAATCATTGAAAAAGGGACCAAAGGGAGTGAATTCTACATCATCTATGCCGGCAACATCTCGGTGGAAAGCGATGGACTTGAAAGGGATAAAATATACGGACCCTATGACTATTTTGGTGAACTCGCCCTTATCACTGACCAGACAAGAGCGGCTCATGTGCATGCAGAAACAGACGTGATTTTGTTCACTATAGAAAAGGATAAGTTTTTAAACTTCATTGTAGGTACTGAATTTGAAAAAATCCTGAAGAGAGTTGCCGCTGTGCGCAGTGCCGAGACATGGAATCTCCTCTCCACAAGCAGTTTTTTTCAATACTTCACATCGACACAGAAGACCTGGCTGGAATCAATGCTCGTCCCCAGAGAAATTAAAGGTCCCTCTACATTGATAAAAGAAGATGAACCATTCACATGTCTATATTTAATAAGAGAGGGTACCATTGAAGTTTCAATGAACGGAAAATTTATAGCAACACTTAAACGGGGTGATTTCGTCGGTTCACTGAACAGAGTTCACAAGGGACTCAATGCAAAGTATACCTATTCATCGAAAGAAGATCTTTCTGTCTTTGCGATGGCAAGCGGGGATCTTTGTGAGTTTTTAAAATTCAATCCCGGTCCTGTGATGAAATTTTCATATGACTTTCAGGAAAAATAGATGATAAAAACCGTTTCAATTAATTTCAGGCCCGATGACAAACACTCAATCGATATAATCAAAAATGTATGCTCCATCCTGTCAGAAAAAAAAATTAACATACAGCTCCCGGACTACCCGGAAAATCTTCAGAAGGAATTAAACGAATTTATTATAAATAAAAATGAACTAACCTCCGACCCTGATCTTGCTATTGCCATTGGAGGTGATGGTACATTTCTAAAAACAGCCAGGCTGTTTATTGATTCACGATGTCCTGTTTTCGGAATTAACAGGGGCAAGCTCGGATTTCTTACCGAGTTCAATCCCGATGAATACGAAAAATATCTTTATAATATTCTGGACGGGAAATACAAGACAAAGGAAAGAATGGTCATGGAAGCCATTCTCATCAAAGATGGAAAGGAGCAGTCTCTGTATTTTTTTAATGATGCCGTCATTTCCAAGGGTGCATTCTCAAGAGCAATAGAAATAGAGATCAAAATAGATAATATGCTGTTCAATCAGTTTTCCGGCGACGGTCTGATTATTGCAACTCCCACAGGCTCAACTGCATACTCTCTTTCAGCAGGCGGGCCAATAGTCACCCCGTCGGAGGCAGGAGTTTTCATAATCAATCCGGTCTGCCCCCACTCCCTCTCTGCGAGATCAGCAGTAGTAGCAGATAATTCGGTCATCAAAGGCACCATACTTTCGGATCTGGAAAATTTATTATTGACAATTGACGGTCAGGAAGCTATCGAAATTACAGGTGGAGATGAAATAATTTTCAGGAAAGCAGATAAAAAAATGCGGCTCATTGTTCATCCTGAAAAAGACTTCTATTCTATTTTAAGAGAAAAACTCCACTGGGGAAAATAATTCCAGAAGAAGGAAAGCACTATGCTTCTTGACCTCAGTATAAAAAACTTTGTTATCATAGACAGCCTGACAATTAATTTCAGGAAAGGGCTTAATATTCTTTCCGGAGAAACCGGTGCAGGAAAATCTATCCTCATTGATGCTCTATCTGGAGTGATGGGTGAAAAGATCAGTACGGACATGATCAGAACCGGATTTGACAGGGCATCTCTTGAAGCTACTTTTGATATATCGCCTGCCGAAGAATTAAAGCATATTATCGATGATGCAGGAATTGAAATAGACGACGACCTTCTCATACTCAGACGTGAATTCTATGCAACGGGAAAGGGCAGATGCTATGCAAATTCTGTACAGATCCCCGTTGCAAAACTCAAAGCTATATCAGAGTATCTCATAGACATTCACGGACAGAACGAGCATCACAGCATTGTAAAAGTATCAAAGCACCGGGAGCTTCTGGACAGTTTCGGATCGCTGAATTCAGAGGTAAGCAAGGTCCGTGAACTTCACGAAAAACTCAATCTCATAAGAAATAAAATAAAGTCGTTCGAAATAGATGAGAGAGATAAAACCCGGCTCATAGAATTCAACACATTTTCAATAAATGAAATAGATTCAGCCGGTCTCAAAGAAGGAGAAGAGGAGGAGCTCAAGGCCGAGTCAAACCTCCTTGCAAATTCAGAAAAACTTTTCACTGAAATAAATGATACCGCATATCTCGTAACAGGTGAAAAAGGTGTAATAGAAAAACTCAAGAAAGCCGAGGTAAGCCTGTCAAAGGTCTCGGATCTCGACCCTAATATAGCCGAAATTCTAGACACCATAAGAGAGTCGCTATATTCTCTTGAGGATTCGTCATCAACTCTTAGAGAATACAAAAACAGCATTGATTTCTCCCCGGAGAGAATCAATCAGGTTGAAGGAAGACTAAGTCTGATTCACGGATTAAAGAAAAAATACGGCAGCTCAATAGAAGAAATTCTCAAATATGCAGATAACGCCAGAGCTGAACTGGATGCAGTCAACTCAAGTGATGAGGAGATGGAACAGCTCAAAAGAGAAGAAAAAACAACAGTAAGAGAGGCGAAGGAAAAAGCTCTGGCTCTGTCGGAGAAGAGAAAAGAAGCTGCCAAAAAACTCGAACAGCTGGTTATGAAAGAACTTTCTGATCTCGGCATGGAGGGGACAGTATTCCGGTTATCTATCCAGAGAGAGATCAGTTCAGACGGCGACATCGAGTCTGACGGGAAGAGGTACATGCTCTATCCCCACGGACTGGACAGAATAGAATTTCTCCTCTCGGCTAATGAGGGAGAGGAACTCAGGCAGCTTCGAAAGGTTGCATCAGGCGGAGAAATGTCCAGAATTATGCTGGCCATAAAAAATGTATTACAATCAGCAGATATTGTGGAGACACTGATTTTCGATGAAGTGGACACGGGAATCAGCGGCAAGACAGCGGAGATTGTCGGGAAAAAGCTCAGCAATCTATCCAAAGACAGACAAGTTCTCCTCATCACTCACCTGCCGCAAATTGCGGCAATGTCAGATACTCACTTTCTCGTACAGAAGGGAAAAATTGACGGACGGGTTACCACGGTGATAAAGGATCTTTCTAAAAAAGAAAAAGTAAGAGAAGTCGCAAGGATGCTGGCCGGAGAGGAAATAACAGAGACATCTATCATGCATGCAGAAGAGATGATAGGGAAAGCTACATCCTGATATGATTAAGCAGTCTATTAATCTTACGGACACCCTCACCCTCCTTATTCACGAAATAGTGAAAGAAACTGAAGAGTTCAAATCTTTTGATGTTAATAAGATTCTGATATGCTGCTCGGAGAACAGAACGACCGGGAAAGGCGGAATATACGGGAAGCTCCTGCCTATGAGATTTGAGAATGGAGTTGAGATTGTCAGGCACAAAGACCTCTACTACACAATACCGAAAGTAAAAGTAAACAATATAGAGATGCTCTACATCCTATACTTTTATATTCCTAAATTTTTTGACCTGTCCCCGGAAAAAAAGATTCACATAATCTTTCATGAGCTCTATCACATCAATCCTGATTTCAATGGAGACATAAGAAGAATGGGAAAGGTGAAGACTATGCACGGTCATTCAAAAAAGGAATATGACAAAGCCTGTATTGACGAAGCAGAAAAATTCTACTGTAAAATTAAGGAGACATCCTTTCATGCATTTCTTGAGCTTAACTCCATAGAGTTGAAAGAACGATTTGCTGCTCTTAACTACAAAAAGATGAAAAAACCTAAACCCGTTATTATCAATATGAATTAAAAAAATAATCTCCTGATATTTCCCCCTTATGTACTGCTGCTTTAATATTATCTATGACTCCGAAAAATTGATATCCTGCAGGATTGTGAAGAAGTGATCTTGCGTAATTATTCACAATGCCCGCATCATCAGAGTCGAGAAGAACTCTCACGGTACCGTCACTCAGGTTCGAAACTGAACCGTTCAGCCCTGCCCTTCGGGCGTATTGAGCACAGTACCATCTGCATCCTACTCCCTGTACGCGTCCTGATAAAATTATTTTTGTTGCCATAAACACCCTGCATTAAGAATATTATTTATAATAATAAAAAGGATCAGCCGGACAAATGAAAAATGAAAATCTGTATATAATAGATACAGAAGACGGGACATCAACCCTTTTTCACAAAGACTATGATCAGGCGATGCATTCAACATCAGGAGCCTTTGAAGAATCGCTGCTGAAGCACGTCTTTCCTTCAGATGTCCTCAACCTGAAAAAAGATAAAATATACATACTCGATATCGGTTTCGGTATGGGCTATAATGTGCTTGCCCTGATAGATGAATATGAAAAAAGAAAGTGCAATTCGGTCATTAAAATTATTTCACTTGAGAAGGAACAGTGCTTCCTCGAATACATAAACCAGGTGCATTTTGGAGACGGAAGAGATAGTCTCTACACTATGATAAAGAACGCATACAAAAGCAGCAGAGTAAGTGACAAAGAAATTTCCTTACAAATAATATTCGGCGATGCGCGGAAATCTCTTTCGCTCATTGAAGATTATAAATTCGACGCAGTGTTTCAGGACCCCTTCTCTCCTTCAAAAAATCCGGAACTATGGTCAGTTGAATACTTCAGGAAAATCAAAAATCTTATGAATGAAGAAGGAATCCTTACAACATATTCCAGTGCAGATCAGATAAGACGAGCCATGTTGGAAGCGGGACTGACCATTGGCAAGGGACCGTCGGTAGGGAAGAAAAGAGAAGGAACGATAGCCTCTCCTTCAAAAAACAGAATAAATCCGGTTGCAGATGAGACTATAGAAGAAATCATGAATAATATACGTTCTGTTCCATACCGGGATACTGATCTCAATGAAACAAGAGAGAATATTCTTGAAAGGAGACTAGGTGAAATCCGTGAAATAAAGAACAGTACTAAAGAATATCATCAAGTTCATCAAGGATAGAACCGGACTCATTCTTTTCTTTTCCTGTTTCGTCAGATGAATCAGGGGGAATATCGCTCCTGCTAAACTCAAGTTTACCAGAAAGATCACCTGCAGGCCCCAGTCTGTAGGCAAGAGCAGAAGTATAGGAATGTACTGCGATGAGGGCCTCGTAAATTTTAGTATTATTAAGTTTTTTATCACCCTCTATATCGTAACTGAATTCCAGGACGTCCTGAGGATTAAGTATATACTTCTGCTTCTCATCATTATCCTTTACCAATCCAGCGAGTTCATCGGCTACTTTCTGCATAAAAGATTTAAGAACCATTCGAGCCATGCTTCCAATTTGATCCTTCTTCCTGATCATGCTGTCGACTCTCTTGGAATATGCAATATATTGATCATTGCTCAAAGGTCTCTGAAGTTTCATCTTATTATAATTTTCATACGATTCCGCATAGGCGGCAAAGGCCTCTTCGCATTTTCTCAGTTCATTGAATAAATCCTGCATCCTGTGGCGGTAATCGATTCTGACCTTGTCGGTAAAATCCACATGATACTTAATCTTATTGGTTGTCAGAATAAATGAATATTCGCTGGTAAACTCCAGGAAGAGAAGATAGGAAGTTAAAATTTTATCGGATTCATCCATGATGGCAAAAAGACCCTTCTTGTCATACTTTGCACGCAAAGTCTTGAGATCAAGATTATACATCATATTAAGGCCTGTCTTTACTGAATCTCCTATATCAGTCTGATCTGCAGAAACCGTTTCATCAGCTTTTTTATCGGAAGATTTTACATCATTCTTACCTGGACTATTATTACTCTGACTGCGGTTAGGCCGCTGTCTTAATCTATTGCCGGGTTTTTCTGAAAGAGCAATGGAGAGAATATCATCAATACGGGGATCATTCTCGGTAAAAATATCTCCCTGATAATATGAGAAGAGAGTATGAAGTTTCGGATATAATTTATGGAAAATAATATAGAGTGAATTCTTAACATCTTTTGTTTTATATTTTCGTTCAGCATCTCCTTCGTGAACTTTTACGTAAAGCTCCATGGTCTTTTCAAAAGCATTAAAAATCATGTTCTCGTAGGGTTTGACAATATGAATTTCCCTGAATAGTTCAATCATCGGTGCAATTAGTTCAGAAAGCGGTTTTGAAATATCAGGAAAGGACTGGTAATGTTCATTGATCTGATTCATAAGCATGGGATTAAAAATATCTCCAACTTTTTCAACTAATTCAAAGTAAAGCGGTCTTGCCTTATCCAGCCTTGCAGCAATGCGGTTCCCGGTCTTTAGATTTTTTTTGAAATAAAAGAAATAGATGAGCTGAATTTCTAATAATGCAGGTTTATACTGACTGCTGAATTTCTGAAGAAAACTCTTCTTGAAATATATTGTATTAAAACCTGTAATTCCCTGAAAACGAAGCTGCATCCTCAGCCTGAAGGTTGCCATAAAAGCTCGTTCATTTTCGGAATAATTAGTCCCGGGCCTCTGAATATTTTGTGAAGCAGAATGAGAAGGAGTTTTTCTGACAGGTTCACTACTGCGCTGACGGCTGTAATGCTCATTTAGTCTCTGCTGATGAGCAGCCTGCTTCTCACGGTCAATGGATAAATTTCGCTTTTTCTGGCGTTCCGATAAAACTTCTCCACCCGCATCGACGAATTTATTGAAGAGTTCTTTCTTCTTAATATCATCAAGCTCGTCAATTCTGATATTTTCCTTGGTTTTATCGATATCTTTCATTATAAATTCATACCTGTTTGTTTTTTTGTTCAACAATCAGCAATATATAAACTATAATCATTCCAGCAAAAAATGCAAGTAATGTATAATATTCATTACGATTAAATACGGCTGGAAAGGTATTTGTCAAATAAATTGTTTCTGTTCCCACTTCAATGCTATTCTTAAACGGCCAGATCATCCAAAGAGAGCCTATAACCAGACCGGAGAGGAAACTCATGGTTTTATCATAGGCTCTTGAAAGAAGAAAATTAAGGAACCTGGTAAAGAACAGCAGCCCCAGTATACATCCAGCAGCAAAGACGGCAATACACCAGAAACAGCTGCGGCCTTATCGACC
>CAYNFB010000122.1:8153-9745 GCA_964396355.1 uncultured Leptospirales bacterium | reverse complement strand
AGAAGATTATGAAGTACAGCTGGAACTATCAATACAGCAAATAATAGACTCTGATAAGAAAACAATTTTTGATAGATGCCCATTAGATTTTTTAGCTTATATAAAAATTCATAAAAACTCTAATTTTTTTAAAATAAAAGATTGGAAAGAAAAAATTGATGACGCGATGAATCAGCTTGATGTTGTCGTTTTTGTTCCTGTGGAAAGTCCGGATCTAATGCCTTGTCCTTTTTCGGAATACCCTAAACTCAGAGATGAAGTTGATCCAAAAATTCAAGATTTAATATATGATTTTGAATCCCAGTTCTATTTTAAGGCGATAGAAGTTCACGGCAAAATAAATAATCGCATAACTCAAATATTAGAATTAGTAAATTTATTTGAAAAATAGGGCAACAGCATATAACAAAGCTTATACGCAGCGCTCGGAGCACCTCGCTTGGGCTTCGCCATATTTGCCACTTGTCGTGGCAAAAACTTTGTTTATTTCTTTAGACTTGTTCTTTACAAAACATTTAGTAAACTTAACAAACGTCGTGCAAGCAAAACGTTATCTAAAATTGGAGAAAATCAACATGGGACATTATTGGACAGAAGATTTAAAAGAAACATTTTATATAAAGTTGTATTTCAATATCGATAGTGGTTTTGAGGATGCTGGTCTTAAAAGAGCTTATCTAGACTTTAATCGAACTTTGAGAAAGAACAATCAAGTTGACTGGGATACACAGCGGCTGTCTGCTCAAAATTTTTTAAGAAAATGTCTCTTGCAATTGATATCGAAGGAAATTACATCCCAGGAATCCTTTGATAAAAGCCATAAGGAGATCTGCAATTTTCTAATAGAACACTGGAAGGTGTTAACTGTCGGACAAGCTCAGAAATGGATAAATATGACGTTAAAATACTGGCTTTTATTCGGTGTAAATCGAATCGAAAATATTGAAAAAAATTCAAAATATTTCCATATTCCAATTGATAGTTATGTACAAAAAGGTCTGTTTCGTCAGCAGAACCCTGATCCTTGGAGCAAAATAGACAATTATGAAACGTATTACAATTATCAGTTGAAACATAGGGAACTGAATTCAGGGAATCCGCCATTATACGATGAGATAGTATTTTTCAATAACTATAATCCGTAGAGATAGTTTTTGAAATGCAACATCAGATAACAGCGAATAGACGATTCCGCTTCGCTTCACCCAAATTGCCCTTTGGCTAACTTCGCATAAGCAAAACGTTATAGGCCATAAGAGTTTGAGAAATTTTAATCGCCCATCCGTGGGCTCATTGGATAATTATTTAAGTTCTTAATGCTAATTACTTACTTTATAAAAAAACGATTTTTTAGGATATAGAATTGATAAAACTTTTTTTAATAATGTTTGCCTTACCAATAATTTTAAGAACATTAAATTATAATTCAAAATACATTTCATTATTTTTTTATTAAACCCCTGTCAGTTCATCGGGTGAGGAATCTGCTGCTTCATTCATTTCTCGTAGAGACGCACGGCCGTGCGTCTCGTTTTATTGATTTTTAGGCTGACAGGGACTTCCACCCCACAGCTCTGTCTCTGCCCGCTTCC
>CAYNFB010000122.1:0-8131 GCA_964396355.1 uncultured Leptospirales bacterium | reverse complement strand
TGCTGCTGTTTCAGGCAGGGATGCAAATCCCAGACTGCAGGTAAGCGTCAGCTCATCATGTTCGGCAAAACGCATGGAGCGCACAGCCTGGCAGAGATCATCGCATTTCTTCTGGGCCAGAGCCGCGCCGGCGCCTGGGAAAATAAAGATAAATTCATCCCCGCCGTAGCGCACCAGAATGTCGTCACTGCTGAATACATCACGAAATACCTTCGAACACTCCACAATCAGCCCGTCGCAGAATTCCTGGCCGTACTCTGTATTGAGTGAACCGAACCTGTCCAGATCAAACATGGCAATGCTTATATCCGTTCCGCCGGTAACGGCCTTTGTCACAAGCCCCTCGATAGCCTCCTCCAGATACCTGCGGTTAAAAAGTCCCGTCGCCGGATCGGTAATAGCCCTTTTCTTTGATTCCTCGCCGTACTGAACCATCTGGGAAACAAAGGCGCCGGTATTCATGAGGCGTCTCACGATTATAGAGAGCATGCGGTTCATCATCTTCACTGCCGGTTCAGGCATAGTCTCAATAATGCTCATATAGTCATCGGCGTGAAGAGCCAGAAGAACAGTATCTCCAAGGGCCCTGCATGAGGCCGATCTGGGAACCTTGTCTATAATGGACATTTCTCCAAAATAGCTTCCCTCTCCGATCTCGGTAAGCACCACCTCCTGTCCGGCCTGATCGATAATAAAAATCGAAACCGATCCGCTGAGGACTACGTACATCTCCTCACCCGGGTCTCCCTCACTGAAGAGAATGTCGCCTTCGCTGCATTCACAGCGTTTCATCTCCTGTGCAATAATATCCAGATGCTGATCTTCAAGCTCTTCAAAGATAGCTATATTCTTTAACATGCTTCCGTTTATTTTTCTGTTCATTTATCAGTTCTCCTGCTCATCAGCATCTTCGGGGAAGAGAATCATATTCCCCCCTCTGCCCCGTCCCACAAGGGGAAGCTCGTGGGCTGTGAGTATGAGTTCTTCAGGGATATTGGCATGATCAGGATAGACAGCCGCGCCTATACTCATGGAAAGAAAAACCTCCTCAGAACCCGTATCAGAGGATATGTCCAGAGATGTAAACATCGCAAGAATCTTCTCCGCCTCGGCAAGGGTTTCGCTTCTGCCGCATCCTTCAAGAATTACTCCAAGTTCATTTCCCATGTATCTGAGAACCGTGCCCCTCCCCTCCATAAACCTGTTGAGAGCGGCGGCCATTATCTTCAGCGTATCATCTCCGGCCTCATGGCCGAAGGTGTCGTTTATCATCTTGAAATTATCAGGCTTCATTAAAAGAAGGCCCACCGCACCCTCCTTCCTGCTGATTATATCAGGGAGTGTCTCCTCCAGATATGTCTTGTTGTAGAGACCCGTGAGCTTATCGCCGTAGACCTGCCGTTTCAGCTCCTGAACCAGAGCAGAGTTGTCCTTCACCAGCACATTGGCATTTCGAAGACGGTTGGAAAAAACCTTCATAAACTGGTAGAACATTACAGCCGCCACATGGTGGTGATCCCCCAGCATCTCCCGAAAATCGGTTCCGTCTTCCGGTATCTGCAGAACCGTAGAATCTGTTTTTGAAACTACTGTTGCAGAAAAGGCTGAACCGGTAAAAAACTCCAGCTCCCCCAGAATGTCACCCTCTGCAAGCTCGGCCAGGAGAGTCGCCCCCTCCCACTTGTCTGTCTTTAAAACCTGAACGATTCCGGAAACAAGTATATAAAGAACCTTTGTCCGCCCACCTTCGGGAAAAATTTCCTCTCCTGCCCGAAAATTTTTGAACCCCGAATACCCTTCAATAAGGCTCAGAGCATCATCTCCCAGGGGAGCGAAGACTTCAGTTCTTTTGAGTAATTCTCTCTTATTCATAAACAATAATTCTCTTTATTATAATATCTTTGTTGCGATAAGAGACCAGCTTTACATTTTTGAAAGGGAATGTCTATTTAAAAATTATTGTTTATTCACAGGCGGCCATTCATGCAGGAGGGGAAATCTGCAGAATCTGAAAGAACAGTGCTTAATTCTGCGGTAAAATATCCGATAAATACAGAATAAGAACCCGGATTTCCGGAAACACCCAATCGAACGCTTGCAGTAAAAAATTACCATGAGACTAAGGAGTGATATGAAAAATACCGGTGATACAAAACTCAATCCATGGTTTACCATGTGGATCAGGCCCCGGGCCACGGTACAGCAGCTCATTGATGACGGTTCCTTAAAAATGTCTATTTTCATTGCAGCTCTGGCCGGTTTCAGCACCATTGTTAATTATGCGGCAGTAAAAAACGCAGGAGACTATAATCACTTTGTTTTCATCCTTCCCGCGGCTGCTGTGATCGGATCTGTTTCAGGAATAATTTTTTTATTCACAGCCGGTATTCTCTTAAAATGGACAGGTAAACTGATAGGAGGAGGCAGTTCCGCATCTGACATACGCATAGCAGCAGCCTGGTCATGGGTGCCTCAGATATGGGCAATTCTGCTTCTCATTCCCCAGCTGGCCCTCTACGGCAATGAACTCTTTACATCTCATAAGCCTGTCATTGAGGGAAGCGTATTGTATTCATCCCTCTACCTCATCTTCGGTATAATTGAAGCAGCAGCCGGCATATGGGCATTCATACTTCTTCTCAACAGTCTCGGTCAGGCCCAGGGTTTTTCAGCCTGGAAGGCACTGATCAATGTACTGCTCACTATTCTGGTTATGGTTCTTCCCCTCATGCTCCTTGCATTCGGTGTGGCCTTCATTATCCGGTAGAACAAATATTTACTTATTCAACAATATATTTAAAAATTTAATATCAACAGGATGGTACATATGAAACCTGAAAATAATTCAACGACCACCAGGGCATTAATAAAAATATTCATCGGAATGATCCTTCTCTTTCTCGTCCTCGTCGGCTACTTATTTTACGTCTGACAGCAGATAATCATAGGGCCGCCCTGTCATTTCGACGACCCTTTGAGGAGAAATCTCCTGACAGGCAATGTTCGCTGAAGCCATAATCAGTTGCAGCTAAAAAACAGATTTCTCACATGCGTTCGAAATGACATCAACATCTATTGTCGCAACCGGTATCTGCACTCTTCGCTTTACCGTAAGGGAAATTCTAAGCCATGACAGATAGGTATTTAGGAGAGGGCGGTGCAGCTTACAATTCTTCCCGGGAGAGAAGAAATATCCGTGTGTCCAGTTCCAGAGAAAAATAGTCCGGTTCCATGTATTCACAGAGTTTATAGAAGGCCTTATTGTGATCCTTCTCCTTCAGGTGCGCCAGTTCATGGACAACTATCATGCGGAGAAAGGCCTCGGGGCAGCTTCGGAAAACAGAGGCAATTCGTATCTCGTTCTTCGCCTTGAGATTATTGCCCTGTACTCTGGAGACAAATGTATGTGTACCCAGGGCGTGACTGACAACTTTTATTTTCGGATCGAAGACGACCTTGCTCAGAGGACGGGATTTCTTCAGATAGCATTTTTTCATTTCCACAGTATAGTCATAGAGTTCCCTGTCGGTTTTTATCTCATGATTAACCGGATATTTTGCAGACAGGTAGTTCCCCAGATTTCCCGAATCCCTAAGTTCCCTGACCTGCCTTATTACCGGTTCGGGAAATCCCGACAGATATTTTAAATCACCCATATTATTCCTGCTCAATGTGCTTCATATACTTCGGTTCAGGCCCGGAGTCTGTAATTTTCAGATTACCGCTTCTTTCTGTTAACAGACCTGCACTCTCCATGACAGAAAATATAAGAACAAATTCTGTCAAGCCCATATCAGTTATCTGCCCGGCCGTATAAGGCTTCTTTTTACGGATCATGCAGTAAGAGTCATTGACATTAAATATTAAACCGCAGCATACATATATTATTAAATATTGCGGAGGAATCCATGACTACGTGTATTATATCATCAGGGGCATATTTCGGAATTCTCGAACTTATAATTGTTGCAGCGGGAATTACGGCAGTTCATCTCCTAAGCAGAAGAATCTATGCCGCTGTAAGGTAAACGGCAGATACAAAACACTTCCATTGATTGAGTTTAGGTCTGCTCAATCAATGGCTCAATTATTACCAGAACAACCTTTAGCTCATAATTCTGCACTAAAGGTCACAGCTTGAGCCTCGCAAAGAGCCTCGGTGCGCCCGCAGCTATCCAGAAATTTACGGCCCAGAAAGTTATGAATATCGAAATCAGAGACCCGTGAAAAAAATTCTTCGTAATTACCATGCCGGCTGAAAGCAGAATAACAGTACCGGCCATGCCCGATATATATCTGAGCAGACCTTTTTTAAAACCCGGGAATGGTCCGGAAGATTCAGATTTGCCTTCAGTTATCAGGCCTGCACAGAATCCGGAAAGGGATCCCAGGGACATCACAGAAAATTTCCCCGGCATTGTCAGTGAAATCAGAACAGGCAGAAAAACAGAGAAGCCTAAAAGAACAGAGGGCCTAATCCTCTTTATATAATTTTCAGCCTTATCACAGAGAATCATAAAAACAATCAGGAGTACAGCAGCAGCAAGCCATCCTCCAATAATATCGGTGGGAAAGTGAACGCCAAGATACATCCGGGAAAATGCTATGAGCACAATCAGTACAGCAGCAGCGGCAGTAAAGCCCCGTCTGCGGATCCACAATGCAGCAGCACCGAGAACAACGAAGGACTGCTGTGAATGTCCGCTGGGCAGCCCCGGCCCTCCCGAATGACCCACCTTCACAGTCTGATCAAGAACGTAGGGCCTGGGATGACCGATCAGATCCTTCAGAGTAGAATTCACCCATCCTGAAAAATAAAACAGAATAATAATTCGTGCGCCCCACTTCCTGTCGAAAATCCAGTAAATTCCTGAAAGGAAAATCATATATGCAGCAGGTTTTCCCAGTGCCGAAATGAAGATGAAAAAAGAATCAAGAAAGGGAGACCTTAAAGTCTGGATAACTCTGATAATATCGATTCCCCACTGCCAGACTGCTTCCATATTGCCCACCCTATACTGATAATATACTATCTATTAAATCCCCATGGTCTGACTATGTCAATGAATATGCATACCCGATTACTTCAAAAAACTATTGACGTGGAGAACATGACGGGAAATTCTCCCGAAGACTCTAATAATTGATCTGATATGCATAATTAAGGAACTGACCAATAGTGAAGATACGAAGAATACTCACCGGGGAAGTTGAGACCGCTGAACAGCTCCTTCCGGAGAACTGGAATGCCGATCTTACCAGACTCTGCAGCACCTATGAAGGCAGCCCGGACTTTCATCCCCTGGTTGCTGTGAAGAACAGCTCTGTTGCTGCATACGGACAGGCGCTGATCTTCGAGGAAAGCGCGTGGCTGGGAAATATCTTCGTAGGCAGAGAGTTCCGCGGACTCGGCCTCGGACGGACTCTCACAGATGAGCTCATTGACCGCTGCTATGACGGCGGAGCCAGATCAATTCACCTCATTGCAACAGACATGGGAGAACCTCTCTACAAGAGAATCGGTTTTAATGAGGATACCCGTTATCTCTTCTACAGAGGAAGTTGTGAAGGAGAGATTAACTCTTCCATTTCCCCTGTTGAGGAAGGAGACTGGCGCACGATTCTCAACATCAATTACAGGGTTACAGGAGAAGTAAGAGACTCCATTCTTAAAGACCATTTATCACAGGGATTCAAGTATCTCGACAGCAAAGGGAATATCTCGGGTTTCTATCTGCCGACCTTCGGCAACGGGATGATTCTGGCCATGAGCGACCAGGCAGGCAGAGCCCTCCTCAGATTCAAACATTCCACGGGACAGACCATCAGCGTGCTTTCCGAGGAAAATCAGGCGGGAGTTGATTTCTGCGAGGAGATGAACTTCACAAAAACTGCAGCTTCCATGAGAATGTACTTCGGCGCCTATACAGAATGGCATCCTGCCTGCACATTCAGCAGGGGCACAACCTATACAGGATAGAGCCCCCGGGAAGAGGGCTCTATGTAAAATATATTATAAGATCTAGAATTCGCTGAACTTACTGGTAACTGTCGTAATAACAGGAATACTTCCCTTCTTTTCCACAGTATACTTTCTAACTTTAGTGAGTCTAAGATTATCACCTGAACCTTCGAAGTACCAGACAGTTGCATTCTCCTTCATATTCTTTTCATGTGAGAGCCCGCTGTCAGGAAATCCCAGAGACATAGCCTTCAGACTTCCGTCAGGGGAGAGATAAACCAGCCCGTCTTTGTTCTCACCTTTAATTTTAATCAAAAATGAATATCCCATATACTTTTCATTTCCAAGTTTAACGGATTCCTTCTTTTCCCATTTGCTGATAGATTTGGACGAACAGAACTTCCTCAGTCCGTCCGGAATATACTGAGTCTTATATGTCTTTCCTACTCCGGTATTTCCCCTGGGCTTCCTGCCCTTTATAATCTTAAACCCTGTATAGGTTCTCGTAACTTTATTGCCTTTCCATGTGAGTTTTGAAAAGTGATGATAGATCGTCTCCTTCTCTTTAACCATTGGATGAATGATAAAGAGTCTGGTCTCCTGGAAGTGACTCTTGGGTTTGGCGTCTATTGCAAGGACGTCACTGCAGTAGGATGAAAAATCTTTATTCTGGGCCGTAAGCCCGGCACAGAGAATTAAAACCGCCATCGGCAGGGCAATGAGTATTTTCTTTATTGAAAAATACATTTTCTTCCTCTCTTAAATTTTAATTATTATTCATAGCTCCTTATTATAAGGGCGTCATTCAGAGAGGTCAACTTATTTATCTGAGAAGGTGCGAAGTCGGCATCGTGGGCTGCAGCGGCAAATCGACCATGCAGAATACAGGAGAGCTCTCCACAGAGGGAATAGTCGAAACCGACAGAACAATTCTCAACATAATGATAAAGAAGAAATTCAAAAGATAAACATGAAGATCTTCCTGTTTTACAGACAGTTATCATATGCATGGCGAAAATCTCAAAAAATAAAAACGAATTTTTATTTGAAATTATCTTTTACAGGACTTTATTGAATATACCAGTACTTCAGAAGGGAGGTATATCATGGCCAATATAAGCATAACAGGACATATTATCGAAGGCCCTGAGACGACGACAATCAAAAATAAAACTGTATGTAATTTCGTCATTTCAGGAAGAGAAAAGGATGCGGAGATGTCTGAACATCATTTCTTCAAATGCGCAGCATCGGGTAAACTCGCAGAGACTATTTCCGAAACTGCACAGATCGGCATGGAACTCTATTTAACAGGAACCTACGACACTGAAAGATTTTCAGACTCAGAGAATAACCCGATTTACGACAACCGAATAACTGTAGACGGATTTTTCAACTCCGATACGACCCGGGTCAGCGCGTAGCAATACCCGGCAGTACATCCTTCCTAAACTGCATCTGCTCTCGGCATTTGCAGTACTGCTTTAAACTCATACCCTCTTTGAAACAGCACCATCAGCGAATATAAATGAAACTTTCCAGTTTAGAATAATACTGATCTTATTCTCATTAATTAAAGGAGTTTAACATGAAATATATCAGTATTGTCAATATAGGAATTATATCTTCACTGACTCTTATAGTTCTCTTTATTTCACTGAAGAGCAGCTCTAATCCTGACATGACGAGATTAAAAATAGAAAGCGGGGCTTTTGTAGCCGATGTGAGAACTGTAGAGGAATTTAATCTATCCCATTATCCGGGAGCGATTAACATTCCCCTTGACGATCTGGAAAAAAGAATAGATGAATTCGGAGAGAAAAATAATCCAATTGTTGTCTACTGCCGTTCAGGAAACCGCAGTTCTACTGCGCAGAAAATTCTGAAATCCAGAGGCTATACCGATGTTATAAACGGCGGCGGCCTGAAGCAGATGCTTAAGCTTGTTAAATAATAAGAAGCAGGCTCCCCATCCGCAGAGCCTGCTTTTTATAGATTTTCTTACTTTTTATTATTCAATTCCTTGTCTCTCAGCATCCTTCTCAAAGGCTTGCCCACAGCGCTTCTTGGAAGTTCATCTAAAAATTCAACTTCAGTAGGCACCTTATATGGTGCAAGTTTTTCTCTGCAGAAATCCTTAACCTCACTCTCCGTCAGTCTCTGTCCCTC
>CAYNFB010000121.1:9601-9893 GCA_964396355.1 uncultured Leptospirales bacterium | reverse complement strand
ACAACACAAAGGACGGCGGACTGCAGGGCGGATTTACTGTAGATGCAGATACTATTAATCTGATAAAAAATCCTGACGGCACCATAAACAGAACCGTTCCTTAATTAAAACAGCATATTTCGGCCGGAGCGGAAATTAACCTGCTATCCTTATTCCCCGGCTTTTGAGAGAAAGTTATTTATCGGAATGTTAAAGAGTTATTCGTTGTACTCGAAGGCATTGTCAAAATCTCGTTTACCATGTACAATTGAGTGAACGATAATATTGTCCTGTTTAAGTTCGTAGATGATAC
>CAYNFB010000121.1:8139-9591 GCA_964396355.1 uncultured Leptospirales bacterium | reverse complement strand
GAATGAACAATAATTTCCCTGATCGTATTGTCATTTATCTCAGGAACAACTCGCCCCATCTCTGGAAAGTTCAACAGCGATTCCGTTTTTTCAATGATAGTTATCGAGACTTGCTGGGCATAGAATGGGGAGTCCAGGGCTATATATTCATGGATGCTTTTTAAATCATGCCTGGCAGGTTCGGACCATATTACCATGAAAGGACTTCTTTTTTCAATTGATCAACAGCAATGGTCTTTCCGTTTTTGACGGCTTCCTGACTCCGGGCTACTTTGTCAATGACATAGAGACGATACATGATATCATCGATATTAGCGTTGTCTGGAAGTTTGGAAATGGCATCTAATGCTTCTTGTTTTATTGATTGCATGATTATTCCTCACAATATATACTAAAGTAATACTTGAATAATAAAACTTAAATTAGGAAATTGAAACAATATAATCAAGTATTATTTTGAATCTGTAAACTTCACGTTAGGCAAACCGCCTCTGCCGCTTACTCTGCCGTGGTAAACAGAACTTTTCCCTAATTGAGACAACATATTCCGGCCGGAGCGCAAACTAAAAATTTCCCTGTTCTTTGAAATTAACCTGCCGCATATATTTCCCGGCTTTTGAGACAACGTTTTTGTGTCGGAAAATTACTACCCGTCAGCCGCTGATAGCTAATCACTAACCCGAGACAGATTATCCCCTGCCCGGAATGCGATAACGGCCTGTCTTTCCTTCTACAGGATAGCTTCCCCGCCCACTCCAGTCCTGCATAACCTCCACATAAGAAAAAAAATCATTTCTCCCATATAATTTATTATATTATTATAATTGACTTTCTTATCTTTTATAGTAAAGATTGAATAGATATGATGATAACGTTTATACTTGTATTTATAATAATAGTTTTCTTCTTCGTCTGCCTTGAACTCAGGACTCTGATTAAGGGCGATAAGAAGAAAGGCTGTGATCCTGCGCCCGGTGAGGGATGCTCGCTCTGCGGCAGGAGAGACGGCGGCTGCGGGGGCGATAACCACAAATAGTTCCTTTAATCGGGGATATATTTTGATGAGTTGTGTCCGCTGCAGATAGTTAAGCTCTTATACCAAAATTAAAATAGAAGTGGTATTATGGCAGATATAAATTTAAAGAGAGGCTACCGCCTCAGGCTGGAGGGAGAGCCCTTCAGGGTTTTTGAAAATGCTCACTTCCCCTATCTTGTTGCAAGTAAACCTGTGGATTTTATCGGGCTGAAACCCAAACTGGAAGTTGCACAGGGTGATAAGGTGAAGGTGGGTACTGTTCTCTACAGAGACAAGAATAATGAATCGATCTGTTTTACCTCATCTGCAAGCGGAGTGGTGAAAGAGATTGTCCGCGGAGACCGGAGAGGGATTGAGGCCGTTGGTATGGAGACAGACGGCGAACAGCTCTGGGAGTAGTTTAAAATACCTCCTGG
>CAYNFB010000121.1:5849-8129 GCA_964396355.1 uncultured Leptospirales bacterium | reverse complement strand
CTCGTTCTTCACCGTCGACCTGCTCGTCAACGGCTTCCCCGCCAGCCCCGACGCTCCCCGCTACGAGGTTATCGAGACAGACGGCAAACAGCTCTGTGAGAAGGTGAAAATACCTCCGGGAGAAATTGCCTCAATGGATAGAGAGAATATTCTTGCTGTGCTGCTGAAAAGCGGACTCTTCCCCTCCTTTATTCAGCGCCCTTTTGGGAAAATTCCCGATCCGGCCGTTGTGCCCAGAGACATTTTCATCTCTGCAATGGATACATCGCCCCTCGCGCCTGATCTTAATCTCATAGTAAAGGGAAACGAAGAGCTGTTTCAGACCGGACTCGATGTAATCGCCAGACTGACAACCGGCAAGGTTCACCTCACTCTCGACGGAAATAATAAGAATCAGTCGGACGCATTCACCGGTGCACAGGGAGTTGAACTCCACAGATTCACCGGCCCCCATCCTGCAGGAAACACAGGAGTGCAGATTCATCACATCGCACCCATTAAGCATAAAAATGATATTGTATGGACTATCTCTGTTCAGGATGTAATCGCAGCAGGAAGGCTCTTCACCGGGAAAAAATGTTCAGGTGAGACCGTAGTCGCCGTTGCAGGCTCATCTGCCGTGAACAGAAAGTACTTCCGCACAGTAAGGGGCGCTCAGGTAAGCTCTTTCACCGGCCGCCATGAAGAGGGCCCGGTGAGGTATATCTCGGGCAACGCTCTTACGGGAACAAAAATTGAACATGACGGATTTGTCTCATTCTACGACAACATGGTTACGATTATTCCCGAACCCGAACATTACGAGACTCTGGGCTGGACTACTCTGGGGACACAGAAACTCAGCTTCTCCAGAACCTTTCTCTCCTTCTACATTGGTCTGCTTCTGCCGGATCTTAAGTTTACCCAGAAGGCGTCGATGAACGGAGGACAGAGGGCCTTCGTCGTCTCGGGAGTCTATGAAAAGGTTCTGCCCATGGACATCTATCCCATATTCCTGATCAAGAGCATACTGGCAGAGGATATCGAGGAAATGGAGGGTCTCGGGATATACGAGGTCATAGAGGAGGATCTTGCTCTGTGCGAGTACGTCGATCCTTCCAAGAATGAAATTCAGGCTATTCTCCGCAGGGGACTCGATCTGATAGAGAGCGAGGGATAGAAATGATATTAAAGTTTATGAAAAAAATTGAGAAACCCTTTCTGGAGGGGGAGAAGCTGAACTTTCTCTATCCGCTCTTTGACATGACAATGTCGCTGGTTTTTGTAAGTCCCAAAAAGACCGAGGGCGGTGCACACGTCAGGGACTATTACGATGTGAAGAGGCTCATGATCTCTGTTATATTTGCAGGTATTCCGGCCCTCTTTTTTGGAATATATAATGCGGGTTATCAGCATTTTGCCTCCATGGGACAGAATGCCTCTTTCTTTGAATGCATATTCACAGGGGCCTCATACGTTCTGCCCATACTGTTTGTGGCATACGGCGTTGGAGGAATATGGGAAATGCTCTTTGCAGTTGTGAGAAAGCATGAGGTAAACGAGGGGCTTCTTGTTACGGGCTTTCTCGTTCCGCTGATTGTGCCTCCCACAATACCGCTCTGGCAGGTTGCCGTTGCAATATCATTCGGAGTTGTCGTAGGCAAGGAGCTCTTCGGAGGAACGGGAATGAATATTTTCAATCCTGCTCTGGTGACCAGAGCCTTCCTCTTCTTCGCATACCCTGCATCAATATCGGGCGATTCTGTGTGGACGGCTCTCGGGCCTGAGACGATAGATGCCTATACGGCAGCCACTCCTCTTGCAGTCGCATCAGCCGGAAGCGGCACTCCTGTTCTGGAATCACTCGCTGCCGGCGGTTACACTTTCTGGAATATGTTTCTGGGCCTCATTCCCGGCAGTGTGGGAGAGACCTCGACTCTTGCCATACTCATGGGCGCTCTCTTCCTCATTGTAAACGGTGCTGCAAACTGGAGAATTATCCTTTCTGTATTTATCGGGGGAGCCGTCATGGCTTCAGTCTTTAATATACTCGCGCCTTCTCAGGCAAGCCTGCTGTCCCTGCCTGCTCATTATCACTTCGTAATGGGAGGCTTCGCATTCGGCGCCGTATTCATGGCCACAGATCCGGTGAGTGCAGCAGCAACAAATACCGGCAAGTATATATACGGCTTCTTCATCGGACTTCTTGCGGTGCTCGTGAGAGTCCTCAATCCGGCATATCCCGAAGGCATGATGCTTGCCATATTGTTGATGAACGCCTTTTCACCGCTCATCGACAAT
>CAYNFB010000121.1:245-5839 GCA_964396355.1 uncultured Leptospirales bacterium | reverse complement strand
GCTGCCGGTGATGAATGCTCCTCTGATGGAGCGGCAACTGGAAGCACTGGCGGGCACCGATGAACGCATCTCCCTGGTGGCCCGCGACATTGTTGGGGATGATGCTTGCCATATTGTTTATGAACGCCTTTTCACCGCTCATCGACAATGTCATAGTATGGCAGAATATAAAGAGGAGACAGAAGCGTGGAAAAGAGTAATAGATACACATTTATATTTGTTACAGTTATTTCGCTCATAGCTGCTCTGATCCTGTCCCTGGCCTCCCAGCTTCTCAAGGACAGGCAGAGAATCAATATAGAGACAGACATGAAGAAGAATATTCTCGCATCGGTGGGCCTCATGGATGGAGGAATCTGCATGACTCCAGAGGGCAGGGCTGCCGGAGAGTGCACGACCGTGCAGTGCTGCTATGAGAAGAATATCCGCAGTCTCATTGTCGATTTCAAAGGCAGTACTGCAGGAGGTTCTCTTCGGGCCGAGGATATATCCGTGACAGATGAATTGAACAAACCCGTTAAGGATCGCCGCTATCCTGTCTTCATCAGGATGGAGGGAAACAGTGTGAAGGCCTACTGCATACCTCTTATCGGCAAGGGACTCTGGTCTACTCTTCTGGGATACATGGCTCTGAAGCCCGACCTTAACACCGTGACGGGGATTACATTCTATAAACACGGAGAGACTCCGGGTCTGGGCGCCGAGATAGAGACTGACTGGTTTCTAAACAGCTTCAGGAATAAGAAGATTCTCAATTCCCGGGGCGAGCTGGTAGCCGTTACAGTAGTTAAAGGAAAAGCAAACCCGGCCTCTCCCGACTTTGTCCATCAGGTGGACGGCATCAGCGGTGCAACACTTACCTGCAACGGCGTTAACGATTTAATTAAGAAGAATCTCTCGGCCTATGAACCGTATTTTTCCAGAATCCGGAGGAGTAAAGAGAAATGATAGAAAAAGAACCCCTCTTCTCGGGGAAAAATAAGAAGGTGCTCAAACAGCCTCTGAGCGAGAATAATCCTATTACCGTACAGGTTCTTGGAATATGCTCAGCTCTGGCCGTGACATCACAGCTCAAGCCGTCCCTCGTAATGGGGCTTGCGGTAATTGTTGTCATGGTGTTTTCCAGTGTAATTATATCACTCATAAGAAATCTCATACCGTCGAAGATAAGAATCATCGTTGAGATGACAGTGGTGGCGGCCATGGTAATACTCGTCGATCTGGTCCTCAAGGCCTACGCCTACGAGGTATCAAAGCAGCTTTCTATCTTCGTGGGTCTCATAATAACAATCTGTATAGTCCTTGGAAGGCTGGAGGCCTTTGCCCTGTCAAACAGGCCCTGGTCGTCCTTCCTTGACGCTCTGGGCAATGGAATCGGATACGCCTTCGTCATCGCCACAGTGGGATTCTTCAGGGAGATCCTCGGCGCAGGGAAGCTCCTGGGTTTTCAGGTCATACCCCAGTCATTCTATGATGCGGGCTATATGAATAACGGACTTATGGTTCTGGCTCCCGGAGCCTTCATCATACTGGGCTTCTTCATCTGGGTTCAGAGAACAATTTCAGGCTACCGTGAGGAGTAGATATATATGGAACTTGTAAATCTTGCAATAAATTCTATCTTCATAAACAATATACTGCTGGCCTACTTCCTGGGCATGTGTTCATTCCTGGCGCTGTCGAAGAAGGTTTCTACAGCCGTGGGTCTGGGCTTTGCCGTAATATTCGTACTTACGATAACCGCTCCGGTGAACTGGCTGATAAACGAGTACATCCTGCAGAAGGGGGCTCTTGCCTGGGTAAGCTCAGGTTTTGCAGAGGTTGATCTGAGCTTCATGACCTATATATTCTTCATTGCCGTAATTGCGGCCATGGTTCAGCTCGTAGAAATGGTAATTGAGAAATTTTCTCCTCCTCTATACGCGTCTCTTGGAATTTTCCTCCCTCTGATTACAGTTAACTGCGCTATTCTTGGAGTCGCGCTTTTCATGGTAGAGAGAAAATACACCCTCGCCGAGACAACCGTATTCGGCGCATCATCAGGAGTGGGCTGGTTTCTTGCCATTGTACTGATGGCTGCAATCAGAAAGAAAATCAGATATTCCAACGTGCCCCCTGCTCTCAGGGGACTTGGTATAACAATGATTATCACGGGCCTTATGGCTATGGCCTTCATGATATTCTCAGGGATACAAATTTAGGATGGCAACGATATGATTACTATACTTACCACTCTGGCGGTTTCTGCAGGAATAATCCTGATTCTCACCTTCCTCATTGTGTCTGCCGAGTACAAGCTGGTGAACAGAGAGGCTGTAAAGATCGTAATCAACGGTGATGAGGCAAATCCGCTGAAGGTCGAGTCGGGCAAGACTCTGCTTTCCACTCTCTCAGAACAGCATATCCTGCTTCCCTCTGCATGCGGAGGACAGGGAACATGCGGTGTATGCAGATGCAAAGTCCTCGAAGGGGGAGGCGACCTCCTGCCCACAGAAACGACATTCGTTACCCGGAAAATGGCCAAAGAGGGTATCCGCCTCTCCTGCCAGGTTAAGGTCAGAGAGAACATGAAAATAGAAGTTCCCGAGGAGGTCTTCTCCATCCGCAAGTGGGAATGTGAAGTTATGTCAAACCGCAATGTCTCAACCTACATCAAGGAGTTCGTCGTGCGCCTTCCCGAGGGCGAGACAATAGATTTTCAGTCCGGCGGCTACATTCAGATTGAGGCGCCTGTTCACACTGTGGATTTTTCAAAGGATATAGATGTGGAGGAGGAGTACCGCGACGAGTGGAACGATCTGAAGATCTTTAACCTGAAGTCAAGAGCCGATGAGCCTGTCATGAGAGCCTATTCCATGGCCAGTCACCCCGCAGAGGGGAATGTAATAAAACTCAATGTGAGAATTGCAACTCCGCCCTGGGATGCGGTGAAATGCGGGTTTAAGAAAATTCAGCCCGGACTGATGTCATCATATATTTTCAGCAGAAAACCCGGGGACAAAGTTACAATATCGGGCCCCTACGGGGAATTTTTCATAAGGGATACCGATCGGGAGATGGTATATATCGGAGGCGGAGCGGGCATGGCGCCTATGAGATCTCACATCTTCCATCTCTTTCATACCCTGAAGACAACGAGAAAGGTGAGCTTCTGGTACGGTGCACGATCACAGAGAGAGATGTTCTATCAGGATGAGTTTGAAGAAATTGAAAACAAATTTGATAATTTCTCCTTTAATCTGGCCCTTTCAGAAGTATCACCCGAATCGCAGTGGACGGGATATAAGGGGTTCATACATCAGGTTGTTCTTGAAAAGTATCTCAAGGATCACCCTGCTCCCGAGGACATCGAATACTATCTCTGCGGGCCCCCTGTGATGGTCGATGCGGTGGAGGGTATGCTCTACTCCCTTGGTGTGGAACCGTCGATGATACTCTACGACAAGTTTTAGCGGTTAGCTTCCTCCTTTCATACTGTGCGGCTTTTTATATTGGAAGGGATGTTTCTTTATATAGAATTATTTTGTTGTTTTGACTGTATTTTAGTAGACATAATATCTTATGTCTGATAGGATAACGTAAATATAGTGTTGGTATGTAAAATTGAACTTCAATACAGCAAAAAAGACAAAACCATTGTCGTATATTTTCAGACGCCTCTGGATATCAGCAATTCTCCTGTTATTGAGAAGAGTCTTGAGGCGCTCATAGACCAGTTCCCTGAATACAACTTCGTATTGAATATGAGCAATGTTGATTATATCAACAGTGCCGGCCTTGGTGCTCTTATTATAACTTCCAGGCGAATAGAGGCAAACCGCAGAACTCTGGGAATGTCAAATCTGACAAATCAGGTTAAAAAAGTAATTGATATACTGGATGCCGGGGATATCATTGAGATCTATGATGATGAAGAGGACGCAATCAGATCTGCCGGATAAGGCCTTCCTGTTTCTGCTTTTAATTTTAACCTGGTCCCTGCTTTCTACTTCCTGCCTTAACAAATCAGAAGTCTCCTGCAGTGATAAATGCGGCTATGCATATATGGACTGTATTGATTCATGCAGAGATGCAGGAGTGAGTTTGTCATTCTCCTTCTACAAAAGCGGCAGAGCAAGGGCAGGTTCATGCGCCGGCCTCTGTGAAAATGAAAGGATAAGATGTGAGGCTTCATGCAGGAGGGGGGAACGTTGACAGACCATCATCTTCTTTCTCTTCTGGATAAATTTTTTCTCATCTTCCACAGCGTATTCACCCTCTTTAACATTACCGCCTGGATTTGGAAAAGAACAAGACCCCTTCACCTTCTGACAATTACGCTGACAGCCCTGTCCTGGTTTGTCCTGGGGATATGGTATGGATGGGGCTACTGTTTCTGCACAGACTGGCACTGGCAGGTGAGAGAGGCCATGGGCCGCCCCATAGAATCCTGGTCCTATATTCACTTCCTCATAGTAGAACTGACGGGATTCAAACCCGATCCGGCACTGGTCGATACTGTTGTATTGTCCGTATTTGCCGCTGTCTGTATCTTAAGCATCACTCTGAATATGCGGGACTGGATTAAAAAATGAAAAAAATAGTTTTAACAGGAATAAATGCAAGGTACAGTCATTCGAACCTTGCTCTGCTCTATTTGAAAAAAAGTATCCAAGACCTGGACTGGAGTACAGAAGTTTCAGAGTTTACAATCGGCGAGAATGCAGAAAAAATTGCCCGGGCGCTTGCAAGTCTCAAACCCGAGGTCATTGCCCTGTCTGTCTATATATGGAACAGCAATAAAGTGAGGGAGCTGCTTCGATGCCTGAAGGTTTATCTGCCTCATACGGCCGTAGTGCTGGGCGGGCCCGAGGTGAGCTACGACTGGGCCTCATGGCTTCCTGAACTTCCCGAAAAAGGATTTATCATCTGCGGTTCCGGAGAGGATGCCCTGAGAGCTCTCGTCATGAAAGACTTCAATACAGCAGAGAAAATTATAAAAGCTCCTGATGTGAATTTTGATTCACTGCCCTTTCCCTATGACCGGGAACAGATGGAAAGGCTTAAAGGGCGTATTATCTACTACGAGAGCACCAGGGGCTGTCCCTACAGGTGTTCATACTGCCTCTCATCAAGAGGCGATCAAAGACTGCAGTTCAGGAGTATAGAGAAGGTTAAGGATGAACTGGACTTCATCTGTTCATTCAGGCCCGGACTTGTAAAGTTTGTAGACCGGACGTTTAACAGCAAAAAGTCTCATTACAGAGAGATCTGGAAACATCTTGCAGAAAATCATTCTCAATCAGGCGTGGTCTTTCACTTTGAAATATTTCCCGAGCTTTTAGATGAGGAAGATCTTGAGTTTCTAAAGGCGGTAACCGCCGGTCTCTTCCAGTTCGAGATTGGAATTCAGTCTGTCAACGAAGAAACCCTTGATGCTGTTCACAGAAAATATGATCGTGAAAAATGTTTTGCCGTTATAAACAAACTTGCAGAGCCGCAGAATATTCATCTTCACGTCGATCTCATTGCCGGTCTCCCCTTCGAGGATTATGATAAGCTGAAGCTGTCCTTCGATGCAATCTACGGTCTCGGTGCGGAGCACTTTCAGGCCA
>CAYNFB010000121.1:0-235 GCA_964396355.1 uncultured Leptospirales bacterium | reverse complement strand
TTTCTCAAAGTCCTGACGGGAACTGAAATGAGCGAGAAGGCGTCGGAGTACAGCATGATCTCCTCCCCTCTGCCTCCCTATGAGGTGATCAGCAATGCCTGGCTCACCTCAGACCAGATGGATGATATAAGAAAAATTGCCGAACTCGCCGATCTCTTCAGGAATCAGGGAAGATTCCGCGCAACGGAGAGACTGATGAAGCGGCTCTACAGCTCTCCATTCGCCTTCTATGAAG
>CAYNFB010000120.1:8035-9912 GCA_964396355.1 uncultured Leptospirales bacterium | reverse complement strand
GATTGAGGATGTCCGCATCCTCCAGGGAGAGTTTTCCCGTTTCGGTCTGTTCTATCATTATTGCCGAGCCGTAGGCAAGTCCCAGAGTGTTTGCCACAATCCAGAGGAATGTGACTGAATCGGGAAGTCCCATGATGCGCATAAAGGGCCTGAATAATGAAGTGAGTTTTTCTGTAATACCAAACTCCTCGAGTACTCTCTGCAGTATGAGAAGCAGAGTCACGAGAACCATAATTTCTACAATTAGAAAGAGGGAGTTGAATAACCATTCCTTCAGTGCGGCCGAAACAGTAAGCGATGCAGCTTCTTTTCCGGCCCTGAGCATACTTTTCACAGCATCGGCCGGCAGTATGAGGTTCAGCATCACCGCACCTGCAAAGCTGTAGATAATCCGCACTGCCGATATCTTTATGGCCGATGAGCCGGTCTTCTTCTGTACCGGAGTCTCTATAAACAGGCTGTGAGAGATGAGGCACATGAGCGCGAGAATCGTCAGTTCTCTGCCCGAGAAGGAGAGGGTGCTTATTACCGCAATGGCAGAGTAGATATTCAGGCATATGCTCGTTATAAATACAATGGCCGATTCTCCGGGAAGTCCCAGGAGAGAAAAGGCCGGATTGAGAAATTCTGCAAGAATGTCGAGTATTCCCGTAAACTTGAGAACGGTCACTGCCAGGGAAACCGGAATCATTATTGATAGAAGAAAACGCGCAGATTTCATTGCCGGGTTCAGGGCTGATGATACGCATAATCCCAGTCTTTTAGGTATGGTCTGATCTGTTGTGCTTTTTATATTCATGGCATCAATACAGAATTACGGGGCAGAATCTGTCAACACAGATACGGCGCTGCTGCCGCTTGTAGCAGGAGGAGCCGGTGCTTTATTATTTCTTCTTAGTGTTCTCCTCTATCATATCGAGGAGTCTTCTGCTGAAGTTTCGGATAAGTCTCTTTATGTTCCTGTCATAGCTTTCATTTATATATACTTCATAGTATTTGTTGAATCTGCCCTGGTTATCCGTCGTATTCCGGAAGGCCAGTTTTTTCCAGAACGGGTCTATGAAAATTTTAGATGTAGTGATACCCCTCTGGTCTTTCTTCTCAATGTTGAATTCCCGGCCCAGGTGCAGTTTTCCGCCTATTGTGTTCATGTCAATGCCGAGTTTTTTGATCTCGTCAATGTAATGTCTCAGTCCGATGTATTTTCGGGTGGAATATTCCCGGGAGTCTCCGTTCTCCAGATATGTTTCAACCATGAAATTAAACTCCCACTGAGAGATAGTCTTTTCTCTGAGAATTTTTGAATCCAGCCTCGAAAATGAAGATACAAAGATGTCGCTGTTCTTCATATTATTTCTGTCAGTGTAAAGTATCAGTATGTTTCTATCCTTTGATACAAGTATCTGTGTAATCTGCCTGTATGATCTGATAAAGACGTATTCCCCTCGGGGGAGAATGTTCTCCTGCACTCTGTAGTGGAACAGGGGCATGTCATTGGGCATATTCAGCGGCGAGGCAGAGTATGCACTCTGGGCTGTGAACAGAACGATCAATATGTATTTATAAATATTTTTCAATTTTTTATGTCCTCAACTACTTATCGGACTTCCCTCTGCAATAAATTTAACTGATCTTATAAAAGTGATTGATTTTATGGGTACAGACTGTATTTTTTCTTTGATTTAATTTTGCTGTTTGATTTATTTGGTCAGAATATTGTTTTTTGAAAAAGGTTTATGAAGAATATCAAAATATATGGATTATTAATTATGAAGAAGGTCCGGATACACAGAAAGCCCCTGTTCCTCGTCGCCATGATAACAATTATTGCCTGCGGTCCTCAGATAGTATATCATAACGGCTTATCAGAACTGCGT
>CAYNFB010000120.1:0-7954 GCA_964396355.1 uncultured Leptospirales bacterium | reverse complement strand
AACTAGCAGACCTCACTGGACTACGGATACAGGAACAGCCGTTATATAAAAAAAATATGGCCAAAGAAGGAGCCGGCGGTGATTACCGCAATGGGTGATGTTGCCCTGAATTTTGCTGTAATGAAGGATATTCTCGACCACAGAGCCAGAAAGTACGGCAAAGTCGATGCTATGAAATATCCTTTTTCCAGAGTAAAATCTGAAATTAAAGGCATCGGATTCTGTAATCTTGAGACCCCTATTACTGATCACGACATGAAACTCTTCAATGACAAAGATGAAATTTTCTACTTTCAGTCACCCGGCGGTTCTGAAAAGATTCTTGAATATGCCGGAATGGATATAGCCTCTCTTGCCAATAATCACATCAAAGACTGCGGCAACAAGGGTATGTTTGATACTAAAAAAAGGCTGGAAAAAATAAATGTAGCTCCTGTAGGAGTGGGCAAAAATATAGAGGATGCTCTGAAGCCTGTTTTTATGTGGCATCGGGGAACAAGAGTGGCCTTCTTCGCTTTTGACCGCGTAATCCCCCGATCTGTCTGGGCCGGGCCTGTTACACCGGGCTGTGCAGGAGGATCTGATGAGCTGCTCTGTCAGGCAGTGAAGAGTGTGAAGGGCAAGGTTGATGCAGTAGTTGTGAGTATACACTGGGGCAAGGAGGTCGTGCGTGATTATCCTGTTGAGAAGCCTCAGGCTGAACAGGTTGCCCTGGGACATAAACTGATTGATGCGGGAGCTTCTGTAATCCTTGGACATCAGTCCCATGCAGCGGGTCCTGTTGAAAGATACGGCAACGGTGTAATCTTCTACAGTCTGGGTGATTTCGTCTTTGCCGGGAGACATTCTGCTTCTCACAGAACAGGTATGATGGTGAGAGTCTCTGTTTCAGAAAGAGGGCTCGAGTCATATACAATAATACCTGTTAACATTAATCCTCTCGAGGTCAGGTACAGACCGGAAATACTTGACATTAAAAAAGGTTATCCTGTAATACAAAGGGTCCTTGCAAAAGAGGATGACAGATACAGCAATTACTATTCTGTCCCCAGAATAGCAAAAAGATAATAACCGCATTAAACAAAATCTGGAGAGTTAATAATTCCATGTTTAAAAACATAGTCATTATATTTATAGTATTATTGTGTCCTCTCAATTTGATGTCATCAGAAGAAACTAAAGAGAAAACCAGTGGCGGAGTTCAGCTTGTACTTATAAAAAAGGGCTCTTTTCTCATGGGCCAGAAGGCAAAGAACAGGGATTATTCTCCTCCCCGAAAAGTGATTATTTCCAGTGATTTCTGGATGGGGAAGTATGAGATAACCCAGGCGCAGTACCGGAAAGTTACCGGTAAAAGTCCTGTTAAAAACAGCCGTCGGGGTGTGGGGGATGATCTGCCTGTCTATTATATCAGCTGGTATGATGCAGTGGAGTTCTGTAATCTTCTCAGTAAGAAAAGCGGTCTTAAGCCCTATTATAAAATAGATAAAGATGAGCCCGATGATGAAAATGTCTTCCCCTATGACAATCTCAGGTGGACTGTGGAAACAGATGACAGTGCAGATGGTTTCAGGCTTCCCACTGAGGCACAGTGGGAGTTTGCATGCAGAGCAGGAACCCGGAGCATACACTACTGGGGAAGCAGCAGCAGATGGGAAAGATCAGGCAGGTATTCCTGGCATATGTTTAATACGGGAAAGCAGAGATATAAGGGAAAGCGTTTCTGGTGGGTGAAGTTTCACAAGGTCCGCAAAGGCGGTCAGAAGATGCCTAATAAATGGGGTCTCCATGAAATGAACGGTAATGTCTCTGAGTGGTGCTGGGACAGATACGCCTGGAAGACCTATACAAAAATGAAGAAAAAGGACCCTTCCGTTAATGAGGGCAAATATAAATTCAGAGTTCTCAGGGGCGGGTCATTTCTTGATTCACCTAAGGACCTGACATCTCACCGCAGATGGCCCATGGCTGCTTTTGAAAAAAGGGAAACTGCGGGTATCCGGGTTATTCTGCCGGTGAAAAAATCAGAGTGAAAGAAAATTCTTTAATTCTTCTGATTTAATAAGTCTGTCACCCAGAATTTTGTAGCCTTCGCTGTCCGGGTGACTGGCATCTGCGTAGTTTTTTTCTTTCAGGGCGGTCGGGCAGATAAAGGCAATTCCCTCTTTTGTAAGATCACTCTTCATTTTCTCTGTAAGTTCAGCGTATAGCTTGTGACTCTCCGGCGTCAGGGATGCTGTATTGTATGGGGTTATTACTGCAATTACACTGTTCCCTCTATCCTTTAGTTCTTTCAGCGTCCTCAACATGTATCTCCACTGGAGGGATTTCTCTGCGCTGACCCATCTTACATTTTGCCTTACCGATCTTCCCTTCATCTTTGATGGTGGAGAATATACCGCACTGCTTTTTTTTATGAATTCTGCAGGATTTTTTCCCGGGTTGTCCATGGTCCATCTGTAGAAGCTGCTGTCTGCAAACCGGGCAAGCTTAATATGTTCAAGCCAGGAGAAGAAGGGTACAGTTTTCTTTATAATGTGAGAAATTTTTTCTTCACAATTCGCATCATAGGATGGTATTGACGGGGAGAACTGCGGCAGGAGTCTCCTGTGGTTTATTTCGCTGTTCTTTTCTCCTGTCAGATCGTGCCTCTTTGAACTCATCCAGAGCGGATTTACGCCGGCGATTATTTTCCGCTTGTGAAGAGAAGGAGCAAATCTGTCTATCAGTCCGTAGAGTGCGGCCGGATGTATTCCGTAAATTCCAAGATTAAAGAAATCGTCCCCGCCGGTTTTTCTGTTGAGAACTGCAGAGAGTGTATCTTCCCTTTTTGTGTAATGCCCCCATATTACTGAATCGCCTATGAGAGCAATTTTTTTACCCTTTGTCAGAGATTCAGTATATTTTTCAAACAGAAAGTAGTCCTCCCCCTGACTATAGGGGATGCGGAAGTTGCCCCTGAACTGCTCAGAATCTATGCCCGGAAGCACTTCGGGGACTACGAGGACGGCTGTCAGCAGAAGTGCAAATGCTGATATTATGTATTTAAGAAGACTCATATCTGTTCCGCTATCCTTTAAAATTGAAAGTATATGAATTCACTGATTCCGTATGATGCAAATACAGCCAGGTAGACAATCATGAATATCATTGCGGCTGCCCTGAAGGGGGGAGTTTTGGTGAACTCTCCTTTCCCGTATTCGAGAATCCACTCATAGCCGTAGCAGAGGGCAATCATCGTCGCCATGACAACAGGCATGCCCGGAGTTGTTAACTCCGTTGTGAATATTCTGCCTATGATGGTGCATGCGTCGCCCGCGTTTTCCGCCCGGAAGAATATCCAGGTGAAAATTAGTATTATGAATACTGCAATTCTCTTTATAAACATGGGTGTTCGGGAGAGGAGTTTTATTCTCCCGGCTCTCTTGGTCACCACGTGAAGCACTGAATGGGTAAATCCCCATAGTACGAAGTTCCATGCAGCTCCGTGCCAGAGGCCCGAGAGCATCATGGTGGCGAAGATATTTCTCGTTTCCTTAAAACGTCCATTCCTGTTTCCGCCCAGGGGAATGTATACGTAATCCCTGAACCACGATGAAAGACTGATATGCCACCTGTTCCAGAATTCTCCCATATTGTGGGACAGGTAGGGCATCCTGAAGTTTTCCATCAGGTCTATTCCCATCATTTTCGCAATACCCCGCGCCATGTCGGTATATCCTCCGAAGTCGAAGTATATCTGCCAGGTGAATGCAAGTGCTCCTGCAAGGAGATCTCCTGATGTGTATCCCATGGGATTTGCGAAGATTTTATCAGAGTAAACTGCAAAGTAGTCGGCAAGAGCAATCTTCTTGAACATTCCGCAGGTAAATATGTAAATGCCCTCTGCAATATCCTCTCTCTTTGCCCGGGGCCAGTTCTTCATCTGGGGCAGAAGATGGCTTGCTCTCTCTATGGGGCCGGCCACGAGCTGGGGGAAGAAGGAGACGAATGCCCCGTACTGAATGAGGCTTGTCTCTCTTTCAACCTTGCCGTAGTAGTAGTCTATTGTGTAGCTCATGGACTGGAATATATAGAATGAAATTCCCACGGGAAGCAGTATGTCTGCAGGAGGGAGGTTGTATCCTATGGCCGCAGAGTCCATGAGTGAATTGAAATTATCAATAACGAAATTTGCGTATTTGAAGAATCCCAGAACTGTAAGGTTGTTGACTATGCTCATGGTCAGAAAGAGTCTCTTCTTCCCTGTTTTTGCCATGAGCTGCACTGCCGTAAAATCTGCGCATATGATCCATGAAATCAGCAGCAGGTACAGAGGGTTCCACCATCCATAGAAAATAAATGAACAGACGAGTATGACCAGCCTCTTCCCCACTGCGGTCTTCACAGCACGGAAGAGGGGGTAGACCAGTGCAAAAAATAGCAGGAAAGTCCAGGTATGGAAGAGCATTTACGTTTAGTCAGCCCTTCTGACGCATCTGAATCCGATTGTATCTCTCAGTATGCATGCATCGTTTATGGAATCATCTCTGCCTCTTACAGATGATCCGATGGAGTCTGCATCGTCATTCCACGATCCTCCCCTTATCACCCGTGCATTACCCTTTTTCGGTCCCCGGGGATTTTCTACGGCCGATTTTCTGTAGTAATCCGGAGCGTAGTAGTCGTTACACCATTCGGAGACATTTCCGTATATATCCGTGAGTCCCAGACTGTTGGGCTTTCTCGTACCTGTATCTGCGGTACGGCCCTGGGAGTTTTTCTTATAAACGGCATAATTTTTTAGATTTTTAGATGTATTTCCGAAGAAGTATTTCGATTTTGAGCCTCCTCTGGCTGCGTATTCCCACTCTGCCTCTGTGGGCAGTCTGTAGCCGTCGGCCGTGAAGTCGCATTCCCAGGTCTCCTCATTGTAGCAGGGCTTCAGTCCCTCTTCTATTGAGCGCTCATTGCAGTAAATTGCCGCATTAACCCACGATACCATCTCTGCAGGTCTCTTCTTTCCTTTGAAGTGGGAGGCATGGGGCAGCTCCAGCTTATCGTACATACCCTGAGTCACCTCGCCTCTGTCCATATAGAAAGATGAAAGCTTCACCTTGTGGAGGGGGGACTGGTCCTTCTCATCCCCGCCCATGATGAATTCTCCGCCCTTTATGAATATCACGTCGATTCCCGATTTAGTCTTTATAATTTTTCCGGCCTTTCCTTTGTCTTTCCCGCATGAGGAGATGATGAGGGCCGCTGTTAATGTCAATGCTGTTATAATTACTCTGTTCATTTTATTTATCTCCGCCTATCCAGTCAGGTTCCTTGTTGTGATTACCGTCTTTTGTGATCATTACCCACTTTCCTGTTTTAATCTCCGCAACACAGATATTCCACCCGGGAGCCTTTCCGCCTACTGCCTGTTCTGCTGTGGGGCCGTAGGAGAATACAGCGTAATTGCCGTCGGGAGACCAGTCTATGTGGTATATCTCATGCCCCTTCGGGATTTTTATAAATCGTTTCTTATCGCTGTTTTTTACAGGGGGTTTGTTGCTTAAATTTATTTTTGCAATTCTGAACTCAGTGTCGCTTCTGCCCCAGGCCAACCTCTTTCCATCAGGGCTGAATTCGGGTCTGCATCCGGTTATTCCGAGTCTGAAGTATTTCCTGCCGTTTGCCTCTATCGCCACGTCTGTATGTCTGTATCCCATCCCTCCAAGAACTGTGGCTGTAATGTACTTCCCGTCGGGAGACCATGAGAGATTGTAGAGATGCTCCAGCCTGTTATTGGGATGTTTTCTTACGGTCTTATTCTCTGTATCGTAGATGTAGAGTCCCTTTGTGGCCCAGCTCTCCATGGAAAATCTTCTTGATGAATATGCTTTTGCAAAGGCAATATATTTTCCGTCAGGGCTCCAGCAGGGCTGTCTTGAGTTCTTCGATACCAGCTCTCTGTCTGAACCGTCAATATCCATTACGTATACATCTCTTTTGCGGTTTCTGCCTTTTCCTCTGTCTGCAACGAAGCAGACTTTTTTTCCGTCGGGAGAGACTTTAGGATACATCTCGCTTATATTTTTAGTATTTGTTATCTGCTTTCTGCCTGTGCCGTCAGCGTTTATTATATAGAGATCCCAGCTTCCGCCGGTATATGATTCATATATTATCTTATAGGGTATTCCTGATAGATTAATGCTGCCTTTAAGCGGTTTGCTGTAGTTCCGGGCAAAAAGGAGTACCGGCACCAGTGCGGTGATGATGATAAAAGCTAAAACAAGTCTCTTCATTGTCGTCCTCTTTAAAATATTAGGGGAATAGAGTATCTGATCAATTGAATTTTTGAAAAAATTATTTTCAACCACTTTTTTCTGCTCCTCCGTTTTTATTGATATTGTCTTGATTATTATAAAAAAATATTTGTAAAAAAGAGCGGGCTGATATTTCTGGAGTTATCTATATCCGGAGCGGTGACATGTCTGAAAAAATCAGAAAACTTCTTACAATAAATATTTCAGGAATTATAAATCTCTTTATCTGGGCAGTTCTTTTTACTGTATATCTTATGCATGATAAGTTCAGCGGGGCAGTCAGCAGTGAAGTAATTATAACATCCCTTTATATTTTTATTTCAATTCTCATTCTCAATGGTCTCTTATATCTTCTGCTCAAACTTTTGTTCTCTCACTTTAAAAGCGGAACTACCTGGGCCTATCTCATATCAAACTTTATAGTTACCTCTTTTCTGTTTGTAAACAACCTCACGGTTGCAGTTTACGGAAAACAGCTGGGACTTGAGGGAATTGTCATGGGATTCAGGGGGTGGCAGGATGGAGAGATGGGTGATTTTACCACGAATGTTCTGAAGATGTTTTTCTTCATTGTCCTTTATCTCGGAATGTACTACCTGGTCTATCGCCTGTTAGAGAAAATTTTCACAGGCAGGAAGCTTAATATAAATATCACCATGTCAAGCGCCACTGTTCTTACGGTAATCATTGTAATACTTCATTTCAGACTGGTCGCCATGGCCGGAAGCGACTGGAAGATGACAATAATAAAGCAGAAAATACCCTGGCAGTCCATGACCGGCTTTCCCGAGGATAAAATTCTCGTCGATGAAGGCGGCGGGGAAGTGGCAAAAATTCCTCATTTATTCAAGGAACCCCGCATGCTGTCCGAGAAGACTGAAATTGGCCAGATTCTGCGGATGAAGGAAGGCTCCGGTGAATTCCTGAAGCAGCGATTTACTGCAAAGAAAAAATATAATATACTATTTATGAATGTCGAGGGTCTGAGGCATGATATGCTGTCCCCCTCCTACACTCCCCATCTTTATAAATTTGTCAGGGACCGGGCATTCAATCTAAAGAAGCATTATTCTACAGGAAACAATACTCCGGGCAGCCTCTTCGGCATGCTCACCGGTCTTGCTCCCTATTACTTTGAGCCTCTTAGAGGAAATCAATGCCGCAATATCTCTCTTGAGGTGCTGAAAAGACTCGGCTACAGTCAGTCATTCTACTATAATTCACCGAAGAACTACGAATATATTTTCAGGGACATTATTGAAAGAACTGCAGGTAAATACGTCCGTATCCCGGGAGTAAAGGAGGACTATGCACCTAGAGAGGTGAAGCTCATAGACCGCTACCTCAATGACCTGAAAAATGACAGAGGTGCTCCCAGATTCGACTACTATCTGCTCAATGTTACACATTTCAACTACTACTATCCCCCGGAGTTTCGAAAGTATACTCCTGACTTTAAAATGGATTTTCAGATAATCAGCGGAAGCCAGAAGAAATTTATGAAGCACCGGGAGGGGCTCTTTAACAGGTATAAAAATTCTGTATACTATTTTGATCATCTCTTCGGACGGCTCATTGCAGGCCTTAAGAAGCTGGGCAGGCTTAATAATACTATAATTGTTCTTTCCGGTGATCACGGCGAGGAGTTCTGGGAGCATGGA
>CAYNFB010000119.1:0-9947 GCA_964396355.1 uncultured Leptospirales bacterium | reverse complement strand
ATTCAGGAAATGTTGAAGCCGCAAAGATTCTTGGAAAAATGGTTGCAGAAAAAGCTGTTGCTGCTGGGATTAAAGGTGTTATTTTCGATAGAAATGGCTATCTCTATCACGGAAAAATTAAGGCATTTGCAGATGCTGCTCGTGAAAATGGACTGGAGTTTTAGGGGTATATTATGAAAATAGTTAGGAAAAGAGCTAATACCGACGGAGTAGAACTGTCTGATAAGGTGGTTTTAATCAACAGGGTTGCCAAGGTAGTTAAGGGTGGTAGAAGATTTTCATTCAATGCATTATCAGTCGTTGGTGATGGTGACGGGCATGTGGGTGTAGGATTCGGGAAAGCTAACGAGGTTCCTGATGCCATAGATAAAAGTAAAGAAGATGCAAAGAAAAATGTTTATAAAGTGAATCTGACTAAAAGCACAATACCTCACAAGGTTATTGGGCAATTTAAATCTGCAAAAGTTATCATGAAGCCTGCAGCTCCAGGTACAGGAATAATTGCAGGGGCATCAGTTAGAGCTGTAATAGAAAAAGCTGGTATTTCAGATATATTGACAAAATCTCAGGGGTCCAGGAATCCTATCAACATTGTAAAGGCTACCCTCGACGGATTAAAGCAGTTGAGAAGTCTTAAGGAAACTGCGGCTGTAAGAGAAATACCTATTTCAAAACTCTGGGAGTAGATTGTAATGGCAAATAAAATTGTTATAAAACAAACACGTAGCAGTATCGGAACTAAGCCGAAACAGCGATTAACATTGAAAGCTCTTGGTTTAAGGAAAATGAATTCTGAAAGAGAACATGATGACAATCCTGTGATAAGAGGAATGCTGGACAAGGTCAAGCATCTCGTAGATATCAAAGAAATTAATGGATAATAGTAGAGAGAATTGTCATGGAAAAATATACTATAATTAAACCAGATTCTATTAAAAAAAGAAAAAGAGTTGGAACCGGACCGTCTGCCGGAGGTGGTAAAACCTGTGGCAGAGGAATGAATGGACAGCTTAGTCGTTCTGGAAGTAAAAAGAGACCATGGTTCGAAGGTGGACAGATGCCTCTTCAGAGAAGAGTTCCTAAAAGAGGATTCAATAATATATTCAGGAAAAATTTTCAGGTAGTTAATCTTTCTGATCTTGAAAAGTTTGATGTTGCTGAGATTACACCTGAGTTTTTAAAAGAAAAGGGACTTGTGGATAAGAGTGATAAACTCATTAAAATCCTTGGAAATGGAGAAATAAGCAGAGCTGTAAAAATCACAGCTGATGCATTTTCTTTATCTGCATCTGAAAAAATTAAAAATGCCGGTGGTGAAGCCGTAGGCAGATCAAATAACTGATTGTAATTGAAGATAAGGTAAATTAATGTCAAGTGCGGTTGCGAATATATTTAAAATACCAGATTTGAGAAAAAGGGTTCTTTTTACTCTTTTTGTACTAATTGTATACAGAGTAGGAGCGCATATTCCTATTCCTGGAATTAATGTAGATGCTTTGAAGGACTATTTTTCTGAAGCACAGAGTACTGGAATATTAGATTTTTTCGACCTCTTCGCAGGAGGTGCCTTAAAGAGATTTACAATATTTGCTTTGGGAATTATGCCGTATATTTCGGCATCAATCATAATAGATTTATTGAAGGTTGTTTTTCCCTACCTTGAGGAGTTGTCCAAGGAAGGGGCAGAGGGACAGAAGAAACTCAGCCAGTATACTAAATACGGAACTGTTTTTCTCTGTACCGTACAGGGGTTTGCATTAACCTATTGGATGAAATCAATGAGAACCAGTACAGGTGGTTCTGTTGTCCCTGCCGATAGCAGTATCGGCTTTGTTATTGTTGCAGTATTGGCAATTGTAACGGGAACAATGGTGCTAATGTGGTTTGGTGAAATGATTACAGAAAGAGGAGTTGGTAATGGAATTTCTCTTATCATTATGGCGGGTATTGTTGTAAGAATGCCTCAGGCTTCTTTTGAGACTATGAAAAAGATTAGGGATACCGGAGAACCTATTGTAGGAATAATCCTCATAGGTATTTTCTTCCTTGTTGTTGCTGCTTCAATTATGCTTACACTTGGAACAAGAAGAATCCCTATTCAGTATGGAAAGAGAATGGCTGCCGGTGGTGCAGTTCAAAGATCTAATCAGTTTATTCCGCTCAGGGTAAATGCGGCAGGTGTAATTCCAATTATTTTTGCATCTGCTATAATTGTGTTTCCTTCTCAGATGATCAGAATGGTGGGTGGAAGCGGCAATGTATATTTAAACAAATTTCAGTACTGGTTATCACCTGGTCAATTACCATATATAGTTCTCTATTGCGGTTTGATCATATTTTTCTGTTTCTTTTATACATCACTAAGGTTTAACCCTGCTGATATATCAGACAATTTGAAAAAATACGGTGGTTTCATACCCGGAATAAGACCAGGTCAGAATACAACTGAATACCTGACTGTGATATTAAACAGGCTGACTTTATCCGGTTCGATATTTCTTGCTCTTATTTCTATTGTTCCTGATTTCATTATAAGAATATGGCCGGAACAGGTTCCGATGCAGATGGCGTATCTTTTCGGAGGAACTTCTCTTCTTATTATCGTGGGAGTTGCTCTTGATACATTGAAGCAGATTGAATCTCAATTGCTTATGAGACATTATGATGGATTTCTTGGAAGTAAGAAGAAAATTCAGGGTAGATTTTAAATAAAGGGCTAGAGAGAAATTATGTCTAAAGAAGAACCAATTGAAGTTGAAGGTATTGTTGTTGAACCATTGCCTAATGCAATGTTCAGAGTAAAGTTAGAAAATGATCACGTGGTACTAGCTCATATTTCCGGTAAAATGAGAATGCATTACATCAGAATACTTCCGGGTGACAAAGTTACTGTTGAACTGTCGCCTTATGATCTGAATAGAGGAAGAATTACTTACAGATCAAAATAAAACGGATTAGAGATATAGAAGTTGACATAAAAACGCTGATAACAGTAGATGGCTTTTTGACAGAATAAGAGGTATAATTTATGAAAGTTAGGGTATCTGTAAAAAAAATGTGCAATGACTGTAAAGTAATCAAAAGACACGGTGTGGTCAGGGTTATTTGCAGCAGTAATCCAAGGCATAAGCAGAGACAGAAAATAAGGACCGTAAAAAAACATTAATAATATCAATATCGTATAAGAGGACTTTATGGCAAGGATAGCAGGTGTAGACTTACCGAATAACAAAAGAGTAGAGGTTGCCTTAACCTATATTTTTGGAATCGGGTTAACAACATCGAGTAAAATAGTAGCTGAAGCCGGAATCAATCCGGATACAAGAGTGAAAGATCTTTCCGATGATGAAATCGGTAATATTCGTAAGTATATTGAGCAGAATCTTAAGGTTGAAGGTGATCTCAGAACTGAGGTTGCAATGAATATTAAGAGACTTATGGATATTGGTTGCTATCGAGGAATAAGACACAGAAGAGGTTTACCGGTTCGTGGTCAGAATACAAAGAATAATGCCAGAACACGTAAGGGTAACCGACGAGTCTCTATTGGCGCCAAGAAAAGGAAATAAGGGGTATTTTAAGTGAAACAGAAGAAAGCAAAGAAAAGAGAAAAGAAAAATATTCCTGTAGGTAAAGCCTTTATACAGGCTACATATAATAACACAATTGTAACTTTAACCGATATGCAGGGAAATGTTATCTCATGGGCTACAGCAGGAGGAGAAGGTTTTAAAGGATCAAGGAAATCTACTCCATTTGCTGCACAGATGGCGGCTAAGACAGCAGCTGAGAATGCCATGGAAAATTCAGGACTTCATACAATAGAAGTTTTTGTTAAGGGCCCAGGGATAGGAAGAGAAGCAGCTGTAAGATCTCTTTTCCAGTGCGGACTTAACATCTCGAAGATAAAAGATGTTACTCCTGTTCCCCATAATGGCTGTCGGCCTAAAAAACGAAGAAGAGTTTAATGGAGTGATTTAAACATGGCTAAATATATAGGACCAAAATGTAAGCTTTGTAGAAGAGAAATGACCCCCTTGATGCTCAAGGGGCAGAGATGCTTAACTGACAAATGTCCGCTGAAGGGTAATAAAAAATATCCACCGGGACCTCCGAGAAAGAGAAGAGGAAAAAAGAATGAATAGGCTATGCAGCTTAGAGCTAAACAGCAGGTTAAGAGATCATATGGTGTTCTTGAAAGTCAGTTTAGAATTAATTTTGAACATGCCAACAGAATGAAGGGTGTAACTGGTGACAATATGCTTGCACTTCTTGAAAGAAGGCTTGATAATGTTGTATACAGAATGGGATTTGCTTCATCTAGAATGCAGGCCAGACAAATTGTACAGCATAAACATATTACAGTTAACGGCAGAGTTGTAGATATACCCTCTTTCAAAATAAAAGAAGGTTTTGAAGTCGAAATAAGAGATAAATTTAAAGAAAACATCATTCTTGAAGATGCCATTAAATTATCTAAAGCAATTGATTCAAAACCTGAGTGGGTTGAAGTTGATTACGAAAAGAAGGCTGGAAAAATTGTCAGACTTCCAATAAGAGAAGACATCAAAGATAGTTTTAATGAGCAGCTTGTAGTTGAGCTATATTCTAAATAAGAAGTAAATTTTTTCATAATCATAAAGCTGTTTATTTATATTCTAGTTGGAGGTAGAAATGGCCCCTAAAAATCTCCTGAAGGGCTTTAAACGACCTAATAAGATTCTTTTCGAACATGAAGAATTACAGCCGAATTACGGCAGATTTGTAGCTGAACCGTTTGAGAAAGGGTATGGACTTACTATAGGTAATTCTTTAAGAAGAGTTTTACTCTCTTCGATTGAGGGTGCTGCTATCACAGCGATAAAGATAGAAGGTGTTCCTCATGAGTTTTCAACCATAGACGGTGTTTTTGAGGATGTTACGAGAATAATACTCACTCTGAAAAAACTTAGATTCAGATACGAAGGTGAAATACCCAAAGTATTGCATATAGTAAAACAGGGGCCTGGTGAGCTTGTTGGCGGTGACTTCGATATTGATCCTGATATTGAAGTAATGAATAAAGATCTTAAAATCGCCACACTTAATGACTCTGCAAATATTGATATGGAAGTTCAGATTGAAAGAGGAAGAGGTTATATTCCTTCTGAAATGAATAAGCTGAATACTGAAACTGTTGGAGTAATTCCGATTGATTCAATATTCTCACCTATTCAAAAAGTTAATGTTAAAGTAGAAGATACGCGAGTTGCTCAGAGAACTGACTATGACAAGCTGATACTTGAAATCTGGACTGATGGATCTATCTCTCCGGATGATTCACTTGCTCATGCGGCTAAGATTATTAAAGATCACATGTCTATTTTTATCAATTTTGAAGAGGAACACGAAGAAGAAGTTGAAGTAATTGATGAAAATATAGAAAAAATGAAAGTTCTCCTGAGTAAATCAATTGATGAAATTGAATTGTCTGTAAGGGCATACAATACTCTGAAGAGTCTTGATATTTCTACTCTGGAAGAGCTTGTTCGAAGAACTGAAGATGAGATAAAAAAATCAAAGCATTTCAGTGATATGGTACTTAAAGAGATTAAGACAAAACTTGAGGCTTACCATTTGAGCCTGGGATTAAAGGATTAAATGAGGTTGGGAAATGAGACACAAAAATAATGTTAAGCAGCTTGGAAAAACGCATTCGCATAGAAAAGCGATGTTCAATAATATGGTTACATCTCTCTTTGAGCATGAGAGAATTGTAACAACTAAACAGAAAGGTAAAGAATTAAAGAGAATTTCTGAAAAATTGATCACAAGAGCTAAAAACAATCTTGAAATTTCTGATGATGAAGCTGGAAAAAAACTTCATAATAAAAGAGAAGTACTCAAAGTTGTTAAAGATAGAGATGTGATGAAAAAACTCTTTGAAGATATTGCGCCAAGGTTTATTACCAGAAAGGGCGGTTATACAAGAATGTATCTTCTTGGACGAAGGCAGGGCGATGCTGCTGAAATGGCCATTGTTGAGCTGGTTGAAAGAAAGAAAGATGTTAAACCTGCAGTTGAAGACGATAAATCGAAGAAGAAAAAAGAAAAGAAATAATCAATAAAATTGCCAAAAAAAACTTCAGCCTTTGCTGAAGTTTTTTTTGGCTTTGATTCCTTCTAAGATTTGATACTACCTTTTGGATAGAGCTTTTTTTCTTCTTTCAATTTCTATGCTATAGAGCATTTTTTTATTATCTACTGCATCGGCCTTAAATTTTTCAGGAATTCTATCGTCAAATATCGGTGTAATCTGACTCTTCCTGATGTCATACTTATCCAGAATCAGTCCGGTATTATGTTCATTGTGCACTCTGTATATCTCAAGCCCGCTTTCTTTTGCAGTCCTGCAGTTTGATATTGCATCCATATAACGATTGATGATATAATCAGCTCCAATACTCTTTATTTTTTTCTTTCTTTTAATGTATGGAATTACCGGATCATTCATCGCCTTATTTGCCTCCTCAAAATAGAAAAAGCCATTTTTCAGATATCTCTCAATTTTTGCAGCACTAAAAAAATAACTGAAATCGCGAGCTGTGAAATCTTCATTATAAGGTTTCACGTCTTTTAACGGGTTAAAGGGTTTCTTGAAATATTCGGCGTAACCGCTGTTTTTGCTCATTCCGATAAATATTTCAATGGACTTATTGTCCTTCATGGACGATTTCAGTAGATCCTCTGTACGGGCTATGTACTGATTTGCAACTTTCTCGAGGAGGGTTATTATCGATAATTTCAAATTATAAAATTTTACAGCGGAAGAATCAAAATTACGCGAATAATGATCGACTGTTGCATCTTCGAATTTTGACATTATCTCGTTAAAGTTGGCATTAGTCTCTTCTGTTTTGAAATTAAGGATCATCGGCTTGATTTTGCGCAGTATGGATGTGGTGAATGTATAATCTTTACTCGATCTTTCAGCTACAGAAATTGGAAAAGCGCTGGAAGAGATGAGCAGTAAAATGATCATAAGTGGAACAAAAGTTATATTTCTTTTCATTAGCTGGCCTCTTGAATCTCTTTTCATAATAGTACTTAATTGATATTTCGACATAAAAAAAATTCTTCTTTACCAGAAAATAGATTTTAGATAAATAATTCATTTATTATGGTAAATTAAAGTCTAAAGTGGTTATTTAAAATAGATGTATCTTCCATAATAAATTCAGCCGTAATAATCTAACTATCGGAGTTCAGGATGGATGCAGAAAAGAAAGTTTCCTTCAGACAGAAGAATCCAACACAGTGTCCTGTGTGCAAAAGCGAATTTTACAGGGAGGAGATGTTTACCGGAGGGGGACGGCTTATAGCTGGAAAGCTTACGGATGAACTCCGGAGAGAATATAAGGAAAACAAAAAATTTGGTAAAATATATCCTCTCGCGTATATGCTTAGTGTTTGTCCTAATTGTTTATATGCAGCATATCCTAAGGATTTTGAGGGATTATCTGATGCTGAGAAGGCAAAACTCTATGAGATGAAGCCTGCAAGAAAAAATGCATTGAACAAGTTTTTTGGAGATGTGGATTTTAAGAATAACCGTGATCTTGTTCTCGGTGCAGCCTCTTTCATGCTTGCACTGGATTGTTATAATTTCAGGAATAAAAATGTAGCACCTACATTCAAGAAGGCTGTCTCTTCTCTTCGGGGGGCATGGCTTTTTTCAGATCTGGTTTCAGTTTATCCGGACAGGCCCTATAAAAAAATGTCGCTGTTCTTTTATAAAAAAGCCTATGAGTACTATCTTTCCGTTCTTGATCTTATTCAGGATGGGGGAGAACCTGCAGATGCTGCAGGCAATATGGGGCCTGACGCAGATAAGAACTGGGGGTATGAGGGAATACTCTATGTTTCAGCTATTCTAACTGTTAAGTTTGGTTCAAGAGAAAAAGATGTAACAAAGAGAATTGAAAATTTCCAAATCAGTAAAAAGTATTTAAGCAGATTATTTGGAATGGGAAAATCGTCTAAGTCGACACCCAGCGATCTTCTGGAAAAAACCAGAATTCTTTATGAAAAGATAAATGAACTTCTGAACCGCTGGGAAGAGGAGGGTCTTGAGTGAGCAGGTATGCACTTCTTGTTCATTACGATGGAACAGAATTTAACGGATGGCAGATACAGGCAAAAGGACGGACTATACAGGCTGAATTTGAAAGATCTCTTAAGATTTTAACAAGAGAAGATGTAAGGATTACAGCATCGGGCCGAACAGATGCAGGTGTTCATGCTTTGGGGCAGGTGGCGCATTTTGATTTGAGTCATGAAATACCTCTTAAAAAATTATGTATGGCTCTCAACGGGATAATGGCTAATGATGTGTCTGTTAAGAATGCCTACAGTGTGCCTAAGGACTTCCATGCGAGGTTTTCTGCTGTTCAGAGGGAGTATGTCTATAAAATCTACAGGTATCCTCTGCGCACTCCATTTATGAAGAACAGGGCTCTGTGGATTAATCATGAACTCGATGTGGATTATGTAAGAAGTGTTGCTGATTTGATTACAGGTGAAAAAGATTTTGCCTCCTTCTGTAAGAAAATATCAACCGATAATGGTACTGTACGAAAGATTGAAAATATAGAAGTTACTGAAGATGATAATATTATTACTTTGCGCATCACCGGGAATGCATTCCTTCATAATATGATAAGAATTATCATAGGTACAATTGTACAGATGTACAGGGAGGGCAGGGAACCGGAATATGTAGAATATATTCTGCAGAAAAAAGACAGGGATTATGGCGGTTTTACTGCTTCTCCTCATGGGTTATATCTCAAAAGGGTCTCATATGATCCCGGTCTCGACTTTTATGAATCGGCTTTTTAATTATTGACATAAAAGCCTGCTGGAAACAAATAAAACTCTATCAATAATAAATGGAAAGATCTTAATGAAAAATCTAACAGGTAAAACTGTCATAATACTTCTTTTATTGCTGCTCTCAGCGGATCTGTTTGCATACAGCTCCAGGAAAAAATATTTTTCCAGACCTCAGGTCGGAGTCTGGTTTGGTCCTGTTACTCCAATTCTCGATACATCAGATGAACTGGAGCCCGATCTGGGCGGCGGATTTTTTTTCAGATACAATCTCCCCCTGCCTTCTCTGAAAGTGGGGCTCGAGACTTCATATCAGAAATACGATTCTGAAGGCGTAAACGGCATCAGACTGGTGCCGGTTTTCATGAATTTTTTATATCTCCTGCCGATAAATCTTCCTGTCCGGTTTCAGCTCAAGGCCGGTTTCGGAGGAGCACATGTATATATGGAGCCCGATGAGGTTGGACAGTGGGATCCTTTGGCAACAGCAGGACTGGAAGTTTCATTCCCCGCAGGTAAAATGGCGAACATAGCCCTGAGACTTGATTATATGCAGATAATAGAAAGGCATATTGAAGATTCAACTCATGACGGCTATTTTTTCAATGCCGGAATCTCTCTGTATCTTAACTTAAATTTATAAACGGATTTTAAAAACAGCAGATGGTTAATATGAAGAATATAATTTTAATTTTAGCTTTTGCACTGCTTGCTTCCGGATGCGGTGACGAAGCAATTTTTACTGATATGACTACAAACAAGCTAAAAGTGGTTATTAAGGGAACTTTTGAGACAGACGGAGTCTCAAATTTTCCTGATATGACACTCTACGCATCTACCGATGATGAGATTGAGGATGATTCAGTAGATGATTATACAGGTGCCGGCGATCAGCTACCTACAAAGTTGATGCTTGATATTGCAGAGATAAGGCTGGGCGGCAAGAAGTTTGCAAACTACAGGCAGGTTCATGAATTTGACCTCGATGATTCAGAGGAAAGCTACGTCAATCGAAACGGAGGCTTTGCCGGTATTCACGGAACATATTTTTGTCCCGCGGATTACGGCAGTTGTGC
>CAYNFB010000118.1:0-9978 GCA_964396355.1 uncultured Leptospirales bacterium | reverse complement strand
CGGTCTTGGCGCCCTTTATAATCGCCGCGATGGTTTCTTCGACAAACTCATCATTCACTGCTACTGCTATCCTGACCTTCTTTATCAGGTTTACTTCCATATCTACGCCTCTATAGGTTTCACTGTAACCGCCCTGCTGCCCGCATCCAAGAGAATTTGTCACTGACATCTTCTTAATGTCCGCCTCAAAGAGGGCCTGCTTTACATCATTTAGTCTTTCCGGTTTAAAATATGCTACAATAAGTTTCATTGTGCCCTCCTGTTACTGATTTGTAAAAATCTGGAATCCGCTGTAGGCTTCCATTCCGTGTTCATCTATATCGAGTCCTCTGAGTTCTTCTTCTCTGCTTACTCTGAGTCCGATGGTCTTCTTAATAAGCATAAAGAGTATAAGACCGGCTCCGAAGGCCCATACAAAGGCAACACCCGCGCCGATGAACTGACTTATAAGCTGATCAATACTTCCGCCGTAGAAGATACCTGAACTGGCTTCACCAATTCCGAGAACTTTCTCTGCATTAAAGAATCCTACCGCCAGAGTTCCCCATAGTCCGCATACTCCGTGTACGCTGACAGCACCGACGGGATCATCAATTTTAAGCTTCGCATCAATGAATGTTACACTGAAAACAACCAGAATTCCTGCAACTATACCGATAAGAATTGCGCCTACGGGAGTTACAGTATAGCATCCTGCTGTAATTGCCACAAGTCCTGCCAGAGCACCGTTTAATGCCATTGATGCATCAGGCTTTTTAAACTTAATCCATGCTGTGAGCATTGCAAAGACTGCACCTGCTGCTGCTGCGAGGTTAGTTGTTACTGCAATACGTCCGATCTCGCCGTTTCCTGTTGTTGTTGAACCGGGATTGAATCCGAACCATCCCATCCAGAGGATGAAAACACCAAGTGCAGCAAGAGTTATATTATGACCAGGTATTGCTCTTGGTGTGCCGTCAGGGCCGTACTTTCCTATTCTAGGTCCAAGAACTATTGCTCCGGCAAGTGCCAGCCATCCGCCCACAGAGTGAACTACAGTTGATCCTGCAAAGTCGACAAACCCGCCTGTTGAAAGACCTTCAAGCCAGCCCGCACCTGCATCAGTAAACAGAGAACCCCATGCCCATTTACCAAATATTGGATATATAACCAGACAGATGATAAGACTGTATGCCAGATAACCGGTAAACTTCGTTCTCTCAGCCATGGCTCCTGAAACAATAGTAGCAGCCGTTGCAGCAAAGACAGTCTGGAATATCATAAAAGTATATCCCCACTCTGTGCCTCCGCCTGTGCCGATGATGCCGTTCATAAAAAAGAGATCGCCGCCGATAAATCCGCTCTTCGTGGCTCCGAACATCAGGCCGAATCCTACCATAAAGAATGCAAGTGAACCCACAGAAAAATCCATGAGATTCTTCATTATAATATTGATTGCATTCTTAGCTCTTGTAAATCCTACCTCAACCATTGCAAATCCCGCCTGCATCCAGAAAACAAGGATTGCAGCAACCAATGTCCACACAATATTGAGATTTGTTGTTATCTCTGCCAGATCTGATTTTTTTACCAGTTCTGCCGCTTCCTCTGCAGATAGATTCATGACCGCCATGAATATTACAGAAGCTGTTAATAAGACTTTAGTGATCCGTCGCATATTTGCCTCCTGCGATTATTTCTTTTACAATATATTATTGCAATATGCGTGCCAAAATTTCATGGCATCACATAAATCTGCCCCAGTTAACATGAACGTAACAAACAGAGTTTTTATTCAGACAAATAAGGCATTTTTTTAAGTATTTAAATATTTTTGAATCACCACAGATAGATGGCAGCCTGCTGAAAAAACGAAATTTAAATAAATAAAGTGCAAATTTGTAACTTAATACTCACAAAGAACAAATTTGTAAAAAATAAAGTTAATCCATCATCATATAAAAAAATTTTCATTTACTGATAAACTAATCATTTACTTGACTTCGATGCAGGCCGGTGCTATATAAAAAAAATTAACATTTATGACTTCAAAGAGGTTTAGTATGCAGACAGAGATAAAAAAAGAGGGGAACGGAACAGAAACTCCGCCCAAACCGTCCATTAAGGAATTCATATACCAGCACATCAAGCACGTATACGAAGGCAATATTTTTGAAAATAAAATTTATAACACTTTTGTAAATACATTAAAACTGTACATAGTGGCTACGAGAAAATTTCTCATTGATGACTGTTTCACCAAGGCATCATCAATAGCCTATACCGCAATAATTTCACTGATTCCCGCTCTTACGGTAATACTTACATTTTATTCAATTTTTGCAGGCGCAGGAAATAAAAAAGATGAACTCTTTAGGGATATTTCTCTATTTATGATTGAGCACAGCATCAAGATAAACATAGACCCTGTTTTTGATGCTATATCCAGTCTTATAGACAATGCCGGAAGAATTGGAGGCATCGGTGCAATAGTAATGCTCTTCACGGCAACAGCAACCCTGCGCGCAATGGAAAAATCGCTCAACTCCATATGGAAAGTAAAGGAGGGACGCTCTCTCTTTCAGAAGGTGATTTACTACTGGGCTGCGCTGACACTGGGGCCGGTTATGCTTATTGCCGGAACGACTGTGGCGACCAAGATGTCCGACGTATTTTCATCAGCCCATTATAATTCCGCTTACGCCCAGGGAGAGAAGCTCTGGCTCGTGGGGAGCAAAGGGACTATTCTCACCGGTCCGGCAAAGAGTTCAAAACTCAGCGCCATTAGCGAGACAAGCATTGATTATGAAAACCAGTACATATACATCTACAAATTTTCAGAAAAACAATTTATAGCTGATGATTTCAGACTGGATCACATGTCGCTCATGGATACCGGTTTCAGAGATGTGCAGTTTATTGATAATGAAGGATGGATTGTAGGAAACAAAGGCATAATACTCCACACAGAGGACAGTGGGAAGAACTGGAAGATACTGAAAATAGGATCTTTCGCTCTTAACGACATACACATGCTCAATAATGACAGAGGTTTCATCGCTGCAGACAGCGGAGTAATACTGACAACCAATGATGGAGGAATGAACTGGCAGGTCATCGAAACCGGAAGCACAACATCAAACTTTAACTCAATTTCATTCCGTCAGAATACAGGAATAATAACCGGAAACAGGGGAACCATAATCCGGACAGATGACGGAGGCAGGACATGGACCACCAGCACTATTAATGAAGCAAAGAGAAAAAATAAACTCGTAGACCTTAACAGCGTAAGTTTTATAAGCAGCAGCGAAATATGGATAGCAGGAAACAATGGAATCCTCCTCCACAGCACAAACGGGGGAAGGAAGTGGAATGCCAACAGATTTAAAGAATATAACTATTATTCATCTGTCTTTCTCAACAGAAATGAGGGATATATTGCCGGAGAAAACGGCATAGTAATACATACCGTAGATGGAGGGGAAAACTGGAAAAGCGACACTCTCCCAGCATACAGAATCAATAAAATTTTCACATCAGGCAGCACAATCTGGGCAATAGGCAACGGCGGTACTTTGCAGAAGAACGCAGGCGACGGCAGGGGATGGGCAGGGAAATCGGGCAAGGGCTTCTTCGCCATTGCAGTAAATTTCCTTGCACCTTTTCTCTTTATATGGGTACTCTTTCTTCTTGCATATACTACTATTCCAAACACAAAAGTACCGTTCAGATATTCAGCAACGGGTGCGGCTTTCACCGGCACAATATGGGTACTGTTTATACTGCTATTTATCATGTACACAAAATCCTTTGCAAAAGGCACCTTCGCAATTTACGGGGCGCTGGCATCCATACCATTGTTTCTGCTTATGATATATGCATCATCCCTTATCATTCTCTACGGTGCAGAGGTTTCGTACACTATGATGCACCCCGAGACTTACAAGAACCTGAAGCATGCCTTCGAAAATGTAAAGAAGGTCAACATGTACTTCGGTTTCATAATTCTTCAGCACATATATTTTAAATTTGAAGAGGGCAAAGGCAGTTCTTCATACTCTGAAATAATAAAGAAAATTTCCTATAACTCAACTGATTTTGATTACTTCATCAAAATGTTTACAGAGAAGAGACTGATTTTAAAAGACGAGAATGGAGACTTCATGCCTTCCGGCTCTTCAAAAAATATAAAACTGCTGGATGTATTCGATATGCTCAATGAAGCACAGTACCGCATTCCTCCATCAGTTAAGAAAGGTTCAGCAAAAGGTAATATTAAAGACCTTTTCGGAAAGCTTAAGGGAGAAAGAGAGAAGGTTCTCAAAGATATGACGCTGAAGGATCTGGTAATCTAAAGACTAATTTGAAAAATAACCGAATATAAAGGGGATCATTACCAGTTCCCCCTTTATATCATCGGGAACCTTGCCAAAACTCTTAGAGAGTCTGACGGCATCAAGGCATGAACTGTTCAGAGGCTGATTGCCCATTGAGTCAACTATCTTAACGTCCAGTATATCGCCGCTGCGGTTCATCACAAAGTAAAGCTTAACTCTTTGAGAAGGTATTGCCATTATTCTCATACTGCCGCTCTGGCCCCGAAAAACTGCATTTGCCATAACGGGGGGATACCAGTTAGATGCAATAAGATCTTTCATATTTTTAAAATATTCAAAATTTTTAAATTTTGCAGTATTGAATGAAAAAGAACCGCTGTTGGAATAGTAGATTGCATTCTTCAGCGTTATACTGTTTTTATCCGGTATTGCAATTCTTCCGGAGAGACCGCCGCCGGCCAAACCGGATGAAGGAACCTGCTTATGGAGACTGGCAACGACTTCTGAATTATCACTGAGAATGAACTTCTCCTTTCCCTGCTTTACAGAAGTTCTTCCCTTCCTGCCGCTCTTTCCCCGGCCCAGTTTAAATTCGAGTGAATTATTAAGCCACCGGTCACCTTTATTATCAGTAATATGGCCCCTTGCGCTTGAATCAGCATCAGAAAGAAGTGTCCGTCTGCTTATCACTCTCTTCTTATCCTGGTTGATATTCACAATAATATCACGGCCCATGAGTCTGGAGCTTTTCCCGCTTTTTTCCTTCATACTCATTACACCTTTAATGTCGGGCATCATCAGCCCCACAGCAAAAACAATATGGAGAAAAAAAGAAATTATAATAAGTAGAGAGAGGTTAATTCTGTATTTTTCAGTCACTTTTTTCCGCACGGGATAATTTAAATTTTATATGTTAGATTATAATTGCAGATAATTGTTACAAATAAGGAGGCCCGCCGGTATGGCGAGCCTCCTGTTTGTGGCTGTATTATTTAGCGGCTTCCTCTTCAAGCTGTTTTTTTCTATCTTCAATAACATTTTCAGCATCTCTTCCTGAAATTGGATCATAATGAGAGAAATCCATTTCAAAAGTAGCCTTTCCACTGGTCATTGATCTGAGGTCTGTGCTGTATCGGAGCATCTCTGCCTGGGGAACCTGAGCCCGGATAACGGAGATATTACTTTCGGAATTTTCATCGCTATCCATTCCCAGCACTCTCCCCCTCCTGCTTGTAATATCGCTCATAATGTCACCCATAAACTCCTTATCAGCAAATATACGAACTTTCATCACAGGCTCGAGAATCTGAGGTCCGGCCTGTTCCATTGCAAGCTTCAGTGCATTTCTACCTGCAATTTTAAAAGCCATTTCAGAGGAGTCTACATTGTGATATGAACCATAAAAAAGTTCAACCCACACATCAACTACAGGAAACTTGGCAAGAACACCTTCTGTCATCCCCTCTTTGAGTCCCTTTTCAACACCCGGTATATACTGCTTTGGAACAACTCCGCCCACGATGCTGTCGACGAATTCAAAGCCCTTACCTCTCTCCTGAGGTTTAACACGAATTTGAACTTCACCGTACTGTCCATGACCGCCTGACTGCTTCTTATGCTTATACTGAGCTTCTGCTTTTTTGGTTATGCTCTCCCTGTAGGCCACTCGGGGAGTCCGTGTTACGACCTCAAGTTTACTCTTCTCTTTGAGATTATTAAGAACTATATTCAGCTGCATCTCACCCATTCCGGAAAGAACAGTCTCCCCGGTGGCTGCCTGGAAACCGTATTCAATTGTAGGATTTTCATCGGCAATACGGATAAGGAATTGTCCGATTTTCTCATCTTCACCTTTATTCGCTGCCTCAATGGCATAAGAATATACCGGCTGCGGCAGAGACAGGATAGGCAGAACAACTGTTCTCTTGGGATCACATACCGTATCCAGAGTTATGGTCTTATCAAGTTTAACCAGCACTCCGATATCTCCTGCAGCAATCTTCGGCATATCATGCTGCTTATTTCCGATCATTGCAAAAAGTTTGTTTGTTCTCTCTTTAATATTTTTAGTTGAATTAAATATTTCAGTATCTGGTAAAATTTCACCTGAGATAACCTTAACGTAATTAAATCTGCCGGCGTATTGATCGATGGCAGTCTTCCATACTACTGCTGCCATGGATTCACCAGCATCCAATTTTACGACAATTTCTTCCTCTTTCTTATCAGGATTATATCCTTTATACTCTTTCCCTGTTTCAGGAGCAGGAGTAAATTTGGAAATAACCTTTAGGAGATTTTTTATACCGATGATTTTCTGTGAAGAGCCGCAAATTACAGGAGATAGTTTTGCATCTTTAAGCTGCATGCGGATTCCCTGTCTTATTTCATCTTCTGTCAGGTCCTCTCCTTCAAGAAATTTCTCGATCAATTCATCATCAGCTTCAGCTCCGAGTTCAATCAGATTTGATCTTTCCTCCTCGGCATGCTCTTTTGCCTCGCCGGGAATTTCAGCAACATTTACATCCTTTCCGTCATCCTTTGGAGTAAAGAGCTTCATGTCTATAGTATCTATAACTCCATGAAAGTTATCCCCTTCACCATATGGGATACAAAGAGTTGCAACATTGACACCAAGACTTGTCTTAAGATTATCTATTACATTCGAATAGTTAGCTCTCTCCTTATCCATCTTGTTTACAAATATTATTCGGGGAATATGATTTTCTTTAAGATATCTCCATGCCTTTTCAGTTTCGATCTGAACACCGTCAACTGAATCTACAACGAGAATGGCGGTATCCGCAACCTGCAGAGCTGCACGGGACTCTCCGATAAAATCAGAAGTACCCGGTGTATCTATGATGTTGATTTTTATATCATCAAGTTCAACAAATCCCATTGAACTCTTTATTGAAATTTTCTTTTCTTTTTCGTCCTCGTCAAAGTCAGATATTAAAGTTCCGTTATCAGCCATACCCATCTTGTCTATTTTTCCACCGACAAAAAGCATTGATTCAAGTAATGTTGACTTCCCTGTTCCTCCATGTCCAATTATTGCGACATTCCTGATTTTGTCAGTCTTATACTCCTTTAACATTTAAGAACCTCCTAGTTTATATCGTGCATTTGAAAAGTGATATTTGTATTCCTGTTCATGCAGCCTGTAATCCGGCCCGGAAAAAAAGCCCGAAAAGCATTATTTCACTACCACCTGCCTTAATCTATTAATTGTAATCTGACAACGACTTGTGAACAAAAAAATATTTTCGTGAAAAGATTGACAATTTACTATCATTAAATATAGGTGATGTTTTTTTTTGTAAAGTATTTATTTATAATATATACTAGTCTGTAAAAATTATTTTAATCAATTTAGCCCTTTATGGAACGCCTGAGAAGAATTTTCTCTTTCAACTCGTATAAGCAGATCAATGAAAGAAAAATTACGGCTGCTGCAAGAATCCAGTCTCCATGTCTTGAATAGAAAGTACTGTGATTTGAGGAAATATGAACTTCTCCCGCCATAAAACCTTTTTTAAGAATAGGAATGGATGAAGTTATCCGCCCCTTGGAATCTATTATAGCTGTAACACCCGTATTACCTGCTCTTATTACCGGTATGCCGTTTTCCACTGCTCTGAAAACTGAACCCGCAAAGTGCTGATAGTGACCATTATAGGTATCGGTCCATCCGTCATTAGTTATGTTTACAAGAAAATCCGCCCCCATCAGTCCATACTGCCTGCACAGCCTGAAAAAAATTCCTTCGTAACAGATTAATGCGCCAAACCGCAGCCCCTTAACTTCAAAAAGCTCCGGCTCTCCGCCGGGAATAAAATCTGAGCCGCCGAAACTGACGGCAAGTTTCTTTATATCGGGAAGCCATTTTTCGTAGGGAAACCACTCCCCGAAGGGAACAAGGTTTATCTTCGGGTATGTTTGAACTACCTCTCCATAGCTGTTGATAAGCACTGCATTATTCTGCGGGTAGTATCTGCTGAACGTCGGATAAGACTGCTCCAGCACTCCTATTTCGCCGGTCAAAATCGGAACACCTGCCCGTGCGGCAAAATCAAAAATCTTCTGATCAAAAGGATCAGGCTTCCCTTTTTGGTATCTAAAAGAAATGGTCTCAAGAGTTGCAGATTCAGACCATATAATAAATTCAGGATCGGTTACCAGGGACTGCGACGTGTGGTGAATAAGTTCTGCAAGGTAATTGTATTTATTACCGGTCCAGTTTTCCCAGGGAGAAATACATGACTGTACTGCAGCAACCCGCAGGCTTTTCTCGCCCTTCCCTTCTGGTGAGGAGTGGAGAGACAGCAAACCGAATACCGTTACTGCTGCAAACATAAAAAAGACTGCAATGAATGATCTGAGTTCTCTGCGGCGGAGGAGATCAGCACCAGTATATTTTCTGCCCTTCAGCATAAGAAGCAGGTCAGCCAGAGATGCGTTAAACATTATTAACAGAAAATTAACACCTAGTATTCCTGTAACAGAGGCTATCTGGATAAAAGGTGTAAGGGGGTATAGAGAGTATCCCTGATAAGTCCAGGGGAAAGCCAGAAACCCGATGGACTGGGTGAAATCTATAATGATCCACACTGAAGGATATATGACTGCTCTCATCGGCTCCATCCTTCTGGAGAGCAGTTCTGCAATGAAAACCTTAAGAGTAAAGAATGCGGATAATGCCGGTATAAGGAAGGAGAGGATGACAATATCCCCCCCGGCAACATGGGCTCCGAAATTTCCGATCCATCTGTATGTAAAAAAATGCCCAAGAAGACCTGTGATAAAGGTGATGCGAAAAAGATCTTTCATCCTCAGCCCCGAGATAAAACATAGAAGCGGTGTAAGAAAGAAAAACGCAAAGAGAGGAAACATCTTTAGAATAAAAATATCGTAACCTGGAAAAGAAAGAAATAGAAAAAGTGCTGTTAATAAATAATAATTTTTTTGTAGAAATTTTTTGATTTTAATCATTCCCTTTGCCGTCACCTTAAAGCCAGAATTTTATTTTGCGGACAAGGCCTTTCCGGGCCCTTGAACAAGCTCTGTAACCTTCAGTCAAAATCTTGTAAGTTTCATCAAAATCAAGAGTGCCGGTTTCCACCAGATCAGGTTCAATGAGCACCGTTGGTCTGTTATACCTGAGTGTATTGATAGTATTTACATATTCCATTATATCTATTGTCTGAGACAGTATTTCGAATATACTGGGATAACTCACAGAATTATCATGATCAAGCCGGAGCCACTGCTCAACAGTATTAAACCATCCCTTGTCTTTCTTCTCTTCAGGGAGATCAATATTTGCCCGATTTTCAACTACCATATATTCGCCGTCCATTACCGAAAATCCAAATCTGTCAATTTTAGACTTTACGTAATTTTTAATTTTCGAAATTTTAAGCCCGGGATGAAGGTTAACCGCAATAGTAAGATCTGCCCCCATCATTCTAATTACATCAACAGGAAGGGGATTTGCCACACCGCCGTCCATAAGAAATGTATTCCTGTAGGGCACTGGTATAAAAATTCCGGGGATAGAGATACTGGCCCTTAACGCATTGAGTACATTCCCCTTCGTAAAGATTACTGTCTTACCTGTATAATAATTTGCATCTACAATTGAAAGCGGCACAGG
>CAYNFB010000117.1:0-10016 GCA_964396355.1 uncultured Leptospirales bacterium | reverse complement strand
GAGCCTGTGAAGTGTCGGGGCCCTGTTGAGAAGTACAGGATGCTCTCTGATGACATCTTCCAGAACTTCCCATACCTCATCTTTCTCGTTCTCAACCATTTTCTTGGCTGATTTTATATTCTGGACGAAATCCTTGTCCACAAGTCTCTTCATAATAAAAGGTTTAAAAAGCTCAATGGCCATCTTCTTCGGAAGACCGCACTGATGCAGTTTGAGTTCAGGGCCGACAACGATTACAGAACGTCCTGAGTAGTCAACACGCTTACCGAGAAGGTTCTGTCGGAATCGTCCCTGCTTACCCTTGAGCATATCACTGAGTGATTTAAGAGGCCGGTTTCCCTTTCCCTTAACTGCCCTCTTCCTTCGGCTGTTGTCGAAGAGTGCGTCTACAGCCTCCTGAAGCATCCTCTTTTCGTTTCTAACGATGATCTCAGGTGCCCTGAGAAGAAGGAGTCTCTTGAGTCTGTTATTTCTGTTTATAACACGTCTGTAGAGATCATTCAGGTCAGATGTTGCAAAACGTCCCCCATCAAGCTGAACCATAGGTCTCAGTTCGGGCGGAATAATAGGAATAACATCAAGAATCATCCACTCAGGCTTGTTTCCCGAATCTTTGAATGCTTCTATTATTTCGAGTCTTTTTATCAGCTTCTTGTCAATTTTTGCATCCTTTGCAGATTTGGCATCGATTACAGCCCTGAGAGCTCTTGATGCTTCATCCAGATCCAGATTTGTCAGAAGTTCTCTGATTGCCTCTGCACCCATAGATGCTACGAAGTTGTCACCGTATTTTTCATACAGTTCGTAATAGGTATCCTCGTCGAGGATATCGCCGACCTTAATGTCGTCGATTTCAGCATCACCCGGATCAATTACAATATACTTCTCATAGTAAAGAACTGATTTTAAAGAATTTACAGTAAGATCAAGCAGTAGTCCCATTCTCGAAGGAACAGATCTGTAATACCAGATATGTGCGACAGGAGCGGCAAGTTCGACATGTCCGCCCCTTTCCCTTCTGACTTTATAATGAGTTACCTCGACTCCGCATCTGTCGCAGACAACTCCCTTATATCTAATGGACTTAAATTTCCCGCAGTAACATTCCCATTCCTTAGTCGTACCAAAAATCTTTTCACAGAATAGTCCGTCCCTTTCAGGCTTCAGAGTTCTGTAGTTAATTGTTTCCGGTTTTTTAACTTCACCATAAGACCATTCTCTGATCAAGTCAGGTGAGGCTAATTTAATCTGAATAGAACTGAAATCGTTAAAGTCCCTCATGATTGTTCCTTAACCCTATTTAATATAATATTGTGTAAAGAGATGTCCCATATGCTGAACATCACTATATTTTAGTCTCTTCGTTTTCAAGAGTCTCTATGTGTATCTTTCTCTTGGTCTTGGTAAAACCTTCACTCCATTCAGAAAGACTTATCTCTCTGTCTTTGCTGTCATAAATCTTAACATCCAGAGCAAGACCTCTGAGTTCCTGAATAAGAACATTGAATGATTCAGGAATACCGGGCGATGTAGTATTAATACCCTTAACAATAGCCTCGTAGATTCTCGCTCTACCAAGCATATCATCAGATTTCACAGTAAGAAGCTCCTGAAGTGTATATGCCGCACCGTATGCTTCAAGGGCCCAGACCTCCATCTCTCCAAGTCTCTGGCCTCCGAACTGAGCTTTCCCGCCAAGGGGCTGCTGAGTTACAAGTGAGTACGGACCAGTCGATCTTGCATGAATCTTGTCATCGACCATGTGAGCAAGTTTAAGCATGTAAACATAACCGACCATAACATCATGTTCGAAAGGCTCACCTGTTCTTCCGTCATAAAGTGTAATCTTAGATGTTTCCGGAAGACCTGCACTCTTAAGGCTGTTCCTTATATCTTCCTCACTGGCTCCGTCAAAAATAGGAGTTTCCATGAGGACGTCAAGTTCATGCGCTGCCCATCCAAGCTCTGTTTCAAGAAGCTGACCGAGGTTCATCCGTGAAGGAATACCAAGCGGATTTAATACAATGTCTACCGGTGTTCCATCAGGAAGATGAGGCATGTCATAAATCGGAGCGATGTTGGAAATAACACCCTTGTTTCCGTGACGTCCTGCCATTTTGTCACCAACCGAAATCTTTCTCTTATCGGCAATATATACTTTTACAAGTTCCTCTACGCCGGGAGAAAGCTCATCTCCGTTCTCCCGTGTAAATCTCTTAACATCAACTACAATACCCTCTACTCCATTTGGAACACGCAGAGAAGTATCTCTTACTTCCCGGGCTTTTTCTCCAAATATTGAATAGAGAAGTTTATATTCAGGAGTAAGATCCTGCTCTCCCTTAGGAGTAACCTTACCGACGAGGATATCATCAGGCTCAACAAACGCACCGACTCTGACAACACCGTCTGCATCAAGATCCCGGAAAGCTTTGTCATTGAGATTAGGAATATCTCTTGTTATTATCTCTCTTCCGAGTTTAGTCTCCCTGGCCTCTACTTCAAACTGCTCGATGTGAACCGATGTATACACATCCTGTTCAACAAGTCTTTCAGAAAGAAGGATAGCATCCTCGTAGTTATAACCCATCCACGGCATAAATGCCACGAGTATATTTTTACCAAGTGCAAGTCGTCCGTTATCAGTAGCGGGACCGTCTGCAACAATATCCCCTGCCTTTATTTTCTGTCCGCCGTGTACTATAGGCTTCTGATTAAAGCAGGTTCCCTGGTTAGTCCTCTTGAATTTCTGCATAATGTATTCATCAATCTCACCGGAGCTGGTCTTAATTCTAACAACTGCTCCGTCAGAATAAATAACATCCCCGCCGCGCTTGGCAATGAGAAGAACTCCTGAATCATACGCAGCATGGGGTTCCACACCAGTACCGACCAGAGGCGCCTCCTCGATGAGAAGAGGAACAGCCTGACGCTGCATGTTAGAGCCCATGAGTGCTCTGTTCGCATCATCGTGCTCAAGAAAAGGAATCAGACTTGTGGAAACTGAGAATACCTGATTAGGTGAAACGTCCATGTACTGAATCTCTTTTGGTTTCATGTAGGGGAAGTTTCCTCTGTTTCTGCAGGGAATCATGGTCTTAATGAAATTACCATCTTCATCAAGAAGAGCATTCGCCTGAGCAACAAAGTAATTATCCTCAACATTTGCAGTGAGATATTTAATTGTATCTGTTACCCGTCCATTTTCAACGTAACGGTAAGGGGTTTCCAGAAATCCATATTCATTTATACGGCCGAACGTACTTAAAGACACGATGAGACCAATATTCGGGCCCTCAGGAGTCTCAATAGGACACATCCTTCCATAGTGAGAAGGGTGAACGTCTCTTACCTCGAAACCGGCTCTCTCTCTTGAAAGACCTCCGGGACCGAGAGCATTAAGTCTTCTCTTATGTGTAAGTTCAGCCAGAGGGTTTGTCTGATCCATGAACTGAGACAGCTGACTGGAACCGAAGAACTCATTTATCACCGCAGATATAGGTTTGATACTTATCAGGGCCTGAGGAGTAATAACATCAAGATCCTGGATTGTCATCCTTTCCTTGATTACCCTCTCCATTCTCTGAAAGCCAACCTTGATCTGATTCATTATCAACTCACCGACAGAACGGACACGCCTGTTTCCCAGGTGATCGATATCATCAACAATGGTGTATACGTAATTCTTTTCTTTCTTTCCTTCAAGTGTTTCATGTTCATACTCATATCCGTCTGCCTCTGCAATCAGATAGAGCATATATTTTACAGTGTGAATTATGTCATCCTTTGTGAGAGTCTCACAGGGATCGTCAAATCCGAATTTACTGTTTATTTTATAGCGTCCCACTGAACTCAGACTGTAGCTTCTCTTATTAAAGAAGAGTCTGTTCAGTTCGGTCTGCGCATTTTCAAGGTTTGTAGGTTCACCCGGTCTCATTATCGCATGAATTGTCAGCAATGCCAGTTCTGATCCTGTGAAATCATGATCTTCATCAACCCTGAGATTCTTTTTAATAAATTCAGGCTCAACGGTTAAAGTCTGGCTGAGATAGGCATCTTCCTTTTTATTTGGAAAATCGATGAGCTTAACCTCACTGATTTTCTCCTCTTTGAAACGGTCAATAATGTCTATATTGATCCGTTCAGCAGCTTCCATGATAACTTCACCGGAAGTCTTGCTTATTACATCAGTCGCAACCCGTCTTCCGTTGAGAGATTCATAATCCTCCTCCCCCTTGAGCTTGACTGTGCTTAGGTCATAGAAAATGTCAATTATCTCTTCATTTGTCTCATAACCCAGAGCTTTAATTAAAAGCGTTACCGGAAATTTCTTTTTCCGGTCGATACGGGCGACGAGAAAGCCTTTGTTGTCCATTTCAAATTCCAGCCAGGAGCCCCTGTCCGGTATTACTCTGGAATTATAGGCCCGGTCATCCTCCTCATAGAAAAAGAATATACCGGGAGATCTGTGCAGCTGATTTACGACAACTCTCTCAGCTCCATTTATTATAAAAGTTCCCCTTTCTGTCATGAGAGGAATATCACCCATATAAACGGACTGCTCTCTTACCTCAAAACTCTCCTTGCGGATAAGTCTTATAGTAGATTTTAGAGGTACCGCATAGGTAACATCCCTTTCTTTGCATTCGTATTCAGAATACTTGGGTTCACCTATTTCATAGTTAACAAATTCCATTACAACATCATCATGAGGACTTTCTATTGGGAATATCTCTTCAAAAACAGCCTGAAGACCCTGTGATTTCTTCTTTGCAACCTTTGACTGAAGGAACCACTCATGAGATGTTAACTGGATTTCGATTAAATTCGGAAGGTCAATTTTAGATTTAATCTTACCGAAATTGACGACTTTCTTTGACTCTTGCATCGATATATAAACCTTAACCTTTAATATTATTTAAGGATAACAAATTACCAAAAAAATTACAAATGTGGAACAAAAAAATAAGTAATGAAAATATGATACCAAAGTCAGAAAATGCTAAATAAGTTTATTTAATACCGATAGGTTTGACCTCGAGAGATCAAACCTATCGTATAATAAAAATAACTTTTTGAAAAAAATATTCTGTTATTCAAAATAGTCTATTTCAAAAACAAATTACTTGACCTCAACAGTTGCGCCTGCTGCTTCAAGCTGCTTCTTTAACTCTTCTGCATCTTCTTTGGAAATTTTCTCTTTTACAGGTTTTCCGCCGGCCTCAACAAGCTCTTTAGCTTCTTTGAGTCCAAGACCTGTAATAGCTCTCACTTCCTTGATTACTGCAACTTTAGAATCGCCAAAACTTGTGAGGATTACATCAAATTCAGACTGCTCTTCAGCTGATTCAGCAGCTACAGCAGGACCTGCAGCAACAGCTACGGGCGCAGCAGCAGAGATACCGAATTTTTCTTCCATTGCTGATACGAGCTCTGAAGCCTCGATCAGAGTTAGACTGCCGATTGCTTCCAGCAGTTCATCAATACTTAATTTAGCCATTACTTACTCCTTTATACTTAGTGAATAGTTTCAAGTTAATACGGACTTTGCCGTAAAAACCTATAAAGGGGCCAGGCATTGATCCTTCAACGTATACCGCTAAAATGAACGTACCTAAACCACTTATATTTTAATAATTAATTTTCTTAATTATTATTTGCTTCTGCAACTGCCTTTATTCCACGAGCCAGAGACGACATTATCTGATTAGTGCCCACAGCAATTCCAGTTCCGGGACCATTTACAAGAGACATGATCTGAGAAAGAAGAGCTTCTTTGGAAGGCAGGTCTGCGATCTTTTTAATCTGATTCTCGTCATAAAGAACATTGTCGAGAATACCGGCAGAGTATGAAAATTTATCATTTTTCTCTGCAAATTCTTTTAACACTTTAGCCATTTCGCCGGATTCTTCACCTGCGAAGGCAACAGCAATAGGTCCCTTGAGGTGATTATCAATCTGCTGATAACCGGCTTCTTCAAGAGCTCTTTTAAATAGATTGTTTTTTACAACTTTATACTGAGCATTTTTCTCTCTCAGCTGTCTTCTGAGACCAGCGAGATCATTTACCTTCACTCCGGAATAGTCTGTTAAGATAAAATTGCTCTTTTCCTTAAGTTTTTCAACAAGGACTCCGACTTCATCAACTTTATATTGTTTAACCATTACTTTACTACCCCTTTAGGATTGATTTTTATACCAGGCCCCATAGAGGAACTAACATAAAGAGACTTAATATAGTTACCTTTCGCATCAGAAGGCTTATCCTTCATTACCTGGTTAAAAAAGGCGGTGATATTATCAGCGAGTCCGCTATCATCAAATGACATCTTGCCGACCATCATATGAATAACACCAGTTTTATCGGCTCTGTACTCTACACGGCCGCCTTTAAGTTCTTTGACTATATCTTTAACATTATCTGTTACTGTACCGGCTTTAGGCTTAGGCATCAAACCCTTTCTTCCCAGAACAGGACCAAGCTTACCGACCTCTTTCATCATATCAGGAGTTGCAACAACTGCCTGAAAATCAATCCAGCCTTCTTTTATCTTAGCTATCAAATCTTCAGCTCCGACATAATCAGCTCCGGCTTCCAGAGCTTCTTTCTGCTTATCTCCTTTACAGAGAACGAGAACTTTCTTTTCTTTTCCGGTTCCGGCAGGAAGTACAGCCGAGCCCCTTACATTCTGCATACTCTTATGAGAGACTTTAACAGACAGGTCTACAGATTCGTTGAAGGTGGCGAACTTAAGCTCTTTCATCAGCTTAATGGCATCTTCAAGACTGTGAAGGACTGTTTTGTCGACCTTCTCTCTTGCGCTTGTTATTTTTTTTCCTCTTTTCATCCCATACACCTCATATACTTAACTATGCCCGGGGCTAGTCAATAACTTCAACACCCATAGACTTGGCTGTTCCGCCAATAATATTTGCCCCTGCCGCCACATCATTTGCATTTAAATCCGGCATTTTCAGCTGTGCAATCTCTTCAAGCTGCTTTCTGCTTATTTTTCCTGCTTTTATCTTATTAGGCTCGCCGGAACCCTTGGCAAGCTTCAAAGCCTTCATTATCAAAGTCGAAGCAGGAGGAGTTTTTGTGATAAAAGAATAAGTTCTGTCTTCATACACTGTAATAACAACAGGAATCAGAGTTCCCTTCTGGTCTTTAGTCTTATCATTAAAGGCCTTACAAAAATCCATTATATTAAGACCGTGCTGACCAAGAGCAGGTCCAACAGGAGGAGCCGGATTCGCCTGACCTCCAGGAATCTGCAGCTTAATATCAGTTAGTATTTTTTTCTTTTTTGGTGCCATCTCTCTATCCTATAACCATAATTCAAATTTATCTTACAATAAACTAATTCAGTTTTATATTTTTCCGACCTGCATAAAATCCAGATCAACCGGTGTTCCTCGTCCAAAAATCTCCACCTTAACTTTAAGCCTTACTTTTTCAGTTGAATGGACCGTCAATAACCTTGATATGTTCTCCCACTGAAAAATCAACAGAAATTGCAGCTTTTTCTCTGGCGCTTTGCTCTTTACCGCCGAGAGAATCAAATAGCGATGCAACTTCGCTGTCACTGAGAGGCTTGGGCTTATTTGAACCATAGGCACCAACAAAATTGGTAACACCAGGAACATTTTTAACCACACTCCAGGTATTATCAGTCAGGACCATACGGACGAGAACATAACCAGGAAACACTTTCTGAGACTTAACTTTCTTTTTCCCGTCCTTGACTTCCTGAACTTCAACCGTAGGAATCCTAATATCACTGATTTCCTCAGTAAGATCGAGATTCTCCACCTTCTTTTCAAGAGCAAGCTTAACCTTGTTCTCATGACCGGAATAAGTATGTATTATATACCACCTTTTAGTCATATCAGTTCATCACTACCTTAATAAGAGCCATAAGACTCGAGTCAATCAGCCAGAGGAATACAGAAATAAATATAACAGTAATCACCACTACTACAGTGAATCTTGTAACCTCATCTCTATCAGGCCAGGTGACTTTCTTAAGCTCCTCCCTGGAATCCTTAAAAAATTCGAACAACCATTTAATTTTCGATACCAATGGGGTAACTCTAAGCCTTAGTTTCTTTGTGAACAGTGTGCTTTCTGTCAAACTTGCAGTATTTCTTAACTTCAATCTTGCCTGTTTGACCTTTCTTGTTCTTTGTAAAGGAATAGTTCTTCCTCTTGCACTCCTGACAGGCCAACAATACTACATCTCGCATATATATACCCCGCACTTTTATATAGTAAACCAAGAGCAAACTAATATCTGGCCTTTCCAAGTCAAGCATTTTTATGCAGACTTATAAAAAAAGGCTTCACAGACAATAGAATGATGAGCCCACGACCAGAGTCGAACTGGTGACCTTTTGCTTACCATGCAAATGCTCTACCTACTGAGCTACGTGGGCAATGTATCAATGTTTCAAAAGTAAGATGAAATGTTAAAAATTGCCCCTTTTATGTCAACAATTAATTTTGGTAACACATACGATTTTATGCCTGATTTATCATTAAAATCAGGTTGCAATAAGCAAATATCTACAGACTACCCCCTCCCTTCCGGAGAGAACTAATCTGCAGGGCTCAATTAAATTAGCCAGTGCCTGCATATATGTCAAGCCCTAATGAGTTTCTTCTATATATATTGTATTATTTTTATGATTAATACGATATTTTTACCTCTCAGCCCCTTCAGGCCAATTCTTTCCTTGACTGAGAAAGAGCATTTCCTAATGTATAATCATGAACGACATAGAACTCAACCAGGAAGAATATCTTTACGAGATAACAAATGAGCAGATACAGGAGCTCCCTCTTTCAAAATATACCGGGCCAATTCAAATTATAGACAAAGAAGATAAAATCAGGCCGGCTATAGACAAAATCAGACGACACAGCAGAATAGGCTTTGACACTGAATCACGACCCAGTTTCAAGAAAGGAGAGAAACACCCGGTTTCCCTCATTCAACTTGCAACAAGTGACTGCGCCTACCTTTTCAGAATTAATATAACCGGTCTGACCGATGAGATAAGAGCTGTCATTGAGGATGAATCGATTACAAAGATAGGCCTCGGCCTGGTTCAGGAAGTAAAGGAGCTTCTGGGCGGCGACAAAGAATACGGCGGCTTCATCGATCTCGAAAAAATCGCCAAGACCAACAGATTTAAGAAACGCGGAGTAAAGGCCCTGGCTGCTCACTTCATGGGTATCCGTATTTCCAAGAATGCTCAGATTTCGAATTGGGAGAGGACACAGCTGACGCATAAACAGATTGTCTATGCAGCCACTGATGCCTGGATTTGTCTGAAAATATACGAGAAGATGGAAGAAACGCCTGAAATTATATTATAGCACTTCAAAGCCCGTGCAATAACCGATACCCGAGGCTCTGAGCCCTTGCGCCTATTCGTCTTTGCTTTTGCCCTTCTCTGACAGATATATGATAACCTCTCCCCACATCACCAGCTGCTCAGCTTCGTCATAGACATTTACTCTTACCGGAAAATCATTTTTTAGATCCCAGCTCTCAAGTGTCTTCAGATCAAATTCACATATACCTCTCAAATCTGTCCTCGCAATTGCAACGTATTCTACCGTCATTCCCTTTGGTATCCACCTGAGATGAGACGGCAGCGAAATATCTGTGCAGATTCCCCCTGCGAGCTCACAAATATTACACATGGCGATTGCGTGAACACTTCCTATGTGGTTATGCACGGCCTTTCTATTCTTTATTGTGATTACACATCTTCCCGGCTCAAGTTCTTCAAAGAGAGGCTTTATTGTCCCGAAATAGGGAGCCTGCCAGCACACTATCATAGAAAAGATCTTTCTTCCCAGAGGGAATCCCTTCAGCTTATTGTAAGTTCTCAGCGTCCTGTTCATGTCAATCCTCCTTGTCTGCGGTAAATTTTTTATTAAAACTCAGGAGTACTCGTATAAATGCTTCAATCTCCCTATCTGTAAACCCTTCCTTAACCAGCTC
>CAYNFB010000116.1:0-10030 GCA_964396355.1 uncultured Leptospirales bacterium | reverse complement strand
GCCACCGACACCAATGTCACCTGCGGGAACATCTGTATCAGCTCCGATATGACGAAACAGCTCTCTTATAAAAGACTGGGTGAAATTCATCACTTCTCTGTCTGACTTCCCCTTGGGATCAAAATCTGCTCCGCCTTTTGCTCCGCCCATAGGAAGTGTTGTCAGTGAATTTTTAAATATCTGCTCAAATCCGAGAAACTTGATAATTCCAAGATTTACCGAAGGGTGAAACCTCAGACCGCCTTTATAGGGTCCTATTGCATTGCTGAACTGTACACGGAAACCTCTGTTTACCTGAACATTCCCCTTGTCGTCAATCCAGGGAACACGGAACATGATCACTCTATCCGGCTCTACTATTCTTTCGTAAATTCCGGCCTTTACGAATTCGGGATGTTTGTCAACTGTAGGCTCAAGAGTTTCAAGGACCTCTTCAACGGCCTGGATAAATTCTTTCTGTTCGGGATCCTGTTTCGTGACCTTGTCAATGACTTCTGAAATATGTGACATCCTAATATTCTCCTCATATAGAAAATTTTAAAAATTTCTCACCTGTATATTATTCAGTACCATTCGTTCAAATCAGCATAACCAGCGGCAGAAAGATCAGACAGATATACCCCACCTAAATCAATATTTACCGAAATCAGCAGCAAATGATTTTGAAGTGATGCACTTCTCTGAACGTAATTAACAACTGAAAATAAATAGAGGCTGTATAATAAAATAGAGCAAGGACCGGCATGTCAATGATTATAGAGGTTAAACAAACAGAGGATTGTTACATCAATGTAAAATTAACAAATCAATATTACACAAATGTTAAAAGATACTGTCTGAATAAAAATCATTAAGGTAAAGACTAGCTCTATAAAAAAATTCTAATATTAAGAATTATTTTCCGGATCAAGAGTAAAACAGTAGAGTTTTTGTGATGCAACATCAGACATCAGAAAAAAAGACTCCAGATTGTCATAAACCTTAACAACATCCTGATATTTAATTCCGTCTTCCGAGAGATTCCCCAGTTCATTGGTACAGTTTTCGAACCATGAAATATTATAGCACACATCTTCCTTTTCCGGAAAAAGTGCAGCATAGAAAATATCTGTTTCTACTAAATCCTGAAAGAAGTGGGAACCATATGAAAGTTCAGGAATAAGATCATCACGCATGAGCGCTATTTCTACTAGAATGGACATATTGTGAATTTCGGAAAACCGTACAGGAACACCAAGAGAGGGTGTAGTCGTCCCCCACCTGCCGGGTCCCATAAGCATTGTCGGCAAAGCTTCTCTGTCATGAGACAGTTTATTGAGCCTGCCAACCAGACGGGCAATATCATACTGCTGTGTCTGAGTAAGAGCGCCGTACTTATAGGGATCTACAAATATTACCCTGGAAATCGGCTGAGAGACGCTTCCCCCAAGGAAGTTTCCCACAGATGAGAACAGCACATCATCATGAGAAATTTTTTCAGGAAACTGAACCGGCTTTCCCTGAAGTTTCGTTTGCTGAGGCCTGCATTGAACAATATTAATTCTGTAATTCCCATCACCTCCGAAATTAAGAGTAAATTCAATATCAACAGGATATTCATAGGATGCTTCAATGGTAGAGAGTATTACTCTCATGTCATCGTCGAGTTTCGTTTCACTAAAAAGATTATTAAAATTAACTATCCATGATTCTTTGTTTTCCATACCGTATTCTCTCATTCGGGACTCAGTCTCAGGATCACGCTGTGCAACAAGATCAATATGATTCAGAAGTTTCTTATCAAAAAGTTCTTCCATATCCCTGGTTTCGAACGTATTTTCAGCAATATTCAGGAGATCAATTTTATGCTGCGAAAAGACACGGGCATCTTCGATTCCGCCATGGGGAGTAAGAAGAGAGTCATCAAGAGCAACAATTCTCGGATAATCACCTTCCGTGCGGTTGACAGCACGGGTTCCCATGCCCAGGACGAGGCGAAGCATACCGGCTTTCGGATCCATGGTTTTTTTCCAGACAAAGGTATTGTACGAAAAACCTACACCGGCCATATCTGGAAAGAAATAATCCTCATGATATGACCCGGATACCCTCTGGACAAGGAGAGCCATCTGCTCATCGAGCTTATGAAGCCCCCTCTGGATCCGGTAGGCAAGAGCATCAACATCCATGGTGCTTGCAAAAATTTTACGCACAGCATTTTGAAATTCTTCAAAGCGCTCCTCCGGGCTACCCTGGTTCACAATAAAGTAGCTTTCATATTTTCCGGCAAATGCATTTCCGAATCCATCTTCAAGAAGACTGCTCGACCTGACTATAATCGGAGACTGCCCGTAGTACTCTATTATCTGCTGGATTTTTTCCTTGATCACATCAGAAAATTTTCCATGGAGCATCTTCTCGTATAACTCCCCCGCCGATGTGAAATATCCGTCATCAGTTTTGTGTTCCATGAAGAGCTTCCACCATCCATTGTGGACAATATATGAATAGTAAACATCGGAGCCGATAAAGAATGAATCGTGTGGTTCTATGATAGACCTAAGATGCTGATCTCCGCTGTTTTCAATAATTTTTCTCGAAAGAAGCATCCCCACTGTTTTTCCTCCGATAAAGCCCGTCCCTATCAGCCTGTCGATGATCAGCAGAAAATCTTCAAGGGTGAGAACTTTCTCTGCCAGCTTAAGAATACGTTCATCCCGGCTGATCAGAGTCTTACTCAATTGCCTGTGAATGGATTTTACTTCGTCAGTTTCGCCGGGAGTCTCAACAAGAGCTTCCAGTTTTAAAATAATCCTGTCCCAGTAATCAAGCTTCCGCAAAGTGCTCTCAGATCCTTTCTTCTGAATATGAGTAATAAGCCTTGCCGCATCGACAGAGTTTGTGATCGGCTTCAGTTCATTATCATTAAGAAGATGAGGGAAAAACATTGTTGGAGAATACCTGTTCCACACTTTAAGAGGATGAACATAAAGACTGCCGTCTGAATTATAAATATCAAGCAGCAGCTGAGTCGTTTCACGAATCAGGGCAATAGTATCAAATGATATGCTGTTGTGTAGAATAGAAAAATAGGCAACGGTGTTCAGCTCAAAGAGATAAGGGCATGTTATCAGAAAGAAATTACCGATCATCAAATCATTTACCCATGCTGACTGCAGATCAGAAAGGCAGTCAAATACGTAATAGACCTCCTCCCCTTCGTCTTTAATTATGGTATGCAGACTGGCAGAAAATGATTCAAATCCGCTGTATGCATCGAGAGTATAAACAACACTGTACTGCCCTGGATTGAGAATCGGTTCATGTGCAGCGAAACGGATATAAATCAGACGTTTATTGTTGACCAAGGCTTTTTCTGCATAGAGAACTGCAAAAAATTTATAATCTTCTATTTCATCCACCTGCCAGACAACATTATCTCCAAGACGAAGACCATTACAGGCCTCATCGAGACTGGTGAGACCAGTAGAAATTTTTTCCAGTGCTTTCAATATATGAATCCCCTTCCCTTTTATTTTTTCCAGAAAGATTACTGATACGAATCAGAACGTCACTTTTTTATATTAATGATATTATATAATTTGACCACCATTATTCACAGAGGAGATATACTTTTTTGAGCAGAGCATTATCTTATCAGGGACAGACAAGCGACCCCTGGCAGAAAAAGGAGATCAGACCGAATGAAACAGCAACGCAGCATATGCTCAGGAGAGGAAGGAGCCCCATAAACAAAACTCCTTTAAGCCTGCCCAGTCTGTAGAATATCCAGGTTCCGGAAATTGAGAAAATTACTGCAGGAGGAAAAGATATGACTGAATAAAAAAGCAGATTGGTAAATAACGAGTCCTCTGACCCCGGTGCATCGAAGAGCATTACAGACATTCCGCAGGCCACCAGTGAAGGGAGGAAGGACAATGCCCATACTGCGTTTGAAGCAATTATTAGAATGAATATTCTTCTTCTCTCCACGGGAACCTCACTATAGGATTATCAGTTCACTCAAATTTTAAAATTCTTATTTACGGAGTCTTCCTTTATAGAAAAGAACCACAAGCCCTGCAAGAAGAGACAGCCCGAAAGTAGACCCGAAAAATATATAATAAATAAAACAGTCATTCATCTCTTCAGCTCCGGAGAGAGCACCGTTACCGCCGCAATGCCAGATAAGACCTCCGGTATAAATCAGGATGATATTTACCAAAACTACCGCTGCCAGATAGAGAAACACCAGGGCGGGATCTCTTCTTTTTATAAAAGCCCTGATAATAAAAAACAGACCTGTCAGTCCGGGCAGTAATCCCGCAGCAAGACCTATAATTATGGCTATTGCAAAAAAAGTTCCCACATGCACTCCCTGATTTTTCAGGTAAAACAGATTTCTCTACAGTACCTGAAACAGATCTCTCGAATCTCTATGAAATCATGACAAAGTGCATTGGAAACAATTCTGAAGCCAACACCGTCTGTAATATGATTTCCAGTTACGTTTACATAAAAGGAAATCGGCCTTTCGTCAAACAGAAAATGAATATTTGACATGTGAGCAAATGTTTTCATTGAGCTAAAAGATCAGGAGAATCTATCCTGGAGACTTTTTATCCCTCCGGAAAAAACTCCGCTCACAGCTTCAACAGTATCCTTTTCAGCGGCAAGGTCTGTCATATCAAAATAAGCGAACCATTCCATAAAGGTTATGCCTGAGTCTGTTACCGGGTAAAGCCTGAATGTAGAATGATAATTTTTAAGAAACATGGGAGATTCGACAATACTGTAAGAGCAGAGATAGTCAATATCTGAAAGTGTCCAAAGTTTCTCCCGAAGCTCTCCGCCGTCATTCAGGAAGAAGTGACGGACTGTGCCAACTCCATCCCCGCCCTCGAGTTCACTGCTCTTAATGCCCGGATGCCATTCAGGAAGACCATTAAAATCCCTTATCACTTTCCAGACTTTTTCCGGACTGGTATTTATTATACCGCTTTCATAGATTCTGGGCATCTGCAACCTCCATAAAAAATGTATTACATCTCTATCCTGACTGTTTTTAAAAAAATCTGAACTCCAGCCATATTGAGATAATAAGCATTATGAAAAACGTAATCAAATTCTTTTAGCAAAACTCTTAAATTCAACCTCGGGACATTAAAATTATTGTCGGGAGATTAAAAATGGGGCTTTCATAATTTACTATTATTCTAATTTTCAGAACTCCGCCATAGTTACTTTTTCAATATTTGTTAAACTTACCCCATCTTATTAAATATTTCATTTGCATTAAACAAAGAAGCAACGTAGAATCAAAAAAAAATAATTTTTTCATATCTGAACCATATGGAGTTTTTAATGAAATCTGGACGATTATTTATTTTGATTTTTGCAGTATTAACTATTGTTTCTGCATCAATCGGGTGCGACAAATCTTCCGGACCAAAATCAGAAAAAGGGGTACTGGATCTCAGAGGATATGATTTTACTGCAGGCGGCTATGTTTCACTTGATGGTGAATGGAATTTCTACTGGAAAAAACTGCTCTCTCCTTCTGATATGCGGGAAAAGACCGACAGCTTTTATCAGGTTCCGGGTTCCTGGAGAACTACAGATAATGAAGAAAGAAATGCCGATGGTTACGGGACTCTTCATCTCCTGATACTAAAAGATAAAACAACCGTTCCTCTTTCACTTAAGATTCCCTCCATCTCATCTTCATATAAACTATGGCTTAATGAAAGACTTATCTGTACAAGCGGAGTTGTATCCAAATCCAGAGAGCATTCAGAACCTTTATGGCTTCCACGAGTTGTACAGCTTCCAGATGCAGAGGGTGAATCCATAGAACTGACCCTTCAGATATCCAACTTCCATGACAGGAGGGATGGATTCTGGGGAAGCATCAGGATGGGGTCATCTGAAAATATAAACAGGATGAGAGACAAAACAATAGCCTTTGAGTTATTCCTCTTTGGAAGTATTTTAATCATGTCTCTCTATCATCTCTGTCTCTTCATTCTGCGGAGAAAAGACAGATCGATTCTCTATTTTGCTATAATCTGTTTATTACTGGCAGTACGCACTATAACAGGCGGAGAGTGCTTTCTGACATTGACTACGGACATTCCTTCAATTGCAGTCTACAAAACTCTCTTCATAACATTTTTCATGCTGCTTCCGGCATCGGCCATGTACTTCCAGACCCTTTATCCCGATGAAGTCTGGAACAGAATGCGTATAATATCAACCGGCCTTGCCGCGGCATCAATCATTATGATTTTTATGCCTCTTAAAGCAGCAACTGAATTGGTAATTTTTTTTGAAGCAGTTATGCTCATTCTCTTTGTTTATTTTACAATATGCCTCATCAAAGCAGCAATCAACGGCCGAGAAGGGGCTCTCCTTTTTCTGGCTGGATGGGTAATAATCAGTTTAACAGGAATAAACGACATTCTATTTGATTTGGGTATTATCTGGACCGGTCTTATAGCCCCCTTCGGACTCATCTTCTTTGTATTTTCTCAAGCCTTTATGCTTTCACTTCGCTACGCACACGCATTCAGAACCATTGAAATAATGAGCGAGCGCCTCATATCTCTTGATATTCTGAAGGATGAATTTCTTGCCAATACATCCCATGAGCTCAAGACTCCCCTTAACGGCATAATCGGCCTCGCAGGATCACTACTTGACGGAGCGAAAGGCAGGCTTTCTGAAGATATAAAATCAGATCTTTATATGATTGCGACAAGCAGTAAGAGGCTTGCATTTCTGATAAATGATATTCTTGATTTTTCAAAACTCAAAAACAGCGACGTGAAACTTCAGAAAAGACCTGTTGATATTAAATCTATCATTGATTCTGTGATATATCTCTCAACGCCTCTTCTTAAGAATGAAGAAACAATTTTGGTAAACAAAATAAAAGAAGATCTCCCATTGATCAGCACCGATGAGAACAGGCTGCATCAGATATTCTATAACATCATAGGAAACGCCGTAAAATTCACTGACTCAGGAAAAATTGAAATCGATGCCGTGGTTGTGCCAGAAAATAACCGCAAGATGATGAGTGTATCAGTAAAAGATACCGGTATAGGCATTGAAAAGGATAAACTCGATACTATATTTGAAGCCTTCCATCAGGCTGATGGAGGTATTTCAAGAAATTATGAAGGGACAGGCATTGGTCTCACTATAACCAGACATCTGGTAGATCTTCATGGAGGGACAATCGATATTGAATCTGAACCGGGCAGAGGATCAACCTTTACTGTTCTGCTGCCATTCACAGATAACCAAACTCAGGATTCAAATGAATAGTTTTAAAAACAGATCCGGCTCCTGATTCAGAATATCTGGATTCCCATACAAAGCTGATCAGACAAAAAAATCCGGATAAGATTAATAAAGTAACACACTTCAGCGGAGATGAAACTATAAAAAAATTATTTACTGTTCTTATAGTAGATGATGACCCCGTAAACCTTCAGGTTCTTGAAAACTATCTAAAACTTGAGAACTACTTAATAAAAAAAACAAGATCCGGTTTGGACGCTTTAAAAATTATAGAAGAAGACCCGTCTATCGACATTGTACTTCTCGATATTATGATGCCGCGGATAACCGGTTACGATGTGACAAAGAAAATAAGAGAAAATTTTACTCACTTTGAGTTGCCCATAATTATGCTGACTGCAAAAAATCAGATATCAGATAAAGTTACAGGTATAGAATCCGGAGCAAATGATTATATTTCTAAACCTTTCGACAAAAGAGAACTTCTCGTAAGAGTAAATTCTCTTTTAATGCTGAAGGAATCTGTGCAGGAAAGCAAAAAACTTCAGAGTATAGAGCAGGAGCTGAACACAGCACAGAGAATACAGATTGCGACGATGCCTTCAACCATACCAGAATTTGATTCGATGAAAATTGCGGTAAGATATTTTCCAATGAAAAGTATCGGTGGTGATTTTTACACCTTCCACGTCCTGTCAAAAAATCAGATTGGAATACTTCTCTCTGACGTTACTGGTCATGGCATACCAGCCGCCCTCATCGCATCCATGCTGAAGCTGGTATCAAATATGCTCTTTGAACATGCAAAAGATCCGAAACGATTTCTTTCCGAAATGAATAGAATGTTAGCAGGGAACATGGGGGATCAATTTCTTACCGCAGTATATTTTTACATTGATGCCGGAGACAAGAAATTCCTTCATGCAAATGCAGGACATCAGCCGGTTATTATACTGAAAAGAACAGAAGGAATTATAATTGAGGATAACCCCCAGGGCAGGATGATAGGTTTGAGTATTGATAACAATATAGAACTTTCTGGTTTCGGACTTGATGCTCAAGACAGAATTATTCTATTCACTGATTGTATAACAGAAGCTTTCAACAGCAATAAAGAAATGTTCGGCATTGAATCTTTTAAAAAAGCAATTATTAAAACAATAGGGATGGATACAGAAGAGTGCGCAGATTACCTTTTAGCTGCACTTGAAGACTGGACCGGGGAAAAGGGGAAATTTGCGGATGACTTGTCCCTCATCATTGTAGATATACAATGATCCGGATCCTTCAAAAATTGAACAGAATAAATTAAGATCATCTTAAACCAATGCATACCTGCTGTACCGAACTGACATACCTAAATAAAAATAATTATTCTTGACCAACTTTTTTAACTCCATTTGATTAGAGCATTAAATATTAGAAGAGAAGAAATGAAAAATAAATTTATAATCTCTGTTTTACTTATAATGCTGACAGCTGTTCAGGGACACACCCTGTCATACGAACAATACAACAGAATACACAGGAAAGCCGTTCACACGTACCGGACATTATGGAGATCTCCCATTAAATGGAATACTCTTGGAAGTTCAGCCCGTAAGCGCCGAATCTTCTATAAAACATTCGGAAGAGGAAAGAATGCAGTTATAATTGTAGGAGGCATACACGGAGATGAACCTGCCAGCGCACTTTCTGTGGTGAAGCTGGGCCGTTATCTTCATGAAAACAGAAAATCAATCAAAAACAAAGTCATATTGATTCCCTTTCTCAATCCCGACGGGATAATTGCAGGGACCAGAGTAAACGGAAGGAGAGTTGACATAAACCGGAACTATCCATCCTCCTCCTGGAAAAAAGAACATACAAAGATATACAACTACCCGGGAAGAAAACCGGGGTCTGAGCCTGAGACAAAAAATATGATAAAGGCAATAAAAAGATACAGTCCTGTACTTATAGTACAGATGCATCAGCCCTTTAATACAATTTATCCCGACAAGAGAGTGCCCAAAGAGCTCTCCAGAACAATGTCACTGATCAGCGGAATTCCCCTGTCAGACGACATAGGATACGATACCCCCGGTTCCCTTGGAAGCTATGCAGCCATGGAGACAATAAAAATCCCGGTCATAACCTATGAGCTTGGAGGTATTGACCGGGTGCCTAATTACAGAAAAATAACCGGATCACTGGTTAAGGCTGTACACTTTTTCGATGACAAGTAAATAGACTATATCTATAACCTGGGTTTTGCAAGCCTCTTTGCCTTATCTGTCTTCAAAAGCAGATCGACCACACTGTAGGTATCAAACCCTTTCACAGGTTTATCATTATCATCATATATTGCGTAAGGAGCGGTATTGAGATTCATATTGTTCTTATAGAGAATCTTATAGCCGTTTCCTATGATTGCATAGCCGTTTCTCTTAAAGCTAGTCAGGATTCCAAGAGAGCATATTGCAAAATCGTTCTCAGCCTTATAATCCACAAGAGATTTCCCCGTTGTGAACTTTCTGTAATCCGCATTTAATCCTATCAGATCAAAGACAGTTGGCATGAAGTCCTGATGAGATGTGTACTTATATTTTATATCATCGCTTTCTATTCCGGGATAGTATATAAATGCGGCAGGCTGAATCTGTATGTTATTAAGCCCCCAGGTATGGCCGAAACTTCCATGCTCCCAGAACTCCTCGCCGTGATCACCGGAAAGAACAATTATAGTATTCTTAAGCCTGCC
>CAYNFB010000115.1:0-10073 GCA_964396355.1 uncultured Leptospirales bacterium | reverse complement strand
ATTCATTCACGCTTCAGTAAAATGTACTGACACTTCAATGAAATTCATTCACGCTTCAGTAAAATGTACTGACACTTCAATGAAATTCATTCACGCTCCAGTAAAATATACTGACACTTCAGTGAAATTCATTCACGCTTCATTAAAATATACTCACCGAAGATTCTCAGAGAGTCTTCCGAGATTAAATTAGAATCTCCCGAGATTCTCAGAGAGTCTCCCGACATTAAATTAGAATCTCCCGAGATTCTCAGAGAATCTCCCGACATTAAAATTCAGTCTCACGAGTGTGCCGGAGACTCTCTTTATATTAAAATATACTCTCCAAAGAATATCCGGGATATTATGAAGTTGAAGCTGAAAGAATGTGTCAGATACTCTTCTTAAGTCTTCTCTTCAGCAGCAGTCTGTTGATGTATGTAAAGGGAGAGGACACGTTGCCGTGCATTAGAGAATATTTCTTTGTGTTGAATATAATATCAAGGATGTGAACTGCAGGAGCTGCCTTGTTTATGGAGTTTGCACATCCTGCGCAGTATGTTATAATCTCCTCGTCACCAGCTTCTTCTTTAATTTTGCCTTTCCATGTAGATGCAGACTCAGGCGCAGTAAATCCGACAGCTCCGCCCTCTCCGCAGCATAGGGAGTTCTTTCGGTTATGCTTCATTTCCCTGAAGTTTACACCTGTACCGGTTAAAAGCTCCCTCACTGAGCCGTGAATGTGATCACTGTATCTTATTGAACAGGGATCGTGAATGGTCATCACCGGATCAGAAGTGTTTGGGCAGGCGGAGGGCAGGGGCAAATCTTTCTCTTTCAAATAGTCATATATTATTGATGTCTTTACTGTTTCAGCATGCTCTGAAAATACACGGTAACAGTTGGGACATGCGGTAACAATCTGTTCTACTCCTTTCTCCTCCAGCAGATCAACAAGGCTTTTCATCTTCACGTTAAATGGTTCAACACGATTCAGATCAAGTGACGGTTTCATGCAGCAGTCAAGAATGATCCCTGTGAGGGGTTCTTTCTCCTTTAAATAATCATATAACATGAAGGTAGTATCGGGACGGGTCCCCGGCAGGGCGCAGCCGGGAAAGAAAACTGTTTTACTGCCCTCTGGTATATGAGTGAAACTGAATAGTTTAGATGTTCCGGCCTTCTCATAGTTCAGCAGGGGCCTGAATTTTTTTAATGAAGTTATCTTTCTGTCGGTACAGAGAGTTCTTAATTCCATAAAAAATTTGTCGGGCTCGAGGCCCACAGGGCATACCGCCGAGCACAATCCGCAAAGACTGCATTCAAACGCCCGGGCAGCATCAAAATCTCCTTTTTCAAAGAGTTCTGCAATTCGCGCCGGAGAGCCGTATCTGGACAGAAATGCACATTCTGAAATGCAGACATTACACGAGATACAGGCACTGGAAACAGCTGATATATGTTTGTTATATATTTTATTCATATTTAATAAGTGTCAGGTTAAATAGTAGGGTATTTGTTTCAATTATAAAAATTAAGGTCATTTAAAAAACCTGAATTGCTGAGGCCGGGAATTATTTTAATTTAAACAATTCCTCTTGACAGGCTTTATAGCGGGAATCTCCTTTAGATAAGGCATATTAAATGAAATTTAAATTATTTGAAGAAATAATGATGAATTCAGCTGTTCAGGAGTGAAAAATGTTTGGAATAGATAATTATCCCGCATTCATTGCCGCAGGCATCCTTCTTAATATCATGCCCGGCTCTGATACAATATATATATTAACGCGCAGTATGTCTCAGGGGAAAAAAGCCGGAATCTATTCAGTTCTGGGTATTTCTGCAGGAGGCCTGGGCCATACTCTTCTTGCAGCTCTTGGACTATCAGTACTTCTCTGTACTTCGCCGCTGCTCTTCAATATTGTAAAATACGCCGGAGTGATCTATCTGATCTATATCGGGCTCAGAACAATCATCTCAAAAGAAGAGATGTTTAACCTGAATGACTCCGAATCCGGTTCAGCACAGTATAAAAAAATATTCAGGCAGGGAGTTCTTACAAATCTTCTCAATCCCAAGGTGGCGCTGTTTTTTATTTCATTTCTGCCTCAGTTTATAAATACAGGCATCTCATCGGGGCCTCTGCCGTTCTTAATTCTGGGAGTTACTCTGGTTCTTACCGGTGCAGTCTGGTTTCTCATATTGGTCTATTTTTCCTCAGCGCTGACTGATAAAATCAGAAAGAAACCGGCTCTCTCGGGAATTATACAGAAAATCAGCGGATCTGTTTTTATAGGAATGGGTCTCACGCTTGCTTTAAATAGAAAATGACAGGTTACCTGCCGTTGTATAAGAAAAGGTATTGTTATGGATTTTATCAATCTGCTAATATTTGATAAGTACTTTCTTCTCCTCCTGGCCATTGTCTCGGGCCTCCTGCTGGGCAGAATCAAAATCAGGTTTTTCTCTCTTGGTATTTCCGGAGTGCTGTTCTCGGGGCTCTTTATTGGATGGGCAGCTACAAAAAATGCCCTGACTGTTCTGCCGCAAAGTAATTTTTTTACAAAGGCTCAGGGATTGATTTCAACCAGCGTTGTCCCAAAGGAGTTCTTTTTCTTCTTTCTTCTTCTTTTTATCACAGCGGTGGGTCTTGCTGCAGGGCCTGATCTGAGATCAGTTCTCAAAAAATACGGTGTGCAGTTTTTATTCATTTCACTTATTACTACAGGTGCAGGATTTGTCAGCTCCTGTATAATTAAACTGTACTATCCGCAGATAGATATCTTTCAGATATCGGGAATCTATACGGGAGCATTAACCAGTTCTCCCGGACTTGGGGTTGCTCTTGAAACTGCTCATAATGTCAGTCTCCAGAGTCATAACGGTATTTTTACCAGTTTTAAAGTAATCGAAGCCTCCATCGGTTCAGGATATACTATCGCCTATCCGGTGGGCATACTGGTTGTTCTTCTCTGTCTGGTCATGATACCCAGGGTGTTCTCAATAAATATAATGGAGCAGAAGACCCTATTTGATAAAGAGCTGAAATCGATGAGCAGCAGTCTTTCTCACGAGGAAGGCCCTTTCAGCCCGCTTGCATTTGCCGTGGTCATGCTTTCTGGCATTATGATCGGAATGATCAAAATACCTCTGGGGTCAATGGGCTTTCTCCGGCTTAATTCAACAGGTGGTATTCTCGTCTCATCACTTATTCTGGGCTATCAGGGCAGGCTGGGGCCTCTTAATTTCTCCATGGACAGAAAGTCTCTGGATATAATCACCCGTATAGGCATAATGGTTGCCTTCGCAACTCTGGGACTTCGTTTCGGATATAATATGATTGATAATCTATCAGGAGAGGGCTTTCTCATAGCGGGGTTTTCAGCAGTTGTAGGAGGGGTTTCCTTCGTAACCGGATTTATCGTTGGCCACTTTGTCTTTCACATAAACTGGACAATTCTATCCGGTGCACTTTGCGGTGCAATGACTTCAACTCCCGGGCTCATTGCCTCGGTGGAGTCCATTGACAGCGATATACCTGCAACAGGATACGGCACGGCCTATCCCTTTGGACTGCTTTTTATGGTAATTTTCACAACAGTATTTTTTAATCTCTTCCGTTAGCTTCCCTGAAATTTTTTCAGGATATCCCCGACAAACAGTTTTAATGACAGCATTAGAATAAAAAAATGGCCGGGAAATTCCCGACCGGAGGGTTTTATGAAAAAAATTAACCGGTCGTTGTTACACTTAACACGGTTACATGGTAAGGTCTTTTAACCGGATAAATGTTTCAAAAAAAATATTTTTTTTATCTTTGGACTCCTCTCGCCTGATATATTTGTGAAATGGTCATTAATCCTGATTATATTTATATTATTCGTGCTGTTATATAATATAAAAAGGAAATTGTGATATGGATAAACTCAATATACTCTGGACTAATCCTGATTTCATTACATCAGATAAGATGGTGTTTTTATATGCGAAAAACAGTATTATTAAAGGCTGGTGGAAAGAAGTAACTGTAATAATATGGGGTGCCCCTGCAAAGCTTGTTTCTGAGAATAAATTTATTCAGGAAGGTGTTGCTGATCTTATGAAAACGGGAGTCCATGTAAGCGCATGCAGGTCCTGTGCGGATCAGTTATGTGTAACAGAAACCCTTGAAAAAATCGGCATAGAGGTTATATACTGGGGTGAACCTCTGACTTCAATAATCAAAAATGGAGAAAAGCTTATTACTGTCTGAATATGGCCATGATTTTTTTAATATCTGCTTTGTCGGGTATTCAATGTTTACCTGTTGTAAATTATTCGTCCTGTTTTCATTGCCGATAAATTTTTTACTGGACACAATGATGTTATAAAATCTTATTTTAAACCTGATATAAACAATTTTATTAGGAGAAATCGATGATTAAGATAAATGAAAACTATTCAAAACTCAAGGCATCATACCTCTTTTCTGATATTGCCGGAAGAATCAGCAGGTTTTCCGAACAGCATCCTGACAAGAAGATAATCAAGCTGGGAATAGGCGATGTGACAATGCCGCTGCCTGAAGCGTGCATCTCTGCATTTCACAGCGCCGTTGATGAGATGGCCTCAGAGGCATCCTTCCGGGGATACGGGCCGGAGCAGGGATATGAGTTCCTGAGAGAAAAGATTGCCGCCTCTGATTTCCGGTCCAGGGGAGTTGAAATGACCGCAGATGAGATATTCGTCAGCGACGGCGCCAAGTGCGATACCGGAAATATTCAGGAAATTTTTGCAGATGATATAAAAATAGCAGTACCGGATCCGGTATACCCTGTCTACGTGGACACCAATGTCATGGCAGGAAGAACAGGGTTAAATGTCGAGGGGCGCTATGAAGGACTTGTTTATCTGGATTCAACAGAGGAAAACGGATTTGTTCCGGCTCTTCCCAAAGAGGAAGTTGATCTCATCTATCTCTGTTTTCCCAATAACCCCACAGGCTCCACTGCGACAAAGGAGGAACTGAAACAGTGGGTCGATTATGCACGTGAGCATAAGGCTCTCATCCTCTTTGATGCCGCATATGAGTGTTTTATCAGAGATGAATCTCTTCCTCATAGTATTTACGAGATTGAGGGTGCCCATGAGGTGGCAATAGAATTTCGAAGCTTCTCGAAGAGTGCCGGTTTTACAGGTACAAGATGCGCATATACAGTGGTGCCGAAGAAATGTATGGCCTATGACGGTGAAGGCCGAGCAGCAGCTCTCCATCCTCTGTGGCTGAGAAGACAGAGCACAAAATTCAACGGGGTCTCATATCCTGTACAGAAGGCGGCCGAGGCTGTATATTCACTGGAGGGACAGAAGCAGGTGAGGGAGCTCTCAGACTACTATCTGAATAATGCGGCAATTATACTGGATGTAATGAAGGGCCTGGGATACAGCTGTACAGGCGGAGTAAACTCTCCCTATATCTGGGTAAATGTTAAATCCTCATCGTGGGATTTCTTCGACAGACTGCTGAACAGCGCCGCAGTAGTCACAACTCCCGGAACAGGTTTTGGCAACTGCGGAGAGGGATATATAAGAATCAGCGCATTTAATTCGAAGGAGAATGTAATCGCTGCAATGGACAGAATAAAGGCCGCTCTTTAAAAGTTTTAAGTTCTTTTTTATAAATCATTCCCGGAGGATTAACCGTCCTCCCGGGCATTCCCCCCCTTATATACCCTGGTTTTATGCAGAATAATAAAAGTACTTTGATCCTTTCCTTATTGTTTTAAAGAAAAAATGACTTTGATAATTTTAATTTATAAATTAAATATAGATAGTATCCTTAATTCCGGAGAAGCAAAATGACAGAGAAGAAAGTTAAAAAACTTACGCCCACTACAAATGAATTCATGGGGACTGACATTGAGTCGCTCAAGGAGTCATTTGTAAATCACATGGAATATTCACTGGCAAAGTATGAGCATTCGGCTACAGATTATGACTGCTATCAGAGTGCTGCCCTCATGACCCGTGACAGGCTTATCGAACGGTGGATAGATACCCAGCATCAGCATCACAAAGAGGATGTTAAGAGAGTATATTATCTTTCTCTGGAATTTTTAATCGGCAGGACATTCGGCAACAGTCTGATAAATCTGGATTTATATGACGATGTGGCAGAGGCTCTTCGTGAGCTGGGCTATGATCTGGAGGAACTGAGAGAAAAGGAATGGGATGCGGGCCTTGGAAACGGAGGACTTGGAAGGCTTGCCGCCTGTTTTATGGACTCACTTGCTACAATGGAGCTGCCGGCAATGGGATACGGAATCCGTTATGAATACGGAATATTTTTCCAGAATATAAAGGACGGCTATCAGGTGGAGACTCCCGATAACTGGCTTCGCCTGGGCAATATATGGGAATTCCCCCGTCCGGAATACCTGTATAAAGTTGATTTTAACGGCAGGGTCGAGATGCATGATGACCATGGAAGAATAAGATACAGGTGGGTCGATACAGACGAGATCATGGCAATGGCCTACGATACTCCTGTTCCCGGATATAAGAATAATACAGTGAATAACCTCAGACTCTGGTCGGCCAAGTCATCCAGGGAATTTGATCTGAACTACTTTAATGACGGTGACTATATAAACGCTGTATCAGACAAGTCCCTCTCAGAAAATATCACCAAGGTTCTCTATCCCAATGACAACATCTTCGAGGGCAAGGAACTGAGACTTAAACAGGAGTACTTCTTCGTTTCGGCCACACTTCAGGATATCATACGAAGATATAAGGAGAATCACGATACATACCGCGAGTTTCCTGAGAAGGTTGCAATTCAGCTTAACGACACCCATCCGGCCATTGCCATTCCAGAGCTTATGAGAATACTCATCGATATAGAGGATCACGACTGGGATACAGCATGGGAGATTACCGTGAAGACCTTCGGATATACCAACCACACTGTACTGCCCGAGGCGCTTGAGAAGTGGTCTGTCCCTCTGTTCTCGCGGGTTCTTCCAAGACATATTCAGATCATATATGAGATAAACAGACGTTTCCTTGGAAGTATCAAGGGGGTTTCCCTGGAGGCGCTCGGGGATCTGTCAATAATAGAGGAGGGGCCTGAGAAGAAGGTCAAGATGGCAAATCTCGCAATTGTGGGCAGCCATTCCCTCAACGGTGTTGCGGCGCTCCATTCGGAGATTCTGAAGAAATCGGTGTTTAAGAATTTCTATGATCTGTGGCCTGAAAAATTCAACAACAAGACAAACGGAATTACCCAGAGAAGATGGCTTAAGCTATGTAATCCCGAGCTCTCATCTCTGATCACCGGTAAAATCGGCGATAAGTGGGCAACCGATCTCTATGAAATGAAGAAGCTTATTCCTCTTGCAGAGGATGAGAAGTTCAGAAAGGAGTGGATGGCTGTAAAGAAGGTAAAGAAGGAATTTCTTGCAAAGTATATAGAGAGCCGCAACGGCATTGTGGTCAATACTGATTCTATGTTCGACATACAGGTCAAGAGAATCCATGAGTATAAGAGACAGCTTCTCAATGCTCTCCATATCGTTTACCTCTATAATAAAATAAAGGATGAGGGCATGGACAGCATTGTTCCGCGAACCGTTATATTTGCAGGGAAAGCCGCTCCGGGCTACCATATGGCAAAGCTTATAATAAAGCTGATAACTTCAATTGGTGATGTTGTTAATAATGATCCCGATGTGGGCAACCGGTTAAGGGTTCTCTTTCTCCGCAACTATGCAGTATCAAATGCACAGAAGATTATTCCAGCTGCGGATCTTTCCGAGCAGATATCAACTGCCGGTATGGAGGCTTCGGGTACAGGCAATATGAAATTTTCTCTCAACGGTGCGCTGACAATAGGCACACTTGACGGCGCCAATGTGGAAATCAGGGAAGAGGTGGGAAATGAGAACATTTTTATATTCGGCCTCGATGCTGATGGAGTTGATAAGATGAAGAGTTCGGGATATGATCCATCTCTCTATTATAACAGCAGCAGGGAGTTAAAGAGAATTCTCGATCAGATAGGCGGAGGGGTTTTCTCTCAGGGAGACCGGGAGATGTTCAGGCCCATAATAGATTCTCTTCTGGTTCACGGAGACAGGTATATGCTTCTTGCCGATTTTGATTCCTATATCAAATGTCAGGACAGTGTGAGTGCAGTCTTCCGGGACAGTGATGAATGGGCTCGATTATCCATTCTCAATACAGCAGGTATGGGAAAGTTTTCATCGGACAGGACAATCGGTGAATATGCCCATGAGATCTGGGAAGTGAAACCCGTTCACATCGAGACTTCTGGAGAATAAGTAAAATTTTACTAAACATTCGTTGACATAAAATATTCCAACTTCATATTGTTCCTTTCCGGGGTTGCGGCGGGTTTTCCCTCGCCCGGGGACGACTACGTCGAGAATTCTCTCGATCTTAATGAATATCTTATTGATCACCGCGCCGCCACATTTTTCGTCAGGGTGAGCGGCGACTCAATGACCGGAGCGGGAATCCACTCCGGTGATATGCTCATTGTGGACAGATCCGCATCTGCTGTCAACCGAAGCATTGTCGTTGCTCTGGTGAACGGGGAATTTACTGTGAAACGCCTTTCCCGCACAGGGGAAACTTTCAGACTTTTCCCGGAAAATCCCGCATACGAGGCTATCGATATAATTCCCGGAATGGACTTCGAGGTCTGGGGAGTGGTGATGCACGTTATACATACAGTGGCCGTAAAATGACCAGACTCTATGCACTTGTTGACTGCAATAATTTCTACGCCTCCTGCGAGAGGCTCTTTGAACCTTCCCTGAAAAAGAGACCTGTTATTATTCTGTCCAATAATGACGGCTGCGTGGTGGCCCGATCTGAGGAGGCCAAAAAAATAGGCATCCCCTTCGCCGCACCATACTTCAAGGTGAAAGCTCTTGCCGCACGAAATAACTGCGCCGTCTTCTCCTCAAACTATACTCTCTATGCAGATCTCTCGGGGAGAGAGATGACTGCGCTTTCCATGTTCTCTCCTGAAATGGAGGTATACTCAATTGATGAGGCATTTCTGGCCTACCGGGGTCCTGCCGGTGAGGCCGCGGCATGGGGCCGGGAAATTGCAGAGACCGTATATAAGTGGACGGGCATTCCCGTATCGGTGGGGATCGCCCCGACGAGAACTCTTGCAAAGGCTGGAAGTAAAACAGCAAAACGCAGTCCGCTCTGCCGGGGAGTGGGGGTCCTCACAGACAGGCAGTCAATTGAGGATTGTCTGGCATCACTTGACACCGGCGACATCTGGGGTATCGGGCCTGCATATGCCGGGAAGCTGAAGAGCCGGGGGATCTACAGTGCACTGGATTTTGCCCGTGCAGATGAGAAGTGGGTGAAAAAGAATATGACCATAGCAGGACTGCGCACCCAGTCTGAGCTGAGAGGGCATCCCTGTATCGCCATGGATGATATCCCTCCGCCAAAGAAGGCCATTGTATCTTCCAGATCATTCGGCAGATCTGTGGATTCCCTGGAGGATTTGGAACAGGCTGTCTCTCTGTATACCGCAAGAGCCGGGGAGAAGCTCCGGTCCCAGGGGAGCATTGCATCAGTAATCACGGTCTTTGCCATGACCAACAGATTTGCCGATGTCCCTCAGTACTCCGCATCTCTGAGCTGCAATTTTCCAGAGGCCACGTCTCATACTCCTGTTCTGATAAGGTACGGCCTTGCTCTTCTCCGGCGGATTTATAAAAAAGGATATTTCTATAACAAGGCAGGAGTAATGCTCTCGGGGATTGACAGCAGCCGGAATCTTCAGATGAATCTCTTTCTAAACGGCAGAGACCGGGGTAATCCGGCACTGATGGAGGCCGTTGACCGGATAAACAGTACCAGAGGAAGGGGCACGATATTCTATGCCTCATCGGGAATTGAAAAGTCATGGGATATGAAGAGAGGCATGCTTTCCCCCTCGTACACAACCAGATGGGAGGATCTTCCTGTAATCGAAATATAGAATGGTTGTCTGATATTCTGAAAAATTGTTGAAAAAAAGGCTCCCTCTGAAGAAAATAACACAAAAGGAGAACGCT
>CAYNFB010000114.1:326-10200 GCA_964396355.1 uncultured Leptospirales bacterium | reverse complement strand
ATTTTTCTGAAACATTATACTTAAAACTGTAATTTGAAGCCTGAAAAATATCCCCGTCATTCAGTGAAGTACCATTCTCTTTATTCTTAAAGCTTATATCCAGTCCGTCTCCAGGTCTCAATTCAACTTTAACCTGTCCTTCCGATCTCACAGCACAGATATAAAAAGGAACTCTCGATTCGTACTCCCTTATTTTGACAGCACATTCAGGATTCCTTCCTACTGGTACTTCACGAAGTCCCAGAAGCGAAAGATCAGCCATTTTTACTTCAGGCTTAAGAAGTTCATGATTCCAGTATTCCAGTATCCCGGGAACAGCCACTCCCTTCTTTCTTCTAATGATGAAGAAAAGAATAAGCAACAGTGCAAGAACACCAAGTACAATCAAAAATGCAGTGATTCTGCTTTGAGAAGCAACCTTCCTGTCTACATCACCCTTAACATACTGGTTTATAGCTTTATCGGGATCACTTCCTCCAATAATTTGGGTATTCTCACTAACTTTAGAAAGTTCATTCTTCAGTTCCTGCTGAGCCTTGCTTATCTTATCAGACTTTTCAAGATCTGCAAGATTTACGAGGTATATCCACCAGTTATTTCCGCTATACTGCTCTGCGATCTTCTTTAAATTAAATTTTTCTTTTCTTTTTCCTGGAGGAGGATCATCAAGACCGTCTGTCATAATGACAATTACAAGATTTCTCTCCTCGTCATCTTTCTTCTTTGACAGTTCATCGGCAATAGAAAACACCTTCTTCAGCATTTTCAAAGTATGTGTCCACTGCCCTTTCGCCTCTGTCACAGAAATATACTTCTTTAGAATATCCCGATCATTTTTATCATCAATAAGCACCTGAGGGAAAAGTCTGACTTTTTCATCAAATGTGACAAAAGTAACTCTGTCTCCATCCTCAAGACTGTCAACGTAAGTGTTTATGCTTTCTTTGACGTCTTTCAGGATATTCTTGCCTCCATATCCAACCATACTGAGTGATGTATCCAGTACGAGGATAACATTCTTGTTCGTTTCAGCCTTCAACTGCGAAGAACTAAACAGGAACATTAATGACAAAAGCAATAATAATACCGATTTGTTAACAAACTTAATAATAGATAGTATCACGGGATTCCCCTGTTTTATTTTATTCATAAATAATAAAGAGAACTCTAAATAATGTCAAGAATAAATAAAACAAGTTTCTTTATTAAAATTCGTTATAGGACGTATCTGCTCTTACATAAGACCTGAGATCAAATTCATCGTCCCTGTTTTCATCAAGATATTCATTCATTAACACATAAAACCACAGAAGGGTATCCTCACCTGTTTCAAGGGCAACGAAGCTTCTTTTGCCCTGATGCCAGTCCTTGATTATTATTCCATAGTTGATAATTCCAAAAATTTCAAATTCAGACTCAGACTCGATTCCCGTTGACATATAGTAATTTACAATATCGTTTTTGAGCTCAAGAAGAGGATATTCCTCGGAGGTAGCGGCCAGAATGAAACACGGCACAGAATATACGCTCTCAGTCTCGACAAAGTGATTTATTTTCTTTACAGTGGCTACCCTGCCGAGAACATCTGCCAGAGAGTTCTTTACAAGATTATTCACTGCAAAATATGCACCGTATACAAGTTCATAAGGAACGTATCCGTTAAATAATTTAACTATATCGCGGCAGTACTCATTATATGCTATCAAATCGGCGCCTTCAGGTGAAAACCCTGAACTATCAATTATTTTCACACTTTCGACTTTCAGTCTCTGCGGAACAACTCCGTTAATCCTTTCAGCGAAACTCTTCAGGTCAATCTGCGATGAGGTTTTTTTGACAGCTTTCTTTGCTGTGCCTTTCTTTGCTGCGCTCTTTGATGTACTCTTTGCAGCTGCTGTTTTTGAAGCTGCTGTTTTCTTCATAATCTTTTTATTGAAATCAATAAAATAACTCTTAAGCATCACTTTCACCTTCTATATAATGTAAACATATCAAAATTTTGCTTTTACCCGATCCATTTTTATTACAAAATAATAATTTACTGTCAATAATTAAAAAATTCTTGCCTAAATGACTGTCATATTTTTATTTAGCATTGCCTGTGGTGCTCGTGATAGTCTTGCTGGTTTTGAGCCTACTTAAAATTCGGGATCCCAATATTTGTGATTAAAGGTCATGCTCCTTTACGGGAGAAGGCCGGATATTATATGCGGGGACCCACCTGGTTTCCAGGTTTTTAAAACCCCTGACTACACGGCATTTACGGGTATATATAAAATTCTCAATTCCAGCCGGATATTAAATAAATCAATCAGCACACCCGGGTTAATAAAACAAAAGACCCGCCATATTTCAGGCAGGCCTCTGATTTATTCTATCTTATGCCTCTGCTTCAGCAATTTTTTTATACCGCAGATATCTCCACCTGGCATTATCCTCTGCCGCTTTGAACAATTCATCGGCATTTTCAGGAAATTCCTTTTTCAGAGAGGTATATCTAACTTCACCCATGAGAAAATCCTGAAACTTGCTGTAATCAGGTTCCTTTGAATCCAGAATGAATGGATTTTTCCCTTCAGCCTCAAGAAGCGGATTATAACGGAACAGCTGCCAGTAACCGCTTTCAACTGCATGTTTAGACTCAAGCTGAGATTTTCCCATTCCGGCTCTTAGCCCATGATTAATACATGGAGAATATGCAATAATTACAGACGGTCCGGGATACGCCTCAGCCTCATGGAGCGCTTTTAGATACTGAGACTGATTGGCGCCCATTGCAACCTGTGCTACGTATACGTAACCGTAGGACATCAGCATCATACCAAGATCCTTCTTTCTGATTTTCTTTCCCGATGCAGCAAACTTCGCAACTGCTGCAGTAGGAGTAGCCTTCGATGACTGACCGCCTGTATTTGAATAGACTTCAGTATCCAGAACAAGCACATTCACATCTTCACCAGAAGCTGCGACGTGATCGAGACCGCCGTATCCAATATCATAAGCCCAGCCGTCTCCGCCGAATATCCATATTGACTTTTTAACAAGATACTGTTTCAGCAGAAGAATATCTTTCGCAGATACTGCATCGTCTTTCTCAAGAAGAGGGACAATCTTTGCGGTAAGTTCTTTGGTCATGTCAGCATTGTCTTTGTTTTCCTTCCACTGACCAAGAAGTTCTTTCAGCTCAGAAGATTTGCCTTCTTCGTCATATTTAACAGCAAGGTCCCCTATTCTTTTTCTCATCTGCTCAACGCCCAGATGCATGCCGTATCCGTACTCTGCGTTGTCCTCAAAGAGCGAGTTGGCCCATGCCGGTCCGTATCCGTCCTTATTCACACAATATGGAGTAGATGGAGCAGAACCGCCATATATAGAGGAACATCCAGTCGCGTTAGCAACCATCATTCTGTCGCCGAAAAGCTGAGTTATAAGCTTTATATAAGGAGTCTCACCGCATCCGGCACATGCTCCGGAGAACTCAAAAAGCGGCTGAGCAAACTGACTTCCCTTAACTGTTGTATCCGCCATGAGGTCATTTTTATAAGTAACACTGCCGTGCATGTAATCCCACCTTGTACTCTCACCAAGCTGTGACCCGAGAGGTTTCAGAACCAGAGCCTTTTCCTTGGAAGGACAGACCTGAACACAGTTCCCGCAGCCTGTACAGTCAAGGGGGCTGATTTGAATTTTAAATTTAAGCCCCTCCAGCCCCTTGCCAATTGCATCCTTAAGAACAGTACCCTGAGGAACACCGGCTGCCTCTTTTTCATTAAGCAGGAAAGGTCTTATTACGGCATGAGGACAGACGTAGGCGCACTGATTGCACTGTATACAGTTATCAGGTATCCACTCTGGCACATTAACAGCAATTCCTCGTTTCTCATAGGCAGTCGTTCCCGGAGGAAAGGTTCCGTCTTCCCTGCCGAGAAAAGCGCTGACCGGCAGAAGGTCTCCATCAAGATTATTGATGGGATCAGCTATTTTCTGAACAAATTCAGGTACATCAGTTCTTGTCCCATCCTGTTTACCGGCAAGACTTTTCCATTCTTCAGGAATAACGATTTCAACGAGACCGCCAGCTCCTCTATCCACTGCAGCATTGTTCATATTGACAATATCATCGCCCTTTGAACCGTAGGACTTCTTTATCGCACTCTTCATTTCACGTACAGCATCTTCATAAGGCATTACATTTGCAAGTTTAAAGAATGCCGACTGCATAATCGTATTTGTTCTTGTCCCGAGTCCAATTTCAGCAGCTATCTTTGTTGCATTGATTATATAAAACTTAATATCATTCTTTGCCATATAGAGCTTCATTCGGTCAGGAATTCTGTTCATTGTCTCTTCAGTATCCCAGAGACTGTTTAAAAGAAAAGTTCCTCCCTTCTTAAGCCCCTTGAGCATATCATAGTTGTCAACGTATGACGGCACGTGACAGGCGACAAAATCAGGCTGATTTATCAGATAAACTGATTTAATCGGCTTGTTTCCAAATCGAAGATGTGAGACGGTAACACCGCCTGACTTTTTAGAATCATAGGCAAAATATGCCTGGGCATACATGTCTGTAGTATCACCAATTATCTTAATTGAATTCTTATTAGCACCCACAGTACCGTCAGAACCGATTCCATAGAATTTCGCCGCAATAGTACCTTCGGGTATAACAGAAACCGCTGCATCCACGGGAAGAGAATGGAAGGTAACATCATCGACAATACCGATTGTGAAACCGTTCTTAGGTTCAGCCATTTTCAGGTTTTCAAAGACTGCAAAGATTTGAGCAGGAGTTGTATCTTTTGAACTCAAACCGTATCTACCGCCTACTATCAGCGGAGCATTCTCCTTACCATAAAAAACATCCTTAATATCCAGATACAGAGGCTCACCGTTTGCACCGGGCTCTTTAGTTCTGTCCAGAACAGCAAGCCTCTTGGCTGTTCTGGGAAGAACCTTCATCAGGTACTTTTCAGAGAAAGGCCTGTAGAGGTGAACGGAGATAAGGCCTACTTTTTCGCCTTTATTATTCAGATAGTCCACAACTTCTGTGATAGTATCAGTTACAGAACCCATTGCCACTATAATATTTTCAGCATCAGGTGCACCATAGTAGTTAAAAGGATGATACTCCCGTCCTGTTATTCTGGTAATTTCCTGCATGTAATCTTCGACTATGTCGGCTATGGGCTCGTAAAACTTGTTGCCGGCCTCTCTGGCCTGAAAGAAAATATCCGGGTTCTGAGCTGTTCCTCTTGTGCAGGGACTTTCCGGATTAAGAGCATTTTTTCTGAATCTTTCCACTGCATCATAGTCCATCAGTTTATCAAGATCATCGTAATCAATGACTTCAATTTTCTGAATCTCATGAGAAGTTCTGAATCCGTCAAAAAAATGCAGAAAAGGAACTCTGCTTTTAATAGAAGAAAGGTGAGCAATACTTCCCAGATCCATTACTTCCTGGACTCCACCGCTTGCAAGCATGGCAAATCCTGTCTGACGTACAGAATAAATATCTGAATGGTCTCCGAAAATTGAAAGTGCCTGAGTTGCCAGAGTTCTGGCACTAACGTGAAAGACCCCGGGAAGAAATTCACCGGAAATCTTATACATATTTGGAATCATCAGCAACAGTCCCTGGGAAGCAGTAAAAGTTGTAGAAAGAGCACCTCCCTGCAGAGAACCGTGAAGAGCCCCTGAAGCACCGCCCTCTGACTGCATTTCAGCAACTCTTACTATATTTCCAAAAATATTTTTCTTTTCATGTGAAGCCCATTCGTCGATATGCTCTGCCATCGACGAAGAAGGTGTTATAGGATAAATAGCTGCAACTTCTGTAAAGGCATATGCAACATGAGCAGCAGCCATGTTTCCGTCCATTGACTTCATTAACTTTTTAGACATTCGACCTCTCCTTTCTTATTTTAATTTGTATATGTTTCAAATTTATACGATTCAACAAAAATGCCTACATTTTATATAATATAAGATCTATTTAGCTGAATTAAAAAAATTAAACCATTTGAACTAACGGTTTGACGGGAACAGATATACCAAAATGCTAACATTTACAACATAAATTTCTTTGCAAGATATGCCATACAAGATCTCACTGTCAAGTTTTTATTGAATTTAATCTGTTCATTTAATATTATCAACATGTAAACTTTTTAAAAGATCTTAATAAAAACAATGTACATATTAGTATATCTTATTACAATAAATCTAAAATAAATTTTAAAAAAAATATTATATGAACAATCAACATTACAGTGAATTTAAATCAGAAAACCTCCGGATACTCAATGAAGTGAGAGTACGGCTGGACGATTTAACAGACAAACTCCTTGAACTCACAGAGAAACAGAGGGAGGAGCTGAAGGAAGCTGCAGACTCCATTGATGCAATCAATTCCATATACAGCAATTTTAACAATCCCCCAGAAACTGTTGACGTGCGTGCTTTACTCCATGTTGCCGAGGAACTGGACAGGAGTAGCTTCCAGGGCCGGGAATCCCTCACCTCACTGCGCCTCCTTATTAAGAAGATATATGATTCAATCAGCATCTCCATGGATGATGAATACCCCTTTAAAGGCAGCGCTGCCGCCGGTGAAATAGCCTCAGACAAGGATTCCTTTGATCCGGCATCAAAAAAATTCAAGTGGATAACGTTTCAAAGAAATAAGTCCTGGTTTATCACCGATTTTAACACCATGGAAGTAGTAAAATCAGAAGAACTCGAAGCAGAATTCGATAAGAATCGAATAATCACAGCTTTCAAAATTGGATCTAAAAAAATATTTTTAAATGACGCAATGATTCCTTCTCCAGATCTCTACAGCAGCCCCTACTATGTAATAATCATAGATTCAGGAAAGAGAGCATATGCAGCAGACTTAAAAGGCAGGGAAATATATTCATCAAAAGACTTATTTTCTGACTTTACAGATCAGTCCGTACAATTGAAGAAAGGGTGCTACAGAGGATGGCTCAGACTCTTCGGCCGGAACCATATTTACATAAAACATCAATAAAAAGAAAACGTTGAGAAAGCAAATAGAAACTGAGCCGGCGCATAGAATAGCCAGGTATATACAGTGCTGTTTGGAATCTTCTTCACAAAGGCGTTTATTGAAAGTATAAAATCAGAAATCCAGAATAATACAGCACCGGCTGCAACAGACAATTCATATACTCCGAAACCGTTATTGAGTTTTGTAATGGCAAAGAATCCCATTGCATCTATAATTAAAATATACACAGCAAGAGGTACAATTAGTTTCCCTGCGTTTTTTTTCAGCATGCGGAAATGGAAAAAGTTTATAACCGGAAGGATAAGAAGAATTGCCAGATTCCACATCTTAAAACTGTATCCTTCAGAGAAGATAAACAGATAAATCAGATGGGCGGCGATAAAAAAAAGAATTCCGTTTTTTAGAAGATTTACCTCTTCAATCATCAGGAGAGTATCTGCAGTGAGCGAAAAAATCAGTGCAGCGAGCACCATCAGATTATAGTGATTCGGGCCTGTAATCACAATAGACAGAACTGCAACAGCAATTACAGTGCCCGTAAGAAGAGGCGTCAAAATATATTTAAAAGTAAGGCTGCCTCTGTAAGCGGCAACCTCTCTTAGAATAAACATTATTGTAAAAACAACGAAGAGTATATTCAGATACTTCATACCTATTTTTTCTTATCCCTCTTAAAAAGTTCGGAAAGATCTCTCAGTTTATCAGGATCAAATTCAGATCCCATGGCAGCGATATTTTCCTGTTTTATTTCCTGATAGATTTCTTTTCTGTGAACAGTAATCTTTCTGGGAGCCTTTATTCCAAGCTTAACCTGATCACCTTTAATATCGATGACAACAATCTCGATATCATCGCCGATCATGATGCTTTCATTGAGTCTTCTGGCCAGTACAAGCATGGGCTATCCTCCTGTACCAGTATGTTTTTTGATCTCATTCATGATATTATGGCGCACAGTATACTTTTCATTCATAGATATAGCCTGCTTGCCCAGCCTTGTTACCGGATTAATGACAAGAGGCCCCTGAAGATTTGCAGTCATCTCAGCCGGGTTATCCGGTATTGTTACTATCGCAAAATCCAGAACATCATCAATTGATTCAGCCTTGACTGTCTCAAGATCATTATTTGAAATTTTTAATTTATAATCAGCCTTAAAGTCTTCAGGCCTGATTATAACAAATGCCAGATTTTTTTCATCAAAAGCCTGCATCCATTTAAACGGAGAATCCTTTTCATCAGAATCAAGGATTACAAATTTCTTAATAAAATCAAACCCCAGTATGCCTTCGGGGAAATCAATTATCTGAAGCTCGCTTACTTCAATTTCACCAAAAGGTTTGGTATCAACTTTTATTCCCAATTATCAACCTCTTCCCATTATTATCTTAAAAAATCCATCAAAGTAGGACGGATAGTCTTTGCACCAACAGAGAGAGCATAGTTATGAACACTCTCAAGCCACTTAAAATTCATTATTGTTTCAGGATAATCAATGCCCTCATTCTTGGCAAGAATCTCAGTCACATTGCCTTTGTCATATTCAGTTCGCTTTGCAAGCTCATCAGCCCTGCTCTGTCTTGCCCCGACTGAAGCAAGATGCTTGAGTACATTATCAAGAGCCGAATCAATCAGCCCCAAATCACGGCCACCCACAAGTTCCTGATCTCCTCTGACCAGATCGTCTCTCAGCTGTATGACCATTTCAAATATCGACATGCCCCCAACGGTTACAGTGGGGTCAACGTTGTTTGGCGGCTGAGGGAAATTCTTATTGATCAGTCCAAGATCCTGAAATACAGTTCCGCTGCCCTTATCCTCCAGCCAGAGCTGATGAGGATTGGTGGTTGAAAGTATGAGATTATTTCTCCCCCCCTTGGAGGCTTTCAGGCTGAGGCCGGCATTATTGAGTTTATCTATTATTATATCAAGATTATCTCCTGCAGAAATAGTAAGCTCCTTACCGTCTATACGGACAACCTGATTGCTTGATGCAGTATAATTTGTTGAATCGGAATTTGAAGTGAGGATTTGATTGGTTGCCCAGAAAACTTCATTGCCGGGGATATTCACATCGAGGAACTCCCCCTTGCCTATTTCACGTTTCTGAATACCGATATTCCCTCTGTACTCCACACCAATCATTGCATCTCCCTGTCTGCCAGCAGTGAGAGTCATATAAACCGGCACGAAGGGGTTAGGCTGTTCCTCTGAACCTGTGCGGTATCCCCCGAAAATAGCCTTCCCTGTGGCGCTCTTGGTATTTGCAATATTCACCAGTTCCTCAAGAAGCTGGTTTATCTCCGTTGCTGGAGCCTCCTTTCTCTCGAAGGAGGAATATATTCCATTTGCACCCTGAACAGTGAGCACTCTTATTCTCTGAAATATACGCAGAGATGACTGAAGTGCAGTGTCCGCACCGTTTAATCTGGAGGTACTCTCGTCAATATTCTTGATGTACTGATTTATCTCGCTCAGCCTGCTGTGATAAAGCATCTGATTTGTAGCAGCAATGGGATTGTCCCTGGGCATTCTGACCTTCTGTCCGGTTGACAGCTGATTCTGGATTGTATCCATTTCGCTCTGCTGCCTCTGCAGATTATATGTCATTGTATTATTAAGCATTTGATTGGAAATTCTATTCATTGTCTACACCCCCATCCTGTTGATTATCAGATCGAGCATTTTATCCAGAGTAGTTATGACCCTGGCTGCCGCATTATATCCATGCTGAAATGCAACCATGCCTGCCATCTCCTCGTCGAGATTTATTCCTGACACAGATTCTCTCATGTTTTCCAGATTCTTAAGCATTGTTTCCTGGTTTGTGATACGGTT
>CAYNFB010000114.1:0-316 GCA_964396355.1 uncultured Leptospirales bacterium | reverse complement strand
CTGCGATCCGATGCGGGCAATGATTGATGTGTAAAATTCATTGAAAGTAGACTTGCTGTCCACCATGGACTTTTTATGCCTCAAAGAAGCTATATTCAGAGCATTGTTGCCGTCTCCGATACCGTTTGACGTATTAAAATCACCCGTACCGCCCACATCTTTTCCTCCTGATGCTGCGATCTTATCCACATCCTGAATAATCTCAGATGAGACTGCCATAGATGCCGCTGGATTGTACCTTGGTGTAATTGTGATATGCTCCCTCTGAGGCAGAAACTTCACAATATCATTGACCCTTCTGTAATCGAAGGCTCCC
>CAYNFB010000113.1:0-10212 GCA_964396355.1 uncultured Leptospirales bacterium | reverse complement strand
GAGAAGGTACTTCAGGATCTGTTTGATATTATTGCTGCCAAGGGATTTGAAAAGGATACTTACTTCGAGCAGGCAGTGGGAGAGCTCATGGGATTTCCCAAGCTTGAGGGAACACGTCATGTAAACATGGCTCTTATCGCAAAACTTATACCAAGCTATATGTTTATGCCTGGCAAGTTTGAGGAAATCGGAAGAATCAAGGACAACCGGAATGACGATTTCATGTTCAAACAAGGACCGACAAAAGCTTATGCAAAGACCAAGTTTCACGATTTCAATCCTGTATATGAAAGCCTCAGCCATCTGCCGAATGTTAAGGTTTTTATGGAGCAGATTCAGGCATATAAAGAGTACCTCATGGTTTCCGGCGAAGGCCTGATGAAGCAGATGATGGATTTTGACTATCTGCTGGCAGTAGGTGAGCTCTTCACAATGGTTGCCTACGGACATCTTATCATTGAAAGTGCTAAGATTGAAGGCATCAGCGATGAGGTCATGAACCAGATGTTTGATATGTTTATCAGAGATTTCACAATGTTTTCAACAGAACTCTATGGTAAACCAAATAACACAGATGCTCAGCTTGAGAAGATTCAGAAGATGATCAAGAGACCTGTCCCTAATAAGGATGAATTTGAAAAAGTTCTCGAAGAAGAAGTTTACACTCTCGTTGATGTTTACGAGCAGAATGCATAAGAACCACATATAAAAGAAAATAGAGAGGAGCCTTCCGGGGCTCCTCTTTTATTTTAAGGGTTCTGGTCAGGATATTTCTTCTGGATTGATCTTATCTCCTCCAGGCTTTCGAAGAAAACGTCTATCAGATCGGGATCAAATTTACTCCCCGAGAGTTCTCTGATTTCTTTCAGCACATCATCCTCCCCCCAGGCCTCCTTGTATACCCGCTTGGATGAAAGAGCGTCGAATACATCTGCCAGGGCGGTGATCCTGCCGAAGAGCGGTATCTCCTCTCCCTTCAGGGGCAGAGCCTTTCCATTAGAATTCTTCTCCAGCGGCAGGCCCGTTTCTATGTCAATATGTCCGGGATAGCCTGTACCGTCCCAGTTCTCGTGATGGGTCAGCGCAACGTCTCTTGCCGCCTCATCTACCTTCGATTGAGCATGAAGAAAAATCCGTGCTCCCTGGCAGGCGTGTGATTTCATAAGTTCAAATTCTTCTTCTGTAAATTTTGCCGGTTTTTTTAATATCAGATCGGAAATTGCAACCTTCCCGACGTCGTGAAGCATGGCTGCCATGCGGAGAATGTCCTTGTTCAGATGAACTTCATCCTTTGGCAGTCCCTTGTGATGAGCCCACCGCTCATAGATTTCTACCGAGTATGATGCCACCCTGTTTACGTGGGAAGCGGTCTCTTTCGGATCTCTAAGCTCGGCCATTTGAATCATCCTTAGAATCAGGGCTCTGGTCATCTGAGCTTTCTGTATGATCATACTTGCAATACCGGCAAAGTGATTTACATACATCATGTCTTCCTGATTGAATATCCTTCCATCTCCTGCCTGTGTGACAGGATTAATTATCTGTATAACTCCCAGCACGTCTTTTCTTTCATTCTCAAGAGGAACCGTCATGACTGAGCGTGTGCGATAACTGGCCTTCTCATCGAAAGATCTGTTAAATCCGTAGGGTTTATTATCTATTGTGTATACATCGTCCTCGATTATTGATTCAGATGTTAGCGCAACATATCCGGCCAGAGATTTCTTCGTAATAGGGAGCTCGAAGGTTGAATAAATCAGCTTCTTTCCCGGGGGCAGTCTGTCGGATAGGGTTTTATTCTGGGCATGAGTGAAAATCAGATTATTTTCACTTTTTATATAGATTGTTCCGGCATCGGCATCGGCAATTTTTCTTGCTTCATAGAGGACCTTTTCAAGGAGGATGTCCAGATCCTGCACCGTGCTTATTTCTGAACTTAATCTTATTATCTCTTTGAGTTTTTCATTTTCATTCATCATTATATCACATCCTGGATTTTAATATAATAAAAAAAAATTCATCTGTCATGAACAATATTCAAAATCACTATTTTGTTGACGGCAGGAAGATAGCGTAGTATAAAAAATTCGTATTTTTATAAAAAAGTTAATATTTGCCTTCGCGGCAGACGTATTAATAATAATTGCAGAGGATGAAAATTCAATGAAGAAAATGATTGTTCCGGTAATACTTGTTTCTTTGATAGGAATCTATATATATAAAAATGGAATCAGTGAACTTTTTACTCCGGGAGCTGTAAAAAAGGTGAGAACTCAGACTATTGATGAGTTTGAAAAGGCTGCCAGGGAGGATGAGAGCGAGTATCTTGACAGACTTAACTCTGCTGAAAAAGTTGCCATGAGTCATGAGACGCTGGGAAAAAAATATGCAGAGCGAAAGAGCTGGACTCCTGCAATTGTTTCTTTAAAGAAGGCGTTGGAATACGGTCAGAGCGGGTCTAATGTTCATTACTGGCTTGGAGTTGCATATGCAAACCGCGGTTCAGAGTTGAACAGCCTTGAAGATTATAAATCAGCTGAAATTCACTATTCAAAGGCGATTGAAATATCTAAGGACCTGGTCGATGCCAAATACGGCCTTGCTATTTTAAAGTTTTATAAACTGAATGATCAGAAGGGTGCTGTTAATATTATGAAAGGTATTGTAAACACCAGGCCTCAATACTACGACGGAAGCTTTGCTCTTGCCAGATTCTACTATGAAACAGGACTTAAAAGCAAATCTCTTAATACCTATGAGAGCCTTTATTCAATACTCGAAAAGAAGAATGAATCATTTCATATTAAAGCATTAAAAGAAAGGTGCAGAGAGAATATTTCGCAGCTTAATGCGGAGCTATCGGGACGATAGATGACAGATAAGGTTTTGTCTGCACTTGTTCTTTCAATTGTATCATCTCCTGCCAAAGCAGGAGTGTGGGATTCTCTCTTCGATGACCCCATTGAAATACTCAACTCCATGGACAGGCATAAACTGAAGACACAGAAACATCTCGTCGGTCTCTACGGAGAAGATCCTGAAAAGGCCGCGCATAAAATTTATAAAAAATGTGCTGAATCAGATTTTCGAATAATTACACGCTGGGATGATGACTATCCTGTACTTTTGAAAGAAATTTTTAAACCTCCTATCATTCTCTTTCAAAGGGGCAGCTTCAACATCGAAAAGGCTGTTTCAATCGTGGGAACGAGAAGTTCAGACAGAAAATCAGAGGGAATAACCTCTTATATTGCAGGCGAGCTTGCAGATAACGGATATACTGTAGTCAGCGGCATGGCTCTGGGAATAGACAGAAGTGCTCATCTGGGAGCTCTCCGAAGAAATGGGGCCACTGTAGCAATTCTTCCTAATGGGCCGGACGTTGTATATCCCTATAAAAACAGAGATTTATTCAACATGATCGAGGATTCTCCGGTGTCGGGTTTTTTCACGGAATATCCTCCGGGTATTATACCTTCTCATAAGTGGACATTCGCCAGGAGGAACCGCATAATCAGCGGTATATCCCGTGCTTTGATCCTGACTCAGGCGCCGGTAAAAAGCGGTGCCATGATTACAGCACGCTATGCCATGGAGCATAACCGGGATCTGTTTGTATGCCCGGGGAATGCCTTTGATAAATCCTATGAGGGATGTCATCAGATGCTCAGAGATGGTGCCCCAATTGCCGCAAGTATGGAGGATATTCTCTCTGGTCTTGATCCGGAATACAGCAAAGTTCAGGAAAACGCTTTGGAACACGGGAGTATTAAAGAAGTTTATGCCGGCAGCCGGATAGAGGAATCTGTAAAACCGGTTCCTGAAGATATGGAACCGGTTGAAAGGCGTATACTTGAGCATATCGGCCCTGACGGTGCAGATGCCGATAATGTAATCAGAACTTCGGGTGTTTCATCAGATCAGGCCGGGCAGGCATTTGCAATGCTTGAAATTTCAGGCTTTATAACGAGAAAGGGAAACCGCCTTTCCCGGAAATAATAATTACGTGAGGTTCCTCTCAATGAAGGTTAAAATTTTTGCCGCAGGTGTTGTAGTCTTCCTCCTGCTTGTATCACTTTCTCAAATATTCAATATTCCTCCCTATGCAGAGTCTGTTGACGACATCTACCAGTCTGATTATTTCGAAAATCTGGATCATAAATATGAGGTGATTTCAGATTCTTTTATGGGCATAAAAATACTGGCCAGACCTGAATACGCCTGGCTTTTTCTCGGTGATATTGAAAAAAAGCATGGAATAAAGGCCTCTGTTTATAATAAAAGAGGAAAACAGGTCTTTGCTCCTGGATATTACAGTGATGTTATTGACAGAAAAATTCAAAAATTGATAAACTTCCATGATTCTGAACTGATCAGGGAGATTCATGGAGGCATATACGACAGGGTAATTCTCTTTACCGCTGCAGAGAGATGCATCGTATGTCACCGCAGATTCAAAGAGGGTGAAGTAATCGGCGCGATGAAAGTTAGCGGGGAATTCAGCTCACGGAATTTTTATTCAAAAGAACGGATTCTTATATTTGTACTGCTTTCAGCATTTCTCGTCTTTATTCTGATTCTTGTAATGAAGTGGAAGCCTTCAGCTGATGTTAAAGAATTATTTGACAAATGATTTATTTTTTGGACTTTTGTCATAAAAACAATCTAACTGGAATGAAATAATGCCTAAAAAGAAGAAAAAGCCGGGAACACTTGTAATCGTGGAGTCACCGTCAAAGGCCAAGACTATAAATAAATATCTCGGCGATGATTATGTAATTTCCTCATCGGTGGGGCATATTATTGACCTTCCGAAATCCAGACTGGCAATTGATGTAGATGACGGCTTTAAACCTGAATATATTACTATCCGCGGCAAGGCCAAGGTTCTCAATGATCTGAAAAAGAAGGCATCTTCTGTTTCTCTCGTTCTGCTTGCTACTGACCCCGACCGGGAGGGAGAGGCTATTTCATGGCATCTGTCAAACGCACTTACACCGAAGAATGATAATATCAAGAGAATAGAATTCAACGAGATAACAGAATCGGCCGTAAAGGAGGCCGTCGCCAATCCTCGTGAAATTGATATGGATCTTGTCAATGCTCAGCAGGCAAGACGTACTCTCGACAGGATAGTCGGCTACTATATCAGTCCGCTTCTCTGGAAGAAGGTAAAGAGGGGACTGTCTGCAGGAAGGGTGCAGTCTGCAGCGCTTAAGGTTATCTGCGACAGAGAGGATGAGATTGATATCTTTATTCCCCAGGAGTACTGGACAATTGAGTCTAACTGCGGTATAAAGGAAAAAGAATTTAAAGCAGTGCTTTCTCATATAGCCGGAGAAAAGGCTAATGTTACAAGGCAGGAAGACGCTGACCGTATATTAAGTGAAATCGAGGGGCAAAAACTCACTGTACAAGAGGTTAAGACTCAGGAGAGGAAGAGAAAAGCTCCTGCTCCTTATATTACATCTAAGCTCCAGCAGGATTCCGCCAACAGGCTCGGCTTCACATCAAGAAAGACGATGATTGTTGCACAGCAGCTCTATGAGGGAATTGATTTAACAGGTTCAGGTCCGGAGGGACTGATTACCTACATGAGAACTGATTCAACAAGGATATCTGACTCAGCTCTGAATGCAGTGAGAAATTTTATATCAGAAAATTTTAAACCAGCGTGTCTTCCTGAGAAGCCCAATGTTTTCAAGGTAAAGAAAAATGCCCAGGATGCTCACGAGGCTATCAGGCCGACCGATGTTAATCGTACACCTGAATCGATTAAGAAGGACCTGAGCCGTGAACAGTACAGGCTGTATGATCTGATCTGGAAGAGATTTGTTTCATCTCAGATGATGCCCGAGGTTTCTGAAACGGTTACAGTCTCTCTTATAGCAGGAGATTATAGATTCAGAGCCAATGGAAGCAAGGTTACCTTTAAGGGATTTACAGAGGTAGACAAACAGAGTAAAACTGAAAAGAGTATGATCCCCAATATGGAAGAGGGTGATCAGGTCGAGGTGCTGGAAATCAAACCGGAGCAGCATTTCACAACTCCTCCCGCGAGATTTAATGATGCATCTCTTGTTAAATTTCTCGAAGAGTCCGGTATTGGAAGACCTTCAACATATGCTCCGACTATAGATACTCTTATGCGGAGATATTACGTCACAAGATCGGGGAGACAGCTCGTGCCCACAGTGCTTGGTAAAATTGTCAATGGAATCATGAAGGTTCATTTCGCATCGCTTGTTTCTGTCGACTTTACTGCGGAGATGGAGGCTGAGCTTGACAGGGTAGAAGGTGCAGAAATCAACTATTCAAATATGCTAGAGAAGTTCTACGGCCCTTTCAAGGAGCTGGTAGACAAGGCTGAGGATAACATTGAGGAGATGAAGGGAATCCTCGATGAAGAGACCGATATAGAATGTGAAAAATGCGGGAAAATGATGGTTAAGAAACTCGGTAAATTCGGATTCTTTCTTGCCTGTTCCGGATTCCCCGAATGCAGGAATGCAAAGTCTCTCCCTCTGGGTAAATGTCCTAAATGCGACGGTGATGTTATCAAGAGAGCTTCACCCAACAGCCGGGGAGTCTTCTACGGCTGCAGCAATTACCCTGATTGTGATTTTTTAACAAGGGACGTTCCCTCAGACAAGGCATGCCCTAATTGTGAGAAGCTTCTGTTTGTAAAGAAGATAAAAGGGAAGGGGCAGGAGCTGATCTGTCTCAATGAAGGCTGCGGTTTCAGAAAGGAGCTGCTCGATGAGAACGAGACCAGGGCTGAAGATCAGGATTCCTGATGTATGCGGCAATTGATTTTTTTCTTGATTACCTTGCAGTTGAAAGAAATTCATCAGAAAAAACTGTTTTAGCCTATCAGAATGATCTCAGCCAGCTTGCTGAATTTCTATGCGGAAATATCTCCGATCAATATGAGGGGTATTTTGAACTTGATGTTCAGATAAATAATGGTGATATAGATATCAGATCAATATCGGTTAACGATCTGAAGAGTTTCTTTGAATATGTCTATGACAGAGGTCTGAAGAAGACCTCCATTGAGCGTAAAATTGCCTCGGTTAAATCTTTCTTCTCTTTTCTATATCGGAAGGATGCAATTTCGTCAAATCCTGCGACCAGACTGATCTATCCCAGAAGAGAACTGAAGATTCCCCGCTTTCTTTATGAGAAGGAGTATGATCTTCTTACATCATTTCCCGTGGAGAGTCTGATTGATGCCAGAGATAAAGCTGTTATTTCACTATTCTACTCCACCGGTGCGAGAATTGCCGAGATTGCCGGTTCTGCAATGACTGATCTCGATCTTGAAAGCGGAAGACTCAGAGTACACGGCAAGGGAGGTGCTGACCGAATGGTCTTTCTCTCCACTGAATCAGATACACTTATGAAGAAGTACCTTCTAATGCGGAGAGAGAAATTCCCGGAAGTCAAAACAGCTTTATTCGTCAACAAATGGGGCAGAGCCATCTCCATCAGGGGAATATATGATCTGATAATGAAACGGGCACGTGCGGCCGGACTCTCTCACAAAGTAACACCTCATACACTGAGACACAGCTTCGCAACCGAGATGCTCAACAAGGGAGCCGATATAAGAGCCGTTCAGGAGATGCTTGGACATAAGAGCATCTCTACAACGCAGATCTATACACACACCACTAAGGAGAGGCTCAAGAAGGTCTATGATGAGTGTCATCCTCACGCCATGGCAAAAAAGACAGATGATTAGTCTGTTAAACTGAGTCTTTTCTGATTATACCGCCGCCGATTACATCATTTTCATCATCGTAGAATACTGCTGCCTGTCCCGGCGAGATACCGGTCTGAGTTTCCTCAAATATGACGTGAAACTCATCCCCCTCTCTGAGCGCTTTACCCGGAACAGGCTTCTGTGTAGACCGCGTCTTGATAAAAACTTTCTCTTCTTTTGTAATATCATGTTTCATGTTATATACATTCTCAGTATAAAATTCTTTAACATTGAGCTCTTCAGAGGGACCCGCAATAATCCTGTTGCTTTGACTGTCTATGGATGTGACGTAGAGCGGATAGGGAGCTGCAATTCCCATGCCTCTTCTCTGGCCGATTGTGTATTTATGGATTCCGCTATGTCTGCCCAGAACATTGCCCTTCGAGTCCACAATATCTCCCTCTTCGGGAATCTTTCCCGTCCATTTTTCTATAAACGCAGCATAGTCATTATCCGGTATGAAGCATATTTCCTGACTGTCGGGTTTATCCTTTACCGGTATATTGCTCTCAGCTGCGATTCTCCTTATTTCATTTTTATCAATTGATCCTATGGGAAAGAGCGACCGGGACAGCTGCTGCTGTGAAAGCATAAAAAGGAAATAAGACTGATCCTTCACTCTGTCGGGAGACATTGATAAGTATACCCGTTCACCGGTTTTTTTCTTTATTGCATAGTGACCGGTTGCAAGCATGTCGCATCCCAGGCTTTCTTTTACCTTTATCAGTTCGGTGAATTTAACCAGACGATTGCAGTTAATGCAGGGATTCGGGGTCCTGCCTGAAAAGTAGTCTCTGCAGAATGGATCGATGATAATATTCGAAAAATCGGTATTAAGAGTAAAATCGTGATGGGGAATCTTTAAAAATTCTGCAACAGCTCTTGCGTCATTCAACGAGTCTGTATAATCGGACTGATCAATGCGCGGGTCTGAAAAAAACTGGCCGGTAATTCCTATTACCTCATGACCTTCTTTCTGAAGGAGAAATGCCGTCACAGATGAGTCGATTCCCCCGCTCATGGCTACTGCTATTTTCATTTAAAAACTCCTTGATGGTTCATATAGAAAGCCCTGATAGGTGTAGCGTTTTTCGAATTCATCGTCAATGGCCTGGATTACAGTGCCCTTGTGGAGTCCCCATCTGGGCTGGACGAGACTGTCTTCCATTCTGTCTCCCATGAGACGGTGAATAATCATATCTGGTCTGATCCTTTCAAGAAAATCACAGACCGTGGATACATACTGATTCATATCCATGATGCTGAAGGGCTCATCGTTGTAAATATCTTCGAGTTCAGTGCCTTTTATTATATGCAGATGGTGTATCTTTACTCCCTGTACCGGGAGAGCGGAGATTCTCTCTGCTGTTTCCATCATATCCTGCCAGGTCTCTCCGGGGATACCGAGAATGACGTGTACACATACATCAATATTATATTGATCGATCAGTTTTACTGCCTTCTCTGTTGATTCATGGCTGTGTCCCCGGTTGAGGTAGCTGAGACTTCTGTCGTGAATCGTCTGGAGTCCTATCTCAATCCATAGTTCAAAGCCGTCGCGTTTATATCCTGAAATCATCTCTACAATTTCTTTATCAATGCAGTCTGGTCTTGTTCCTATCATCAGTCCCTTTATTCCGGGAAATGATACAGCTTCATCGTATAATTTTTTAAGATAATCTGCACTGCCGTAGGTATTGGTATAGGCCTGGAAGTAGGCTATGAACTTTGTCGAATCATCCTGTCTCCTGAATGCTCTTCGGGCACTGTCCATCTGCTCGTGTATTGATGAACAGCCGCTGATGACGGGGGAGGCTGAGCCGTCATCAGAGCAGAATATGCAGCCGGAACTGCTGAGAGTACCGTCCCTGTTGGGACAGGAAAGCCCCGCATCAATAGGGAGTTTCAGTACCCTGGAGCCGTATTTACCTATAAGGTAATCTCCGAAAAGATTATATGATTTACCGGACCACTTTCCGGGATTACAGCTGTTTTTTTCGTTCTGTTTCTGCAAAATAGGAATTCTTCAGGTATTTCTGGTTTTGATATTTCTTCGAATTAAGATAAACCGAAGACACCCTCTTTGCTTTAATAACACCCATATTTTTGTCAAGAGATACGATGAATATACCCTTTGAAAAAACAGGTTTTTTGACGATTTTTTTCCATCTGGTAATTCTTCGTTTTTTCTTTTTGGAGTAGACTCTGTATTTCACCCATTTTACTTTTCTGTAGCTTCTCAGTGAACTCAGAATTGAATTCAGACTTCTGCTGTCTGGATTGAGCGCCTCATCCAGAGCCTTAACAAGGTCCTTTTCCTCATTTACAGTGATTATGACCGGCTTTGTCAGGGGAGATTTTGATACAGCTATTGAAGTCTCTCTGTATTTTTTATTCCATCTACTGCTGTAGTCTTTGCGTTTATCGGACTTTTTCCAGGATGC
>CAYNFB010000112.1:0-10257 GCA_964396355.1 uncultured Leptospirales bacterium | reverse complement strand
CCGCCGGGATTGCTGCGGCTGCTGGTCATATTTACAAGAAAAAAAATGAGCTCTTCAGCCCCTTCCTCCACTCCGAAGGAAATCATATCCCAGAACAAAGAATGGTTGCAAACACCGATGAATGCTATTATTTTTCTTTTTTCCAGACACAGTGATTCATTGCGGTCTGACCACGGGAAGAGTAAAACAGCAAGAAGCAGAATAATAAAACCGGAGTGCAGCCTTGTTGTCATAAAAAACACTGCCCCACAGAAACAGTAAAAGCAGATCTTGTACGTAAATGAAAGAGCATCCTGTTAACTCACCATTAATCATATTCAATTTGAACTGTCTCTATTTATATGCCGCTGCAAAAGCTTACTTTGTCATTATTTTTTAGAATCCGTGAAAAATGGCAAGTATAATTTGCTCCTGCTCTATTTTATAATTTTTAAATATTTACTCTTCATTGACCTTTCCGTCTGGAAACAGTAAATTCAGGATAGAAACAGACTCTTTATACCTGTATAAAAGAAAAGGAGGAGAGAGATGAATGAAACCAGAACAATCAGCAGAGTGATAAAGAACAAACCTGTTGTTGAAGGAGCTGGAGTTAATCTGAAGAGAGTCTTCGGATTCAGCGAGAAACCTCTCCTTGACCCCTTTCTTCTCCTGGATGACTTCAGATCAGATAATCCGGCAGACTACAAGAAAGGTTTTCCCTGGCATCCTCACAGAGGAATCGAAACCATAACCTATATGCTTGAAGGAAACATCGAACACGGTGACAGTCTGGGGAACAGAGGGACCATCGGCTCAGGGGATTTGCAGTGGATGACTGCAGGAAGCGGCATTATTCATCAGGAAATGCCCAGAGGAGACAGAGGCGGCAGAATGTACGGATTTCAGCTCTGGGCAAACCTCCCGTCTGCCAGCAAGATGATGGCTCCCCGTTATCAGGAGGTGAAGAAAGATGCAATACCAGAGGTTGAACTGGAAGGCGGCGTGACGGTCAGAGTCATATCGGGGAAGGTCAGGGATACAAGAGGCCCGGTGAGAGACATCATCACAGACCCGGAAGTGCTTGACATTACTATTCCGCACAACTCGAATCTGACCCATCCTGTAAAAAAAGGATACACAGTCTTTGCATACGTGATTGAAGGAACTGCTCACTTCTGTCATAAAAAGCATTCCCTGCCCTATGAGATATCCGGAAGGAGCTACTTCGATATGAAGACAGACCCGCAGATAGAGGAGGGAACTCTTGTCCTCTACGATGACGGAGATAATATAAAAATACACACCGAAGAAAGCAGTGTCCGTTTCCTTCTGGTTTCGGGAAAACCCATAAAAGAGGATGTCGCCTGGCACGGCCCCATTGTGATGAACACCATGGATGAGCTCAGGGACGCCTTCCATGAATATGACATGGGTACATTTGTAAAAGTCGGACAAAATATTAAGAAGTAAAGAAGGTGAATCAAATGGAAAAGCATACATGGGCATTCCTTGCCGCTGCCCTGATCCTGATAGCATCGGGCTGTTCAGACCACAAAAAGAATCTTGAAAACGAATTCGGGCCACTGGAAAAATTCAGTTCACCGGGCATATACTCGATAATTATGATTCCTGATACACAGCGATACTTCAGGGCCGACAAGGGACCGGATATTTTCAGGCAGAAGATCGAGTGGATAAGGGACTATGCAGGGATGCTCGGCACTGTATTCATCACCCATATCGGTGATGTAATTGAAGATGGAAAAGGTGATATCAATCACAGCGAATGGAAGCGGTCTGTTAAATTTCTTTCCATACTGGACAACTTCAGCAGAACATCGAAAATCCCCTACTCTATAAGTCTGGGCGACCATGACTACAATGGAGACGAAAAACCTGTAATGGGCCACTCTGCCTTCGTTAAATACTTCGGCAGAGACCGGTATAAAGACTTTCCATGGTACGGCGGAAGCTCGAACAATCAGACCAGTCACTACCAGTACTTTACGGCAAACGGAAGAACAATACTGCATGTGAACCTGGAATGCGACGCGCCGCGCAACCGGGCATTTCCGGTAGAGGAGGACCAGCTTGCCTGGGCACAGAAGATAATAAATGAAAACCCCGGACTGCCCGTAGTACTGTCTACCCATGCATATATCACTGATGAGTTTAAAGACGGAAAATTCATCGGTCACGAGCCCTCACCCGAGGTAAAGAAGAAGGGCAGACGGACAGGAGAAGGACGCAGAGGCGGCCTGGATATATGGAAGGAGCTGGTCTCCCGGAATGACAGAATATTTCTGGTACTATGCGGGAACTACCATGAGTTTAATGACAGGAAAGGCGATACAGGCGAATATCACCAGGTTTCAAAAAACCGCAGCGGACGTGATGTAGTTGAGATACTCGCAAACTATCAGGGCTATCAGAACGGCGGAGACGGCTGGTTCAGGATAATTGCATTTAATGAAGATGAAGGGACTATAACAGTTAAGACCTACTCTCCATTCAGAAAGGAATTCAGAAAGGTCTATAGTGATACGCCAAGATCAAGCGACTTTGTAATAAAACTGGACATAAAGAAAAGACTAAAATTTAAATGATGCTGCGGCCCGGCGCCAGCCGGGCCTCTGTTTCACGTTACCGTTTCAAACTTCTCTCCGCATGAGGTGCAGGTTACACGGAGTTTGCCCTTTCCTGACGGAAGCCGGAGTGATGTGCCGCACACAGGGCATTTAACAATTTCCTGACTGAGCAGTTTTTCGATGCGTTTCTGATCAAATCCAATGATCACCTCACCGTCTATGACGAACGCCGGTACTCCCATTATATTGAGCCTTGCCATCTCTTTTCCGGCAGAGGCATCTCTGGAGACATCTCTCTCCCTAAAAGGTATCTTTCTGCTGGTCAGATAATTCTTAGCAGTCCGGCAATGGGGGCACGTTGGCGATGTAAATATTTCAACTTTTTTCATAACGTTCTCCTCCCGACAATATAATACTTTCTCCATGGGACGGCACGATTTTTTTCTTCGAAACCACAGAGTATCACTTTTTTATCTTAAAAAACGTTATAGAAAAGAAACACACAGCATCACGTCCGGACTTCGGCATTACAGAAAAGAAAAATTTAAACCTCTACACTCCGGAGCATTTTAGAATCTGTATTCAATTCCAAGCACCGCATAATGAAGGAGAGCGAAGGTATAGACTTCATCGTTATCTGCTCCTCCTTCGAGAATTCTGTAACCGCCCAGAAGAGAAAGATCTTCATTCAATGAATATTTAAGACCTGCAAACACATCCTCAGCCCTGCCGTAGGGAGACCAGAGCCCGTCGCCGTATGTAAGAAATGAAATTCCCTGTCCGGCCGTCCATTCCAGATAATAACTCAGAAGCATTACTCCACCCCTGTTCTTAAGCTTTCCCTCACCGGCACTGCTTCTCAGAGATATTTCAGCATCGCGGACTTTTCCGGTGACTCCGGCGGCAAATTTAATATTCCGGGTATCATAAAAAGTATATCTGTAAGTTATACGATATGAATCAAATTTATAATAACCATCCACCTTCGTTCCCTGAACAAAAAGCACATCATCAAAAAGTATATCCCGATTAAGAGTTCCCGAGGAAGAAATACGCAGAGTGGAGGCCATGACTCCGATATAGTGAAAATCAGAAAAATACCGGCCGGCCTCAAATCTTGGAGAGAATACAGGGTCCGAATCCAGATCATCTTTAAAAGAGAACCTTGACCCGGTGTTGCCGGGAAGCTTCACATCGTTGTACCCCTGATAAACCGCACCGCCCTGTACAGACAGGGAATACTCCCCGCAGAATCCGCCGGATGAAAAGAGAACAATGAATAATAAGGTGAAAAACGAATACAGGCATGAAATAGACAGAACTTTTCTAATCATCATAATATTCACAGAGTTACCCCCTCCTGACTATAGTGAAAGATACTTAAGAAAACGGGAATTTATTAGTATTTCAATAATGGTCACAACAAACTATAATGCATATAAAGAATGATGTCTATATAATAAAAAAAAGAAGAGACAGGAGGATTGTCAGAATCAAGAATAGGGCAATATAGCGGAATTTAGAACTGTCCTTATTCCCTTCACGCAGACTCTGATGAAACATGGCAGAACCGGTTTCAGTAAAGGGATCCCCTCCCCTGTACCAGAGACTCTTTATCTCAGAAAAGGCTTTGTTTATGATGAATGATCCTGGTTCAAGATATCCAACATCTATCAGTTCAAGGACAATTGCAATTTCAGAGGCTGCTTCAATCTGAACAGGACGGCCGCCGGGCTCCGGATTATTGTAAAGGTTGTAAAGCATTGTCATTACAGGAAAGTAACTCTCCCGATGAGAAATCATACTGCTGATCTGCGCCTTATAGTCAACCATAGGACCTCTTCTATATATCTGCAAACTGTACCGGATGAGAGCGCATGCATACTGCAATATACTCCTCACCGCCTGTGAATGGAGAGCTGTACTGCAGCCATCCCCCGGAGTTCACAATAATAGCCTCACCCTGGCTTACTATATATTCAGAGTCAAGGCATTTACCCCGGAGACAGCCCTGCCCCCACGGAGAAGATCATGGAGAACTCCGCGGTGAGAGGGAGTAAGTTCTTCCCTAATTAAGCTCAAACCATTTTCTCCTGAGATAACGCCTTAACACAAGAATTGAAAAGATAAAGATAGATGCGTTCATCGACCACCACACAGCGGTTGCCCCGAGACCTGCTGTTATACCCAGCAGAAAGGACAGCGGTATCCTGACAAACCACAGGCCAAAGATGACAATGAGCATCATCCCTCTGGTATCACCTGCTCCATTGAGTGCTCCTCCCAGTATGACTGCAAGAGCCATGAAGGGTTCACTTATCATGCTGATTCGGATGTATTGAATAGTCTCTCTTATCACAACGGTATTGTTTGAAAGAAGCGATGCAAAAAAAGCTGCATTAACAACAACCAGTACAGTAAGCAGAGAGATAAGAATCAGACCTGCAAATGCCGTGATAATTCCCGCCCGGAAAGCGTCGCTTTCTCTTTTTTCTCCAAGCAGATTGCCCACAATAACAGCATTTGACATATTCAGCGCAAATGCCGGAAGGAATATGGCAGATTCTATTCTCGCGCCGTTTGTGAATGCCGCAATTATCTCCACATTGTTTTCAGGCAGAGCGCTGAGAACCAGGAAGATAACAGTTCCCCCTGCCTGCCATGATATCTGCTGAAGGCCCGAAGGCCAGCCTATTGACACAACCCTTTGAAGGAGAGATCTGCTGAACAGAGGCCTGTGGGGCAGCAATTTTCTCACGTGCATGAAATTAATAATCGAAGCAGCGGCAACACTGACTGCCGTGGAGAGAGCTATTCCGTAGAACCCCAGCGGCGTATGAAATACAAAGTAAAAATTCAGCGCCACATTGAGCACTGCAGCGGTTCCCATTGTCATGAGAGATTTTTTTACCATGCCGGCTGCGCGGAGTATACCATTGCTGTTTATGAGAAAGTAGTGAAAGATGAGCCCTGCTGCGTATATACGCGCCAGGGGAACTGCGATGGGACTGACGCTTGACGGAATATTCAGAAGAGACACAACGGGTGAGGTAAATAATACTCCTGCAATTCCGAACAATAATCCGGAAACCAGAACCGAAATAAATATTGTGTAAATAGAAATAGAGAGAGATTCCCTGTCGCCTGAGGTGAACAGTCTTGAAACAACAGATACAGTTCCCACGGTGAGTGAATTAGCAACAACAATGAATATGAAGTAAATCTGCATTGAAAAACCTACTGCTGCCTGATACTCCCGGCCGAGCTTCCCTGCTATATAGACGTCGGCGACACTTATAATAAATTCAAATCCCATGATTATAATCATGGGCCAGCTCACTTCCCAGGCAGATCTTATAAGTTTTCTGAATTCATCACTGGATGCTGTTCTATAGAAATTAGTAAACCCAGATATAAACATTTACTATACCGGTCTCAATATTTAAAGATACATACAGTATAGGATCTGCTTTGATAGAAGACAAATTTTAATTACCCGGAAGCGCAGGCAGCAGGACAGAAAGGAATGAGCAGTTTAACACTCAGGCGGGTTTCTCAAATCAGCGGCAGTCTGTATTGCACTGGCGACCTCAGGAATTATCCCCTTCTCCCTGTAAATAGGTCTTATCATTTCTCTTATGGAAGGAAGCCTCAGGTGGAACATTATTCCCACGGCCAGAGCAAGAATCCCTGCGCTGAAGATAGTAACAGGCGCTCCGTAGTGAGATGAGAACCATCCGGAAGTCAGACTTCCGATTGGAGCCGCGCCGGTAAATGCCATAACGTAGAAACTCATCACCCTCCCCCTCTTCCCTTCATCTACAATAGTCTGAAGGATGGTGTTTATCGATGCGGCGGTTACAGTCATGGAAAACCCGACTCCGACAAGAACAGCAAGAGACAGATACATACTCACCGAAAAAGAGAAGACCATCAGCGATACTCCAAAGAAGCAGACAGCAATATTTACGACCCGGCCCAGGCCCAGTACACTTTTCCTCATGGCCAGGTAGAGAGTTCCAATCAGAGCCCCGGCACCTGAAGCGGAGACGAGAAATCCGTATGTATGGGAATCACCCGACAAAATATCCTTGGCAAAAACCGGCATGAGTACCGGAAAAGACATACCGATAAGACTGATCATAGCAATGAGTATCAGGAGATCCCTGATCGGGGTAAAACGGAATGTATAGAGAAAGCCCTCGGCAAGTTCCTCTCTCAGATTAAAGGGGCGGCTGCTTTGAGGAACGGCTTTTATCTTCATCATAAGAAGCGCGGCTATGGCTGTGAAGTAACTTATGCCATTGAGAAGAAAACACGTTCCCTCTCCTGCAAATGCAACGAGAATTCCGGCCAGTGCCGGGCCTATGAGCCGCGATGAATTAAAGAGTGCAGAATTAAGGGCAATAGCATTTGGAAGATCAGCCATATCATCGACCATCTCGACGACGAAGGCCTGTCTGGTGGGCATTTCAAAGGCATTGACCGTGCCCAGCATAACGCTGAGAGCTATTATATGCCATACCTCAACTGATCCCGACAGCGTAGCGGCAGCCAGCGTCAGAGCCTGCACCATGGCCAGAACCTGAGCTGCCAGCAGTATTTTCCTTCTGCTCAGCCTGTCTCCGAGGACTCCTGCAACAGGAGACAGGAGAAAAGCCGGAATCTGGGCAGCAAATCCCGCGATGCCGAGCATCATAGGAGAGCCGGTTAGACGAAAGACGAGCCATCCTGTAGCAATTGACTGCATCCAGGTCCCGATAAGGGATACTGCCTGACCGTAGAAAAAAAGCCTGTAATTTCTATTATACATAGCTCGAAATACAGAAATCGAGCTGACCTGGACTTTTTTATTTCTGTTTTTTTTCTTAAAATTCATAGAATACAATTATCGGCTGATACCCGGACTGTCAAGGTTAATGCCGGATAAAGGAAAGTATCGCCCGAAGCACATTCCCCCTCAGCGGGCAGAATTGAGGGGGAGAGAATGAAAGGAGAAGAGCTAACGTCTCCTTTTCTTGCCGGACACGGCCTCTGAGATCTGAAGCGTTCTTCCGTGGAACTCCTTTCGATTGAGCCCTTTACATGCGGCTTCGGCATCCATCTGCCTCTCCATCTCAATAAAGGCCATTCCTCGTTCTCTTACAATCTTGACCTCTTTTATTGCGCCGTATTCGGTAAAAAGTTCGGTGAGATCCTCCTCTGTTACTGAATCACTCACATATTTAATATAAAGGTTACTGCTGCGCATTAAGCCCTCCCTGAGTTATTATTCTGGTGTTTCCGATGCCTGATAATACCATGTAGTACCCGGTAAATTCCAATATTCAAGCCGTTGCAACAGTATATGAGAGATTCCCCATACCGATTGTTACTGAATCCACAGAACCGGCCAGTTAATTCTTATATAATAACGTAATCTATTCAGTTTTACAGAAAATAGAAAAAAATGAATACTAACAAGCAATTTTGTATACCAATGCAGGATTAAAAATGGATTCCATGAAGCGATTACAAAATCATCGGATTATATATACTTTGGAAGGAGTAGAAAATGACCGCCTCCATGTGTCAATGAAAAAAAGTCTACCTTATGAAGATATCGTAGATAGATCGGGAGGAGATCTTCTTTATTTCACCTTCAGCAGTGTAATAAAGGTAGAGTCCGTCATCTGCGGATGAACCGGATATACCCACAGCGATTATGCCTTTTTTATATCGGGCTATCTTAATAACGCCTGATATGGAAGAAAATGTATGCACATCGGTAAATGTAGTGGAAACAAGTTTCTTTATTACATGATTCGCATCCAAAGCGCCTGCGTATATTTCAGATGATGAGAATACAGCATAGGGATTCATACCGGTTCCGGTTCCCTTCACCGTATCATTCTCATACAGAGTAGTACCGCTTCCGGTGTAGAAGATTCCAGACAGTACAGAAAAATAAGTTGCCGTCGAAGTGAGGGGAACACTATATATCTGAGAGGCGCTCCCGCCTGTAAAGCTGTAAATTTCCCTGGAAGCCCCGGCGTTTTCAGCACATATATAGAGAGTTCCGCCGGAATAGTCCATAAATTCAGGTGTGTAGCCTGTTATATCCACTGAATCAGATACGAAAATATTTGACGACCTGTCGAAGTGATAGAGGCAGTCAGATGCAGCAGCCATCAAAACGTAAACACTGTCCCCGGCTGCCTCAAGATCAGCAGGTGTTCCGGGGATAGAGGAGTTCTCCCAGGACGAAGAATCCCTGTCCGGAAGAAAGTAGAGCTGAGAGCTCTTTGCAATAAAGACTCTCCTTTCGCTGTCTGCACATATCATATTTGTCGCGACAGGAATACCCATTCCGGTTACGACAGATTCTTTGTAGTATCCCAGATCATTTGCAGTAATTGCCATTCCGTCAGTACCGTCATCACTGAGCGCGTAGATGGCAGTTCCTCCGTTTTCAGCGAAATCAATCATGTCATTACGATCACATGATGACAGCGCGAAGATAAATAAAATTATTATATATACAGCTCTCTTCATTTTTCCTTCCTTTTGTTATAGGCCCACCTGTTCATGAATACCTCATTAAACTTGACGGCCTGCTGCTTAGTAAGTGATTTTTCAATTTCAACACGATGCTCCTCTTTAAGCATCCTTATTCTGCCGTTACTTCCCTTGAGGGTTCGATAGAGAATGTTATACTTCTCATCGATATCAAGAATCCGCCCGGTCTGATCATCTGTAAGTCCCAGATCATTAATCATCAGAGTTCTGCTGTCGTAACATCCGGCTCCGAAACTGGGAGATTCCGGCTTTACCGCGATCTTAACAGGAGACCCGGCCTTTGAGCATGCACCGGCAAGAGCCGCCGCTATAATCAAAACTGAAATAATAATTCTATGGTTCATTCACTGACCTCACTTTTAATCGAATCATATTATACAGGGGGTGCTATTTTTCAAGCAAAATTGATATGCCTTTGCCTCTAATTAATACAGGCTGCATATTTCATTTCAATAATACAGTCCCTTATTTAGAACATTCACAGCCTGTCATTTCGAACGCATGTGAGAAATCTGTTCATAGCCTCTACCTATACCGGAATCAGTAAACTCTACATATCAGGAGATTTCTCCTCCAAAGGTCGTCGAAATGACAATGTGGTGACCGAATCTGTCATTTCGAACGTACGTGAGAAATCTATTATTCACCACTACAAATACTGGAACCAGTAGACGTTAAATATCAGGAAATTTCTCCCCGAAAGATCATCGAAATGACAGTGATGTAAATTCAATAAAAAATTCATTGCTAATTTTGAGGCAAAAAAAACATATGTTATTTTTCCACAGGAGGATCACATGTCAGCAGTACCGCACTTCATCGAAGGCCTGCTCATGGGAGCAGGCCTTATAATAGCAATCGGCGCACAGAATGCCTACGTTCTAAAAAAAGGAATTGAGGGTAAACACCGCAATATAATTGCCTTCATATGTTCCCTGAGCGATGCTCTGCTGATTAGTGCAGGCATATGCGGCATGGGTTTTATATTCACAACTCACCCGATGATAACCGGAATAACAGCAGCAGCAGGGTCTGTATATCTTCTCTACTTTGCATTCACCTGCTTCAGGTCTGCCTGTAAGAATGAATCGATGAACCAGGATGAAGCAGAAGACGGGGCTCAGAGCCT
>CAYNFB010000111.1:0-10337 GCA_964396355.1 uncultured Leptospirales bacterium | reverse complement strand
CGCAGACGCGGGACAGTTCCTCGACCGCGATGGCGTAGCTGATGTAGTCGGCGCCAAAGAAGGACTCGGTATTTGAGAATGCTGTAATAACTATGAAATCTATTGATACTATCCTCACCTGCAGCGACTGCGGAAAGGAAACGGTAATGAAAGATTATATGTTCAGATGCAGCCATTGCGATTCGGTCAATGTTGCAATAACGGCCGGTGACAGAATGTATGTAGAATCAATCGATATAGAAAGAGAGGAGTAATAATATGCATTATGTAGAACTTGAAAAAGACCTTCTTCATCAGAATGACCTGCTGGCGGAAAATATTAAAAAAAACATGGATGATCACGGCATCTTCGTCCTCAATATAATGAGTGCACCCGGTGCCGGCAAAACCAGTGTTCTTGAGGCAATTCTGCCGGCCATTACAGAAAAATACCGCGTTGGAATTATTGAAGGCGATATGCAGGGAAGCGCCGATGCAGACAGACTGGAAAAATTTGATGTGAAGGTGCATCAGATAAATACTCACAGCCTCTGTCATCTCGAGGCTGCCATGCTTGAGCGATCTCTTGTAAATTTTGATCTTCATGATATAGACTGTCTCATAATTGAGAATGTAGGCAATATGGTCTGCCCGGCAGATTTCAACCTCGGAGAAGATCAGGTAATAATGGTTGTTTCAGTATCTGAAGGGCATGATAAACCTCACAAGTATCCTGTGATGTTCAGCAAGGCAGATCTTCTGGTTCTTAACAAGATAGATATAATAGGACTTACTAATTTTGATAAATCAATATTCTATGATCAGGTAAGAGCACTGAACAGCAAAGCCGAGATCATGGAGATATCTGCAACTAAGAAAACAAATGTGGATACTCTTGCGGATTATATAATTCACGGCATAATGCATAAGAAGGGAGAAGGCCATAGTCATGAGGGACATTCTCACGATCACCATCATCATGACTGATTAGACCCTTCTGAATCGGCCGGAGTTGCCTCTGCTCCTGCTGATTTGTCTCTTTTAAGGAAGCAGATTGTCATGTCTCAAGGAAGAATATCTTTGTTTCATGGCCGTCGCTGTCCAAAGAATCCTCCAGAAAAATCCAGTTTTTATTGCGGTAGTATTTTTCAAGATAGTCCATATTTTTGTTGTCTATAAAGAGGAATACTCTCGGGACGGCGATAGATGAACACTGCTTTTTTATCTCTGTAATGAGCCTCTCTGCTATTCCTCTTTTTCTGAATTCAGGCGCGACATAAAGTGCCGAAAGCCAGGGGCCGAGCTCCAGCCTTGATGACAGATCATTTTCCTTCAGGGATACCATACCTGCAGGGATGTCATCCCACAGGGCGATGAAAGAATATGGCATGCTTTCCATGTCAGCCCTTCTCCTGTATTCATTCAGTACAGCATTAAAGGGGACCTTCCTTCCCATATACCAGCTGGTATATGACCAGTAGGCGAGAATCGGATAGAAGATTTGTTTTTCAGCGAGAGGGAATATCTTTAACATTTACCTGAAGCAGCCTTTTTTGATTGTAGAGATCATTGACTCTCTGTCCTGTCAAATATAATAGAAACCTTTTCTTTTTAAAATTTTGTGTCTGTCATGCTGTTTTCCGGTCTCTCATTGTTATTTGTTCAGTACATGGCCTCTTCGCTCCTTCTTCTTTCTCTTTAGTCTTCTCTTTGCTTTTTTTCTTTTTTCAATCGGTTTTCTTTTTCTTCCCATACTATTCTCCATAATTCTATTTAACTGGCAGATTTATTCCAAACTAAAACAGATCTATTTTGTTTCGTTTCTGATCCAGTTGATATATTCAGTGCTCCCGCCTGAAACAGGCATTGATACTATACATGGGCAATCATAGCTGTGGATTGACCTGACATTTTCAGTCAGCTCATCAATGAGAGCATCCTTGGTCTTTGCAATGAGAACGACCTCGCTGCTTTCCTCAATACTGCCTTCCCAGTGATATATGGATTTTATATCGCCCAGGATGTTCACGCAGGCAGCGAGTTTTCTTGAAACCAGGTGTCTTCCAATTATTTCGGCTTCTTCCTGGGATTCGGCGGTAATATAGACTATACATTCAGACATTCCGTCCTCCGTGCTTCTATAGTTTAATAATAATATAAATAAGTGAAGGTTTAAACTGAAGATTGAAAATAAATTTTTTTTATTTGATAAAATAGAGATATCAGAATACATTGAGTTACTGAATAAATTTGAATAGTGGTATATCTCTGCAGGAGGTTTTTATGCGGCTGAATAATGAGGCAAGAGTGGGCCTTATGATTACTGTTAGCTTTACCGTCTTCATCGTCATTGTCGCAGTTCTTGCGAAGATTAATGTGTCATCTTCGGGATATAAACTTGGAATATACTTTGGTTTTCTCAATGATCTCTCTGTCGGTGCTCCTGTAAATATTGCAGGCGGTATCAGAATCGGGCAGGTTGTTGATATAAGGCAGTCAGATGAAAAGACAGAGGTAACTGTCTGGATTGACAATAAGTTTAAGCTGATCAAGGAAACCCGGTTCGCAATATTTACCAAAGGCATGATCGGGAGCAAATATATAAATGTCTTTGTGCCGCCGACTAGAAATACGGAAGACTTCCTCGAGGATGGAGATAAAATATATGGTATAGATCCGGCAAGTTTTGATCAGATGATGCTGGTGTTTCAGGGGTTTATGCAGGATCAGAACGGGGGAGAGATGCTGGCGGAGATATTTCAGAATTCAAATCAGTTTGTCAAGAATCTCAACCGCATGTCCCGGGAGAACAGAACTGATGTGAGAAAGTCAGTCCTCTCAGCTAAGGCTTCAATAGTTCTCTTTTCTCAAAAAATGAAATTATTTATGGATGAACTCAACAGGTTTACTTCGAATATGGCAACCCTTTCACAAAAGAATAAGGAGGATATCAATATTACTATCAAAAATATGTCGGAAATATCAAGCAATCTGAACAGGATTATAACCAGACTGGAACAGGGCAGAGGCAGTCTGGGTAAACTGATGACAGATGAAGAAATATATTATAATCTTAAGGATGCCTCAGTTTCTGCCAAGGAGCTTTTCAGGGGACTGAAGAAGGATCCGTCAAAGCTGTTTTTCAGGCCCAAGCAGTAATATGAGCAAGAAGAAAGATTTTTTTATATGTACTGCCTGCGGCCAGGATTTTTCAAAGTGGAACGGGAGATGTACCTCCTGCGGGGAATGGAATACAATTGTAGACAAGGCCCCCATGAAGAGCACCGGAGTGAAGGGGAAACCTGTTGCCATACCTCTGAGTTCTGTTGAAAAACAGAGTCTTGACAGGAAGACCGTCGACATCGGCGAGTTTAATCTGGTCTGCGGAGGGGGTATTGTTCCAGGCTCTGTCCTCCTCCTGGGTGGAGAACCGGGTATAGGCAAGTCTACTCTGGGGCTGCAGATTGCCGCATATCTCGAGGCTCTGTATATATCAGGAGAGGAGTCTCCTGTTCAGATAAGACAGAGAGCGGAGAGGTTGGGGCTGGATTCCTCGAGGGTGAAAATCTCTGTTAATAATGAGGTGGGTGATATACTCGAACTGGCAGAGAAGATAAAGCCCGGTCTGCTCATCGTGGATTCCATACAGACCATATATAACTGCGAGGCACCGGGAATCATGGGATCAGTCAGTCAGGTCAGGGAGTCTTCCTCCCGCCTGGCGGAATTTGCCAAGAGAAGCGGCATTCCTGTTATACTCATCGGGCATATAACAAAAGACGGGAATATTGCCGGGCCTAAGCTGCTGGAACATATTGTGGATGTGGTCCTCTACTTCGAGGGGGATTTTTCCAGAGATTATCGCATACTCAGGGCATTCAAGAACAGATACGGCTCTGTAAATGAGATGGGGCTGTTCAGGATGACCTCTACAGGACTGGAGGAGGTGAAGGATAAGAATAAGATCTTCCTCAATCCTTTTCGAACTCATTCTCCGGGAAGCGCAGTCTCTGCTGCCGTTGAGGGAAGCAGGACAATTCTTTTCGAGGTCCAGTCTCTGGTAACATTTTCAAGTTTTTCAAATCCCAGAAGGATGTCTGATGGTCTGGACATGAACAGGCTGATAATTATAAGTGCGGTTCTGGAAAAACACGGAGATCTGAAACTCAATAATTTTGATATTTTTCTCAATATTTCCGGCGGCTTCAATATCAATGAGACTGCCGCCGATCTTGCTGTGGCCATGGCTATCGCCTCCAGCCTGAAGGAGAAGTCCGTCGAGGACGGTGCAGGATTTATCGGTGAAATCTCGCTTTCCGGCGAGCTCAGGCCTGTTTCGCAGATAGAGAAAAGAGTTCAGGAATTTCGTTATTCCGGATTTAAGAGGCTTTACGTCCCGAAAGGGGATGTGGAAAAGGCCGGGAAAACCGGTTTTGACGGTGAAATTATAGGTCTCAGCACAGTAAATGAAGCCCTGAGTCTTGTTTTTTAATGGAAAAATGGTTGCCAATTTAGTTATTATTTGAAATATGTAGATAAATATGCCGATTAATAAAGTGGTTTAGAAAATATAATGAAATTTAGAATAAGAAATTATCACAATAAGTTTTCCAGAAAATTATACGAGAACTACTTCGTCTTCAGGAAGAAGAGGGAGAAGGTCTGGCAGAGATATCTGGAGAAGGGTCATGAGAAGATGACCGTCATGTTAATACCTCACAATGAGAAGAAGATCTTCAACTTTCAGATATCCAAGTTCATCGTATTCTTTTTTCTCAGTCTGTTCGTCGTTGTTATAGTCACATCTTCCTATGCGGTAATAAAGAACCGGCAGATAAAGTGGGAGGAGCAGAAGCTGCTTCTTTCATACAATGACGTCAGGGCTGATCTGATCAGATATGAGAGGCTCACTCGCGATATTACTGACCTGATGGATGATCTTAAACCTGAAATTGAAGAACTCTATCAGCTCGCAGCCGGGACGGAAGATGTGGGCGATATATGGACATTTAATGATTTCGACAGGGCGGAGATGAGTGAACTGGCTAAAATTAAGCGGCTCATGCCTGGTGAAATTTTCTCTATGAAGGACGTTCAGCGTGATCTTCTCAGCAGCACAAATACTGTTAAGACAATTAAGAATTTTATAGATGTGAGAAGCAAGGTAATCAAGGATACACCTTCTATTGTACCAAATCCTGGACATATTTCCTCTCTCTTCGGCTGGAGAAGATCTCCCTTCGGACACGGCAGGGATTTTCATACAGGTATAGATATTGCGGCTTCAGCCGGCACAATAATCAGGGCCACTGCTCCCGGTGTTGTTGCTGCATCAGGATGGATGGGCGGATACGGAAAGGCTGTGCGGATTAAGCATAAGTTCGGATATGAGACTATTTACGGCCACCAGAGGGTAATCCTTGCAGTCAAAGGGCAGAAAGTTAACAAGGGCGACCGGATCGGCTATGTGGGCATGACAGGAAATGCCACTGGTAATCACTGTCACTATGAAATCAGGCTCGGAGGAATCCCCATCAATCCTTATCCGTATATGAGCAGGATGTGGTAATATTTTTATTGTCATCATTATCTGATATATTACAATAAGCAGTCTTTCAATATCGAATGCGAGATGACTGCTGAAAATGCTTAGAATATTCTCCACCTACATCATAATTGTTTCTCTCTCCCTGTCGGCAATCGTCTTTGCCGGCCCGTCCGGTATCGGCTTCATTGAGCAGGCCTATAAGTCATCGGAAGAAAATAAAGAGGATCCCCTTAAATACAAAAAGGGAGAGTGGGAAGAGTATATAGTTGCTCCTCTCTATCATGACATTGAGGAAAAAAGCAGTCGGTTCAATGTATATAACGGTGATAATGTAAATATCAACTCCTACGGATCCGTTGATCTTAAGATGAAATACGGCAAGTCCATGTTCACCGACAGTAAATACAAACAGTATGATGAGGACACTCCGCAGTCAAAAGTAGTAACAGAGGGTTTTACCCCCGAACAGGTTATACTCCTCCATATGGAGGGAGATGTGGGGGATAGAATTTCAGTCTATATAGATCACGACAGCCGCAGGCAGGATAACCGCTACGTGATGAATTACCGGGCTCTCTATGATGATGAGGTCATAAGAGAAATTAATGCCGGTGAGATTGATATTAAGTTCAATCACTCAAAGTATGCCGTTTATGACAGCGGCGATTCCAAGGCACTTGGAATGGACATGAGCCTTAGAAAGGGAGACTTTGAAATTAAGGCCTTTGCAGCAGTTTCAAGAGGAGAAACTGCTGTAGAATATTTCACCGGGAGCTCCACTTCCTCCAATATATCCCTCTCTGAATATCAGTTTGTAAGAAAAACATACTATCAGCTTGAACCGTTTATACGATACGACGGGTTAGCCTCTGTTCCGGCCGCAGGTGAGATCTACTCTCTCATCGCTGTCACCTCCGCTCCGGCAGATCCTTCATCATATACACTTAATTCAGTAAGCATTTCTCCCACAGGGTTTGCCCTGTATATGGATGACCAGAATCAGTATAATAATTATAATGCAGTAAAACTCTCTCTTGACAGCGGCTATTATACCAAACTGTCCAACGGGACAGATTATTCCATAAATTACACAACAGGTGTAATAAAGTTTCTTTGCACAGTTCCCGACAACAGCCGTATCTTCGCAGTCTATAATGTGGACGGAGGGACAAGAGACCCCTGCGCTCTCGCTCCGTCGGATTCGAATCATCCTGGAGGAGATTTCTCGGGAAAGAATTTTGTATTTATAAAATACGGTTATTCTATAAATGAGGATACCTCGGTTGAAAATTTTGCCTTCGATAGTGATGAGAATGATGTAAACAATGACGGACGGGTAAATTTAGATATATATGAGATAAGGTCCTATTACTATTTCGGAGCCAAACAGATTTCCTCATCGGGTTTTTCTATGAATTTTTATCAGGAAAATCAAAGGCTCTCCGACAGTGATACTGCTTTACTAACAAAGTATACTCTGGATCTTAATAACGGTCTCCTGTATCATAAAACAAGGGAGCCCTATAGGGCGCTTCTTTCAAGTGCCAGGGCCGATAATGTGTACAGTGAATCAGTTTTGTCGGACTCCTATCTCAGCTCAAGATATAAAATTAAAGCTGATTTTTCTGTTGAGGCCAGAAATTTTCAGTTGAAGCATTCCAATGTGATCGAAAAGAGCGTCAAAATCAGCGTGAATGGAAGTGAGATAAACAGCTCCCTCTACAGTGTGGACTATACATCGGGCTTTGTGGAGTTCACCGATTCCAATAATCCGGTAATAGGATCGGAGACCGATATTGAAATTAAGTATGAGTATCTGCCCTTTGGAACAGGCTCCAGCGAGTTTCTGGGAGGAGTAAGAACTGATTATAATATAAATAAAAATCTGCGCATAGGAGGAAGTTTTCTTATGTCCAGAGGAACTGAGGATCAGACTATTCCCGATATTGGAAGCGAATCGGGGCAGTCGTTTCTGCTTGAGGGGGATGCGGCTCTCTATCTGGACAGGAAGAGGCTTGCTCAATTATATAATATTTTTGCAGATAAAAAGAAACGGACTCTGCCCTTTGAGGTGAAAGCCTACGGTGAATATGCGAGAAGCTGGAAGGATGTAAACAGTTTCGGCAAGGCGCTTATAGATAATATGGAGTCCTCAGATGAAGTGGTTTCAATCTCTCTGTCTGAGAAAGACTGGATCCTCTCATCCATGCCGACTGGTTATGGTCAGACTGACAGAGGCAGCCTGCTGTATAAGTATTACAGAAATCCCTCCTCTCCTGATTCTCTTCAGGGAATTTCTTTCGGCTACTACAATGTGTCCTATTCTGTGAAGCCCGGCCCTTATAATATTGCTATGGGGCACGTTGATGACAGCGTGACGAGTCAGACCTCGCAGCGGTCTCTTGTGATGGATTTTGACTTTACCTCCGGTTCTGTCGTGTCCGTTGTGACCCGGGATTTTTCGGACTCGGCAGTGGATATGTCGGGCCTTCAGTATGTTGAGCTCTGGGTAAAGTATGACGGCTCCTCCTCAGGGGACCAGGTCAGCCTCCACATGGATCTTGGTGAAATTGATGAGGATTCCGATGGTGACGGCTCTCTGGACAGTGAGGATGCCAACAGCAATGGATATATCGACTCTGAAGCGTCCAGCGGATATTCCGAGGACCGGGGCTATGCCTTTGACGGGAATAACTCCACAGTAATCGGTTCGGGCCCCGGACTGAGCTCATCGACCAAAGGGGATGGAATCCTCAACAGCGAGGATCTGGACGGCAACGGAACCCTGGACAGTCTGGAAAATACCTATACCGTAAACCTTGGGACGGTGACCGCCGGCTCGGGAGAATGGCAGAAACTCAGGGTATATATAGACTGGAGCAGCCTCTCCTCAGCCGAGACGGAACTTCTTCAGCAGACTGCTGCACTGAGACTTTATGCAAAACAGAGCTCCGGTACGACCGGCAGGCTCTGTATCGACGGACTGAAACTGGTGGCATCAAAGTGGAAGAATCCTGAGCTTGACGGAACAGAAACAGATTCCTCCGACAGAATTAAAACAACACTGGTAAACAGCATAGATGACAGCGACTACAGCAGCGATTCATTTCTGATTAAAAAGACAAGTCTCTATGAATCTCTTTACGGAGATATCGGCAGTGAGGGAATTGAAAGCGAAAGCGAATCGGCCCTTCAGATAGACTTTGATATACCGGCAGTTAATGACAATGTTTCAATCAGGCGTACATTTTCAAAGACTCTGGATATGCGGTTCTATAAGACTCTCAATCTGTGGGTTAATACCAGAATTTTTTCTGCCGGGAATAGTCTGGGTATAGTCATAGGCTCGTCGGATTACGACTATGTGGAGTACAGAGCAGTGCCCGAAGATAGCCAGGTATGGCAGAACCTGAAACTCAGGCTTTCCGGTTCATCGGGGGGAACCATTGAGGAATATTCTGTAAATGGTACTCCTGATTTAAAGAGGATTAGCTTCATTAAGTTTATTGTATACGGATCGGATACTTCCGGAACTGTCTGGCTCAATGACATCTACGTCAGTGAACCGGAAACACAGCAGGGCAGCGCCTACTGGTACGAGGGAGAGGTTAACTTCAAGGAACCTCTGTACAGGACAGCAGGGGGCACCCCGGTTCTTTCGGATATGAATATTAAGTATATCTGCCGGGGCAACTCCTCCCAGTTTACAAGTATAGGCAAGACAACCTCCGACATGAGCGTGAAGTACAGGGAGTTTTCGGGAGATACTGAAATAGTGCCGGACTGGAAAGCAGGTATTACCTACTCCAGGAAATCAACCAGCACAGACAGTCTTAATGAAGCTGTTTCCGATGAGTACCGGGGAGATTCACAGAGAGATAATTTTCTGTTTACTTCTGCCTTTCTGCCTTCAGACAAAGGCAAGCCTTCGATTAATTTTTCCTATAATTATTATGATTATACCAACTCCACCAATGAGTCTGTTGACGGGAATGACTACCGTGAAAAGAATATAAAGAGTATGCATACTCCGGTCCTTTCATACAGGCAAAGCTTCGATGATTTTCTTTATGGAAAATTTAATACCGGAGTGCTCCTCAATATGGTGTTCACCGACAGTAAGGTGAGGAGGAAGTCCGATGATATTGAAAAGTCAGAACTGGCAGCCTATGTGGATACACTGGAAGGGGAGAAACGTCAGAAGTCGGATGCGGAGATTCGCGCCGATTACAATAACCGCTACTTCTTTATCAATCAGAAGGTTATTATCTCCTCAGAAGAGATTGTCGAAATTGCCGGTTCCGGAAAATATGAGGACAGCGGAGTATTCGATGATCTCTCGGGGAACTATCACATCCCCTTTCTCCGGGACGGGAGCATGAAATACGTTGAGAGAATGAATGGAGGAGAAATTGCATTTGGTCTCAAAGGCATGGAATTTATTTCTCCAACCTGTTTTCTCTCTTTAAATTACAGGGATAACGGTTTTATAGATTCCGACAGAGATGTGTATTCCTCTGCAGATCATTTTCTCCGGACCAAGGATTCCATTACAGGCACGGCTGCAAGGATTTCACTACCTGTAAAACTCAGCAGAATTGATCTGTTTAAAAACGTGAACAGATTTAATATTACCTATTCAAGATCAACGTCGCTGACTGAGACGGACGTTCCATATGAGGGAGAGGATGTTAGCTTCTTCAATGAGAGGTACGGTTTCAGCCGTGCATTCGGTTCAATCTCAGGAGGAGCATACGGTTTTTTCAGTAAATATCCCGGCTTCTTTTTCAGGGGGAGGGGAAACTCATCA
>CAYNFB010000110.1:0-10367 GCA_964396355.1 uncultured Leptospirales bacterium | reverse complement strand
GCTTCATATGCAGGATTCATAGTCTTGTAGGGATCTTCAAAGTCTCCGAAGACGCCGAGTCTCTTGAACTCGTCTTTTTGAATATTAACAAACTTTTCAGCATAGGTTCTGCACTTATTTCTGATTTCAACCTTGGGCATTTCCCTTGCCTTGGTTCCCAGCTCCTTTGAAACATTAAGCTCAATGGGCAGACCGTGGCAGTCCCAACCGGGTATATAGGGAGATTTCAATCCCATCATTGTCTTATGCTTAATTATAATATCTTTGAGAATTTTGTTGAGAGCATGCCCCAGATGGAGATGGCCGTTTGCATAGGGAGGCCCGTCATGAAGGATATAGAGTTCAGCACCCTCTCTGGACTGAATAATCTGCTGATAAATCTTCTCCTCCTCCCATTTTTTTACTATATTCGGTTCTTTCTGAGGAAGATTCGCCCTCATCGGAAAATCGGTAGCCGGAAGATTTACTGTTTTTGAATAGTCCATGTTTCCCTCTTTGTTATTTTTGCGGATTATTTAAAATATTATAATGGATAGAAATTTCTTATATACCAGCGCTAAACATCATAATTCATATGATAAAAACTTCAATCGACACTATCTTTTGTCAATATTTTTTTACGGGAAAAGTCCCCGGGGAGCAGGAAGCATATAAAACATGGAGCAAAGTCTGAAAAAACAAAAATAAATTCTTTTTGACATTAGACAAACTATATGTCTCACCTATTGAGAGAATAGGAGTTTATATGGATCCGACAGAAAGAAAAGAACAGATAATAAAGGCAGCCAGAAAAAAATTTTCAGAAAAGGGTTATTACCTGACCCAGATTTCAGATATACAGAAAGATGCGGGAGTTGCCAGAGGTACAATATATCTGTATTTCAAAAATAAAGACGATATCTTTGCCACAATTATGGATGAATTCCAAAAGGAATGGAGCCTGGTACTGAACGAAACTCCTCCGGATGTGAAAGATTACATGGATGTATTCAGATTCAGGATAAGAGGGACCCTCCATTTCTTCGCACAAAATCCTGACTACTGCAACCTCCTTCTGCGCATAGGGCTTGGTCTTGGTGCAAACATGGATCCCCTGATAGATAATTTCAACAGGAAGATGCTTTCTCTAATAAAAAAGAATCTCATTGAAGCCCGTGATTACGGAATATTGAAAAAGGATCTTGATCTGGATCTTACCTCCAGCCTTCTCAGCGGCGCATTTATGAGAATGGCCTATCACTACACTGTGATGGAAGAAAAAAACCTGGAAATTCTGGACATAGACAGTCTCACCAAAAGCTACGTAGACACAATCGCCTACGGTATTTTCAATAAATAATCTTGACTTATAAAGCATAGATCTCACTATAGTCGGTAAATGACTGACGTGTCAGTCATTTACCGACTTGTATTTTTCAGGGGGAACTATGAACTATACCAACCAATTACAATCCAAAAGACAGGCCGTGAGCCTTCTCAAAGAAAAGACTGTCTCCCCTCAGGAGGCAGTAAAATGCGTCAGAAACAGTGACGGAGTTGCCTATGCTTTTTTTAATGGAAAGCCTATTGCTCTGGATAAAGCGCTTGCCGCAAGAAAAAAAGAACTTTCGGACATAAACATCGCCTCGGCAGTCACTCTGCCTCCTCTGCCTGAGGTTATTGCTGCAGACAAAGAAGCATCAACATTTACATACAATGACTGCCACTTCAGTCCTCTATCCAGAATGGTAAAGAGCTTCAACAGAAACAATGTCTTCTACGTGCCTATGATGTTCGGAGATGCCGATCTGGCCATACAACACTCCTACAGAGAAGACTTCAAAAAGAATAAAGTCAAAATCGCTTCTCCGGATGTTTTCATGATGCGCACCTCTCCGATGGATGAGAAGGGCTATTTCAACTTCGGGATTCACAATTCATGTATGAAAGAGTTTGCCAATGCATCAAAAACGGTAATATTAGAAGTAAACGAAAATATCCCTGTGGCATATGGCGGCGACAACGAAAAAATTCACATTTCTGAAGCAGATTACGTTGTTTACAGCGAAAATGATCCCCTCATGGAACTTCCAGAAACCATTCAAACAGAAACTGATAAAAAAATTGCATCCCATATATTCAAATATCTCCATGACGGATGCTGTATACAGCTTGGGATAGGCGGTATGCCCAATGAGCTGGGGAACATGATTGCACAGAGCGACCTGAAGCATCTTGGCGGACATACAGAAATGCTAGTAGATGCCTACAGAAAAATGGTTCAGGCCGGTATAATGGACAATTCAAGGAAAACGTTTGACCGCGGTAAAGTAACATATACATTTGCCCTCGGAAACAAGAAACTCTATGATTGGGTTGATCACAACACAGGGCTGGCATCCTACAACGTAGGCTACGCAAACAGCATGAGTGTAATTGCCAGGATGGAGAACATAGTATCTATAAACTCTGCTCTTGAAATTGATATTCAGGGGCAGGTAAATGCCGAGAGCAGCGGTTTCAAACAGATATCAGGCAATGGAGGCATGCTCGATTACGTCCAGGGAGCTTTTCTTTCTCCGGGAGGAAGAAGCTTCATATGTCTTCCTTCGACATTTAAGGATAAGGAAGGCCGGATACACTCGACAATTGTTCCGTACTTTAAACCTGGATCAACTGTAACAGTTCCGCGGCAAATGGTACAGCATATAGTAACAGAATTCGGAGTGGCTACTCTTCGTTTCGGCTCACAGTGGGAGAGGACCGAGGAGATAATCAACATAGCTCATCCTGAATTTCGGGATGAGCTGATTAAAGCAGCAGATGAAGCCGGAATCTGGAGAAAAAGCTGCAAAATTAAAGAATAAAAGATATAAGAATAGGGAGGCACAACATGGCAATAAGCCCATTAGCAGATTCAAGAGACGTAAAATTTATCCTCTTTGAACTTCTGGAAGTGGACAAACTGAACCGCTACGAAAAATTTGCAGATTTTGACAAAGAAATTTTTGAAGAGATCATAGATCTTGCTCAAAAAATAGCAGAGGAGCAGGTTTACCCGATAAACGCAGAAGCAGACAAGCAGCATGCAGTTTACGACCCTGAAACAAAGCAGGTGAAGATTCCTGAAGTATTCAAGCCGGCACTGGATGCATACTACGAAGCGGGTTTTGCGGGTACTCACATAGAGCCTGAGTTCGGAGGCATGGGAATGCCCATGATAATTTTCCAGTCAACTCTGGACTATTTTGCATGTGCAGGTGTTGCATTCTCAATGTATCCTCATTTGAGTCTTGGTGCGATGAATCTTGTAAAAAAATACGGCAGCGATGAAGATAAGGCAGTTGTATGTGAAAAAATCATTTCAGGAGAGTGGGGAGGAACGATGTGCCTCACAGAGCCTGAAGCAGGTTCCGATGTTGGAGCTCTGAAGACCAAGGCTTCACAGATAGACGGCAGCACCTACGCAATAAATGGAACAAAGATATTCATCTCCACTGGAGAAAATGACTACTATAAGAATATGATTCACCCCGTTCTTGCAAGAGTAGATGGAGACCCCCTGGGAACTAAGGGAATATCCATATTCATGACTCCCAAACACAGATTCGACGCAGAGGGTAAACTTCTCGGAGAAAATGATGTTGTATGTTCCGGAATCGAGCATAAGATGGGAATTACAGCATCTCCAACGTGCACACTGAACTTCGGCGACAACAATGAATGTCAGGGCGAGCTCATGGGCAGTCAGCGTGAGGGCATGAAAATAATGTTCAACATGATGAATGAGACCAGACTCTACGTGGGAATGCAGGCAATGGCGCTGTCAAGCTCAGCCTACATGCATGCTCTTGGATATGCCATGGAGAGAGTACAGGGGCAGGATCCCACAGGCGCTGTTGAAGGTAATACAACCATCATCAAGCACCAGGATGTGAAGAGACTGCTTCTCAGCATGAAAGCAAGAGTAGAGTCCATGAGAACACTTGTATACTACAACACCTACCTCTTTGACGTTGTAGAATCAGAAACAGACGAGGAGATCAAAAAAGAAGCCAGGGCCCTTATAGAACTCTTCATCCCGATAACAAAGGCCGGAAACACCGATACATCATGGCAGGTAACCTCAGATGCAATTCAGGTATACGGCGGTTACGGATTTACACAGGACTATCCGGTTGAGCAGCTCGCAAGGGACAGTAAAATTCTTGCTCTCTACGAGGGAACAAATGGAATTCAGTCTATAGACCTGACAATGAGAAAACTCCTTCTCAACAAGGATAAATACAACTACACAATCTTCAAGAAGAGAATAGCAGAGACTGTGGAGAAAGCCAAAGGCCTTGTTGATGATAAATACGTTTCAATTATCGAGAGAGGTATTGCAAAACTCGATGAAACTGTAGAATTCATGGAAGGAAGACGAGACGACAAGAATATAGACCATATATTTGCAGATGCCACTCCTCTGCGGGAAATCTTTGTAATGATGACCTATGCATGGATGCACCTCTGGGCGCTTACTGTTGTTCAGGGTAAATTCCAGGCAATCTGCGAAGCAAACAGCGGAATGCAGATTGATCAGCTTCTTGCAGAAAACAGCGAGGCTGCGTATTACAACGGACGTATACTCTCTGCAAGATTCTACCTCGGTTCTGAATTCAACAACTTCTTCGGAAAAGCTGAATCAATACTTTCAGATGATACAGCTGTAGTTGATTCAAATGAACTGACTTTTACAAGTTCACTTGTAGGATAACAATAAACAATTTATAAAAATATAAAGAGAGTGCCTTTACAGGCACTCTCTTTTTTTAATCCGCAGTGAAAAAGTTAAACTCCAGATTATTAAATAATCTCTTGACTTATCATATAACTCTAATACACATTATCGCAATGCCAAATTTTTATGAGGAGTAGCTATTATGACAAATAACAGCGGTGAAAGCGGTAAAAAAATTTCCGAAATGATCAAGCATGCCATGGACGACGGTGAGATTACAACAACTGAATTTGAAAGAATCCTTATGATTGCAGACGAAGATGGAATTATTGATTCTCAGGAAAAACGTCAGCTTGCAGAACTTCAGAATATGCTGGATAATGGAACAATTAAAAGAGTTCCCGGCTGAAAAAAAATGAGGCTCCTGCTCAGCCTCAGTACTGCATAAAACATGACTATTGACTTAATTTCCCCCGTGCCCGCTGCTCATTAAGGATAAAAACATTGACATCTTCATTGTTTCAATATATCTCATTGAATAGTTAAACTTTTTCACTATATTTAAACTACTATTCATGATAAGGGGTTTAACATGAAATCACAAAACAGAACAAAAAGACTATTTTCAGTAATTATACCATGCATACTTTTTTTCGCAGTATCATGTCAGCTCGATGTCCCGGTAAAGGAAATGGTATCAGCAAGACAATCCATAGACAAAGCATATACGGTCAGAGCCGGCACCTACAGTCCCGACAAACTTAAGGAAGCGGAATCGCTCCTTCTCCAAAGCCATGAATTCATGAAAAAAGAAGATGATGGAGAGGCGAAGAATGCAGCTCTAAAGTCGATTAAGGCTTCCACAGAGGCATTCAATAAATCACTCCCTCCCTATTCTGCCGAAATTTTAAAGAAGGCTGAAGATAAGTATATCAGCGCAGATAAAGTCTATAGTGAAAAATTTTCTCCATCAGAATTTACACAGGCAGGAGATAAACTGAAGCAGGCCCGCGATGCCCGTGAGAACAAAGAATACCTTAAGTCAATTGAGATTGCAGAAGAATCCTACACTTTTGCATCCAGAGCCGAGAGACAATCACTGCAAAACGGTTCGATACTGGAAACGGAACTTCAGACTCTTGATAAAGATATTAGCTCACTCAGAAATGAGAAGGCCGCACCCGCTTCTGAAAAAATGCTTAATTCCGCCGAAGATGATATATCAGCAGGAAAATCCTCATTTGCATCAGGCGACTATAGACAAGCATATGTTAAAATTGAATCAGCAAAGAAGAATATCGGCGACGCCCGTATAAGCATTAAAAAAAATAAAATTACAGAAGACATTACATCCCTCAGAAACAGAGTCAAGACTGCCCAAAAGGATAGCAGTGCCTCTAAGATAAAGGATGATCTTGACAAAGCTATATTAGCCCTGAACAGCGCAGAATCATCAGCAGAACAGAATAACTTTGACGATGCCGAAATGAGTGTAGATGAAGCCCGAAAACTTCTAGAGCAGTCTGATGCAAGAGTCAGAAGTAATGCAATACTTGAAAAAATTGCAGCTGCTGAGAAGAAGATAAAAGCTGCAGTAAAAGAAGATAAAGAAAATAAATATGAAAATTCAATAACCAGCTCAAATAAACTGCTCATTGAGAGCAGAGAGCTTCTCAATGCCGGGGAGTATGAAAAAAGCAGCACAGGGGCAAAAGAAGCTGACACTATAATCTCAGCGGTGCTGAACTCGCTCGATGAAGACAGAAAAAGTGTAATAGTTTCCAATGAGACTAAAAAGGATACAGGTAAGACTGAAGAGGCTGAACAGAAAAAAACTGACGACAAGACCTATACAGTTAAATGGAGAAAGAAGAATACAGACTGTCTGTGGAGAATCGCCCTGAAAGTATATAATGATGCAAAGATGTGGCCGGCTATTTACATTGCCAACAAGGATCAGATAAAGGATCCCGATCTTATATTTCCAGGACAGAAATTCACAATACCTCCGAAACCAGCCAAAAGACCTGACTATAAAAAAGACGTAAAAAACAAGGCAGTGAGAGAAGAGATGAAATGAGGCGATTTCTCCTTTCCTGTATTATTCTGCTGATAATCAATGTCCCTCTAATATCGAGGGACATTGATTTAGACGGCATATACCTTAATAAAACATCCGGACTTTACAGCCGTATCTGTGAAACAAAGAAGTCCCTCTATGACAAAATCGCATCAGAAAAAATTGAAAGCTCTGTGATCTTTTCTCAGTGGCTTACAGGCTCCCGCATCATTTACATAAAAGAAATAAAAAATCTCAACCTCATATGCATCCGCGATCTTCGAAGGAGATCACGGCGCGTTATAGCAAGACTCAACGGCACAGTAAGCTCTTCGATTCTCAGCGACAGCGGCAGAACCCTGGCACTTAAGATGCTGTACTCCTCTGAATCATACTATCCCAGGGCAATGAATGTCTACATCGACACCGTCGAAGGAAAAATAACAACTGAAGATTCATCAAATATGTTCCGGGATAAATCCTTCATGCCGGGCAGAGATCTTATAATAAGGGATGCAGGGAACAGGCTGATCAGCTATAATCCATTCAAAAAAAAAATAACAACTGCCGTAACCTCCCGTGAATACCGGATAATCTCAAAAAAAAATTCACCCGTCATTGCTCTCTTCAGCCCCAACAGAGACAGAAAAATATTAATAAGCGGATCAGGCGGTTCATACAATACACTTTTAATGAAAGGAACAAAAAGAACCAGGCTGGAGGGCGTAACATCATGCTCCGATATAGGATGGGTGGACAATGCCAGATTCATGTACAGATCAGGCGGTCCGGGTTACTATTCAGTAAATATCTACGATGCAGCACTTAAAAAAATCCGCCCGCTGTTAAAGGGGACGATGAATCCGGATATAAATATTTCCAGACACGCAGGGATTGTCACATTTCTGGATAACCAGATAATAAACATATACTACCCTTCTGCTGGAAGAACAACTCATACGGGCCTCGAGGGGGAGGAAGCATATTTTTCACCCGACGGCACCCGTTTTACATCACTCTATCTTGGAGATCTATACATTACTAAATTAAACGGACTTTTAAGAGGCAGCACCGATATAAGAAGAAAAGCATCTCTTTTATTAGAACTCTACCAGGAAGCCCGTTCCAATTCATCCATATGGGAAAACGATTATTCAAAACAATATATAAAAAGAAAAGTTCTCCAATATAGAAAAATCGCACAGGGCAATTAAGCAATATGCGAAGAGGGAAAATCAAAACATTCTTTAAGTACTATCTTTTCAGACTGAACAACGGTATGCCCGGGAGGCAGACCAGGGATAAAATTGCGCAGATCCCCCATGAATCCGGCGAAACCGGATATCCTCCGTCATTTAAGCAGGAGGGGAAATCCCGTCCGGTGATAAATCTCCTTCTCCTGATTATCACATTCTGCACAACAACTCTCGCAGGTGCAGGCCAGGGGGAATCAGCACTGGATATAATCATCAGCGGACTCCCCTACTCAGTAACCCTGATGCTCATACTTGGAATCCATGAAATGGGTCACTATACTGCTGCGAAAAAATTCGGAGTAAAGGCCACTTTGCCCTACTTCATCCCCTTCCCGTCCATTGTAGGGACCATGGGTGCGGTGATAAAGACAAAATCTCCCATTCCCCACAGAAAAGCCCTGTTCTACATTGGCGCAATGGGCCCCCTGCCCGGATTTATTGCCAGTCTGACAGCAGTTACCGCCGGAGTATACCTTTCACAGATAGAGGCTCTCCCTGTTCCCGGACAGATACCGCTTCCCGTCTTCGGAGACTCCCTATTATTCAGATTTATTGTAAATTTTATCCATGGACCGATTCCAGCGGGCCACGACATTTTTCTCCATCCCGTTGCGTGGGCAGGCTGGATAGGATTCCTCATAACGAGCCTTAATCTCATGCCTATTGGCCAGCTCGACGGCGGCCACATACTCTACGCTCTCATCGGTGAAAAGCAGGTCGATGCAGGCTGGGCAGCATTTGGAATGCTGATCATTCTGTCTTTTTTCTGGCCCGGATGGATTGTCTGGATTATTATGACTCTGATTATTCTGATGATTGCTCATCCCTACGTACCAGAGGGACCGCCGCTGACAAAAAGTGAAGTCTTTACCGGATGGATGTGCATGGCAGTGCTTGTACTTACTTTCATACCAGTGCCGGTTGAATTTCTCTAATTATTTCCCGTTATTACTGTTAACCTTAAGGTAGTATTTGTAATTTCTGATAATTATCCAGGCTGATATGATATCTGCAATTAACCAGACAATACTAATATAAATCAGAACCTTCATGTTTATAAAAGTTCCAAGAAGGGGGAACTTGTCTGCACCTTCAAGCCTGCCAAGACTGTAATTCAGAAAAAAAATGGTCATTGCAAAAATCACAATAATCGCACCAGCCACTGAAACAGTTCTGCTGTATTTTGCCACTGTAAATGAAACGAGGATAATTATAAGTGCAAGAATAGCAAAGCTCATCTTATACTCCATGAAGCATTTCTTTGAAGCATAGAAAGAGTGTGCCCATGGTCAAGCATAAACTTAAAAAAGCTGCCGGAGATTGTCATCTCCGGCAGCGTCTTTCAGTTCTATTTAGTCCCACTTCCCGTCGGACTTCAGAGTATCGACGACTTTTTCTGCTTCGGCGATCATATCTGTTATATGTATCTTGCCGACTCTGTTCACGTGAAAAGGCTGATCAACGGGCCACATTTCCACATGCACGGGTCTCTTGTATCCGGCAAGTTCTTTGCAGTGTTCCATAACATCCTCAGGAGATATTGAAACTCCGGCCTTTGGCTGTACAAATGCAAATACACCATCAACATTTATCTTGTGAGGTATTCCAACAACAACGGCCTGGGCCACATCGGGATGTTTGGTAATATGATCCGTCACCTCATCGGGAAATACGAGATATCCCTTGGGTTTTATGACGAACTTTCTTCTTCCGGCAAACTTAAGTCCTCTGTACGCGCCGAAATCATGAAAATATCCCATGTCGCCTGTGTACAGCACTCTATCCTTCGTAATCATTGAAGATGTTGCTTCAGGATCATTGTAGTATCCGAGAAATACAATGGGTCCATTAACACAGATCTCTCCGACTTCTCCAGCCGGAACCTCCTCTCCCGATGTCCCATCCTCATTCATAGGCTTTCTTATTGTTACGGGTGCAACCTCAGGAAATATCTGACCGACCTGTCCGGCCATTTCTTCTATCGGAATGGCCTTCGGTGTAGCTGTAAAATATCCCGCACATTCTGTCATGCCAAGAGCAGTTCCGAATGAAGGAGCCATCTTCTGCATCTCTTTAAGGAATGATGTATCAACTGCACTTCCGCCGTAGAGAACGAAGAGGAGACTGGAAAGGTCATATTTCTTCTCTTTATATTCAGGCATCTGCCAGATCATCTGGAACATTGTGGGAACACCTCCCCACCAGGTAGGTCTGTATTTTTCTATAAATTTAAGAATAGATTCAGGCTGGTAGACATTTACCGTTATAATCGTTCCACCCGTCATCCAGACAGTCATAGGTCCCTGACATGTGCCTGCCACGTGGCTAATGGGCATTGAATTAAGATAAC
>CAYNFB010000109.1:596-10425 GCA_964396355.1 uncultured Leptospirales bacterium | reverse complement strand
GCACAGGCTTATTTTTAAACGAAGTTCAAAATTCTACAAAAATAATATACAGAACAAAGATGCCGCATTGGGAAACATGACGCTCGTTGGTACTATGGCCAACATGACTGCACTCCTGGCAGCAAGAAATCTGGCGTTTCCTGCACATGGAAGATTTCCTGGAATCAGAGAGGCCGGAGTACACGAGGCCTTCAAGTACTACGGCTACGACAGAGCAGTGATTCTCGTATCAAAGCGCGGACACTACTCCCTTGATAAAGTAGGACGGATGACCGGACTGGGTAACAGAAATGTAATCAAAATCCCGGTAGATTCTGACAACAAGATAGACATAGTAAAGCTGGAAAAATTCTGCCGTGATGTAGAAGAAAAAAATAAACTCGGAATAGAAAGAACCAAAATTTTAGCAATTGTGGGAATAGCCGGAACAACCGAGACCGGAAACATAGATAACCTGAAAGAAATCAGCAGAATTGCAGAAAAATACGGCATATTCTTTCATGTAGACGCCGCATGGGGCGGATCGGTTCTTCTGGCAGATAAATACAGATACCTCTTTGCAGGTATAGAAAATGCTAATTCAGTCACCGTTGACGCCCACAAACTTCTCTATGCTCCGCCGTCAATGGGCATGGTCTTCTTCAAAGACGGAACAGAAATACAGGCGCTCATGCACAACTCGAACTACATAATAAGACCTGACTCTGTTGACCTGGGAAGATTCACAGTAGAGGGCTCACGTCCCTTCGCATCGCTTAAACCATGGGCAACAATAAAAATCATCGGGCGCAACGGCTTCAAGCTTATTTTCGACCACGCGTTCAATCTCACATCTGTACTTAGAGGAATCGTTGAAATTCACTGTAATTTTGAAGCTATGAACCGGCCTGAGCTCTTTATATTCAATTACAGATTTGTACCTAAAAGCGTAAAAGAAAAACTCAGCAAACTGATGATAAAAATTGCAAACGAAGATTCAACAGATGATGAAAACAACATGGTCAAGATGGAATACCTCAACAGGGTCGAAGAAATAAACATGATCCTCAATGAGCTGAACATTGAACTTCACAAAGCAATAAGGGAGGAGGATGAAAGCTTTGTCTCAAGAACCATTCTCGAATCTCCCATATATTTTTATCAAAATTGTGTAATACTGAGGGCAATTACAATTAATCCCCTGACCACGCCGGAGATTCTGGAGGAGATAATTGAAAAACAAAACAAGCTTGGTGTAAAAATCTACAAATCCTTTTTTGCTTCCAAATTTGACAGGCTTTAACTCCTGATCCAAAATATCATATTTTTACATATTATTTTTTTATTTTCTATTGACAAATAAAAGCTCCAATTTCATGAATCTATTATTGGAATAATATAATGATAATAAAAAATCAAAATACATCACTACTACTCGATCTTCTCTTACTTGGCCTGCTTGAACCCGGCCCGGTTTCGTGATGTCTTTTTTCATGCAATCCATAAAAGGCCGTCACGAAAAAAGTGAGGGCCTTTTTTATTATATAAACCGGAGATCACCCCGGCAGGATTTACATTCAGCCGGTAAAATCTTTAAAAAGTCTGAAAAACAACAAATTTTCTAATGGAGTATTACATGGATAATAAAATTTATATTTTTGACACAACGCTGAGAGACGGGGAACAATCTCCCGGTTTCAGCATGAACATAGAGGAGAAGCTTATTTTTGCAGACCAGCTTGAGAAGCTTGGAGTAGATATTATAGAGGCCGGATTCCCCATAATCTCAGATGGAGACTTTGAGGCAGTCCAGCTTATTTCCGAAAGACTGAAGAACACACAGGTGGCCGGACTCGCAAGAGCAAATAAGACTGATATCGATGCGGCGGCAAGATCTCTGGAAAAGGCGGTAAAACCCCGGATACACACATTTATTTCAAGCTCTGATATCCATATAGAGTATCAGCTTAAGAAGACAAGAGAAGAAGTCCTGAAGCAGGCCGTTGAGGCTGTAAAATACGCGGCGTCTTTCACAAAAAACGTGGAATTCTCTCCTATGGATGCAACAAGAAGCAATAAAGATTATCTGGCGGAGATGGTAGAGGCCGTAATCGCTGCAGGCGCCACCACAGTAAACATTCCAGATACGGTGGGGTACACCGTGCCCAATGAATTTTACGATCTGATAAAATATCTTTTTAACAAAGTGAAGAACATCAATGATGCAGTAATATCTGTACACTGCCACAATGATCTGGGACTTGGTGTGGCGAATTCAATATCCGCAATTCAGGCCGGCGCAAGACAGGTAGAATGCACCGTAAACGGAATCGGAGAAAGAGCGGGCAACACCGCCATGGAAGAACTCGTCATGGCCATTAGAACAAGAAGCGACCTTCTTAAAGTGCACACAGATATAAACACTAAACAGATAATGCCTTCGAGTAAATTACTGATAAACATAACAGGAGTTTCCGTACAGCCGAATAAGGCAATCGTTGGAGATAATGCCTTTGCTCACGAGTCAGGCATCCACCAGGACGGAGTACTGAAACACGCCATGACTTATGAAATAATGAAACCTGAAGATATTGGAATAAGCAAATCCAAACTCGTTCTGGGGAAACATTCAGGCCGTCATGCCGTACTGTCAAGGCTCAGGGAACTCGGACACGAGCTGGAGCAGGAAAAACTCGATGCTTTTTTCTCCAGATTCAAATGCATTGCCGACAGAAAGAAAGAAATTTTCGATGAAGATCTTTTCGCAATAATAGGGGAAGTGCTTCACAAGAAAGATCAGAAATGGAGATACTCAGTAGAAAACATTCAGATATCAACGGGGATGTTCTCTCCTCCTATGACAATGGTAACACTGAAAGATCACTACAACAACAGCGAGGAGCTTCTTGAGGTAGCCCATGGAAATGGAGGAGTTGATGCAGGAATCAATGCGGTTAAGAAAATAACCGGCACCCACGCATACCTGAAGGCATTCAACCTTGTTGCAATTACAGGAGGTTCAGACGCTCTCTGTGAAGTATCCTCCATAGTTGAAGAGGTTTACAACGGCTCGACAATCAAGGTATTTGGAAACGGAATAAGCATTGATGTCTCGGTTGCAGGAATCAACTCATTTGTAGATGCCCTGAACAAGATAGAGTATATGAAGCGGTCAGGAATTAAAGAGGAGAAACCTGAAACACCAAATGTGTAACAGATAAAAAATAGGATGTGGCTTTGGCCACATCCTGTTAAATGCACACCAGGAGGCGAGTTTCAAAAAGATATACCCACCTCACAACGGATAATTTTATATAAAATAATTTTTATTAAATAATCAACTATTTTATTATTAAATTTTTATTTTATTAAATTCACTTCAGCAGATCCATATACTCTCTGCTGCGTTCTGTATTATAGGTTATATACTGACTCTTCGTAAGTGAAGACTGAGGAATTTCAATAGTAAAAATATACCCCTCCTTCTTTCTGTTCGGATCCTTCTCTATCCTGATATTTGATTTATCAACAGAAAGATTAAGATAGCTCTTCTTCACAGTTTCAGCAAGATCAATTTCACTCCTGGTCATATTATAACCGATAACGTGTTTGAGTGCGTACTTATTCTTTGATAATACAAATCTCTGTGCAATTATTATTCTCTTATCTGTCACGCGGATTAGACATTTAAAAAAAACAGCCCCTCTGAACGGCCCGCCCTGATTAACCTTTACACCAGATTCCTCAAAAAGAACTTTTTCACCCTCAAGCATCTCAAGATGATCGAGAGTAGATTTTCTATGGAAAACAGACAGAAGAAGCGTCACGGAAACAAATATTAGAATCGCAATAATCTGTGGAGACATGGCATTCACCTTATATAAAGATTGTATTCAAGACCAATGTATAAAAAAACCATAGAGGCAAGAGTAAAAAACACGATATTTAAAAAAATCATAAAATTAGTATTTACAAGTTTACGGTATAACTCTATTTTGATCAGGGATATAAAAAACTACACATAAATCTGAATTTATCTATTTCATATTGGAGACATACCATGATCAACTGTCTATATGATTTTTATAAGAATAAAACTGAACTTTATTCCAAAAACATGCTGTTTGATAATAAAATGACCTATGCCCAGGGCCTGGTGCTGGCCGAACAGAGAGCAGCTTTTTTACAAAAGGAAGGCTACAAGAAAGGGGACGTTATTGCAATTCTTGCAGTGAGTAATGCCGAATGGATAATAACATATATGGCAGTAAATATAATAGGCGGGATTGTACTTCCGCTTGATGTAAACCTTCCTCACGAGCAGTACCCTGAGATGATTAAAAAAATGAAAACTAAAGCACTCTTTATATCAGAAGATTTCAAGGGCGTTGTAAAAAGAGTTAAAACATTCAATGTATCCCTTGATGGTGCAATAGAAAAAAAGAAGAAAATAAAAGCTCCTGAAGTCAGTCCTGACGATATCGCTACCTATCTTTTCACATCGGGTACTACCGGCAAACCTAAGATAGTAATGCTTACACATAAGAACATCTACAGTACAGCAGAGAGCACTGCGGTAGTATCATATATGTCAGAGAAGGATGTGATACTGTGCATTCTCCCTCTCTATCACGTATATGCACTGGATGCCTGTTTCATCGGCCCCTATGCAAAAGGTGCTTCATTCATATATCAGACATCGCTGAAGGGACCTGATATAATGAAGAGCATGGCAGAAAATCCCATAACAATTTTCCCTGCCGCCCCCCTGCTCTGGGAAATGTTCATGGACGGAATAATAAATAAAGTAAGAAAAGAATCAGCGGCAAAGCACCGCTTATTCACTTTCTTCCTGGAATACGGCATACCCATGAGGAAACTTGGACTCTCATTTCTGGTGGATAAAATATTCGATCCCATTCACGACGTATTCGGAAGAAGCCACAGATTCTTCATCAGCGGAGGAGCACCCCTTAAAGACAGATACAGGAAATACTACAGGAGTATGGGCTTCACTCTCATCGAAGGTTATGGCCTCAGCGAAACAACAGGCCCGATTACCCTTCCTGATCCGGACAATAATATAATCGGATCGGTAGGTCAGGCCACTCCAGGCAATGAAGCAAAAATCAAAAACATAAATGAGGACGGCATCGGAGAGGTCTGGCTCAGAGGTGATTCAGTAATGCCCGGCTACTACCAGAACGATGAGGCAAACAAGGAGGTCTTTGATGATGAGGGATTCTTCAACACCGGAGACCTGGGAAAAATGGATAAGAAAAAAAATATATTTCTGACAGGGAGAGTAAAAAACGTAATAGTTCTTCCGTCAGGAAAGAATGTATACCCGGAAGAACTTGAATCCTACTACAAGCAGTCTCTGGAGATTGAAGAAATTGCAGTCTTCGGCATGAAGCGCGATAATAGTGAAAAAGTATACTCTGTAATTGTTCCTGCGAATAAGTCAGAACTGAGCTTTGGAATAATTAAAAGCGAACTGGCCAGGCTGAACAAAGGTCTCCCGTCCTACAAAACAGTAACAGACTTTGCAATTTCACTTGATCCTCTTCCGGTAAACTCTGCACGTAAAGTGATGTACAATCATATTAAAAATTTCCTCAAAGAGGGAATTTACATGGAAAATGAGGATGACAGTGCGGTCCTTAAGACTCCTATTGCAGGTCAGAGTCCTGCAGAGGACATTATAGTCGAAGCGCTTCATAGAAATCTTAAGACAGAAACCATATTTGCCAAACAGTCTCTCTCTGACTTTGGGATTGATTCTCTGGGTCTTGTTGACCTGATTGTAAATCTTGAACATGAACTGAATATTTTCATAGATCCGGTCAGGTTGAAAGATTGTCAGACAATGGAAGAACTTTTACAGTATCTTTCAGCACTGGAAAAAACCGATGGAGGGACTCTGAACTCCCATATTTTCGATGGAGAAATTACTGAAAAGCCCCAGAAAATATTCAATCCCATACTCTATCCCTGGATAGGTATAATGAAGCTTTTCCTTAAATTTTTCTGGAGAGTAACTGTCAAGAACAAAGAAAAGCTTAATATTGACAACTGTATAATGGTAGCCAATCACACATCATTCCTTGATCTGATGTTCTTCGCCTCTGCGTTGTCCATAAAGGATATAAAGAACTCCTACGCGATAGGAAAGAAGAAGGTATCAAAAATAAAATTTATTTTCCCCGGCGTACCGGTAATATGGGTCGACTACGACAAGAACACCAATGAGGTATTCAAAAAAAGCTCAGATCTTCTGAGACAGGGAAAATCCATACTGATATTTCCCGAAGGAACCAGAACCAGAGACGGAGAAATAAATGAATTCAAACAGGGAGCAGCATATCTTGCAAAAAATATAAACCGTAAAATAATACCTGTCACAATCAACGGTGCATATAAAATGTGGCCGGCAGGTAAGAAATGCCCCAGATTTATTCCCGGAATGAAAGGAAACCTGGTAATAGGAGACCCTATTGATCCGTCAAAATTTGAATCAGTGGAAAGCCTTAATATGAAGATATTTTCAGAAATAAAGAAAAATCTGGAATAAAAGAACCGGAAGAAACGGAGAAAGAATCAGGAAGAGGGAAGCAAGCTGCCCTCTTCCTCTTTATGATATTAAAATTCAAGAGTATTAACACATCTGGGAAAGGGTATAACGTCCCGGATATTCTGCATTCCTGTAACAAACTGAATAAGTCTCTCAAATCCCAGGCCGAATCCGGAATGAGGAACTGAACCGAATTTGCGGAGTTCCAGATACCACCAGTAGTCCTTCTCATTAAGCCCCATCTCATTTATTCTTCCAACTAGTTTACCATAGTCATTCTCTCTTTCACTGCCTCCTATGATTTCGCCCAGTCTTGGAACCAGCACATCCATTGCGCGGACTGTCTTCCCGTCATCATTCTGCTTCATGTAGAAAGCCTTTATGTCCTTTGGGTAATCGGTAACAATGACCGGCTTCTTATATACTGTCTGGGTAAGGAACTTTTCATGTTCACTCTGCATATCGATGCCCCATTTAACAGGAAACTCAAATTTCTCTTTTGAGCTTTCCAGTGCCTCAATGGCCTCAGTATATGTAACTCTCTCAAAGCTGCTCTCGACTATATGTTTAAGGTTTTCAAGAATTCCCTTTTCTATTCTCGTATTAAAAAAGTTCATATCCTCTTCACAGTTTTCCATAACGTATCTTAGGATATATTTAATGAAGTCCTCTGCCGCATCCATGTTTCCGGTAATATCGCAGAAAGCCATCTCAGGCTCGACCATCCAGAACTCGGCCAGATGCCTTGAAGTATTTGAATTCTCCGCTCTGAATGTAGGCCCGAAGGTATAAACATTCTTCATTGCCAGTGCATATATTTCAGCCTCCAGCTGACCGCTCACGGTAAGAGATGCCTCCTTGCCGAAGAAGTCCCGGGAAAAATCAACCTTCCCTTTTTCCGAAGGGACATCTGTAAGAGGAAAAGTAGTGACACGAAACATCTCGCCCGCGCCTTCACAGTCGCTTCCTGTAATAATGGGAGTATGGACCTGAACAAAACCATTCTCATTAAAATATTTATGTATTGCATAACTCATCGTGTTTCTGACTCTCATTACAGAGCCGAAGGTATTGGTCCTGGGCCTCAGGTGAGCGATTTCCCTGAGGAACTCAAAGGAGTGTCTCTTTTTCTGCAGGGCATACTCATCAGCCGGTGCATCACCTGGTATTTCTATTTCAAGAGGTATGACCTCCACATTCTGCTCCTTTCCCTGAGACGGAACCAGCTTTCCTTTAATAGAAACACTTGCTCCGTTAACCAGCCGGGGATTGATTTTCTCAAATCCGGGAAAATTACTATCCAGAACAACCTGAATATTACTCATTGTGGAACCGTCATTGACAGCCAGGAAAGATACATCTTTTGAATCCCTCTTAGTTCTTATCCACCCCTGGACTAAAACTTCCTGTTCGTTCCCTTCAAGGGTAAGAATGTGTTTGATACTTTTTTCTTTCATTTCTACACCACTCTATGCCTGATTATATTGTTTTAATATTGAACTCTTAAGATTCCCTGATGTCAATTATTTTATCACCAAAAAATTCGTCGTAGGTCATCAGCCGAACGCCCCTTTTGCGGGCATTGTCCAGCTTGCTGCTCCTGGCTGAACTGTCTGCGCATATGAGAATAGCAAGATCCTTTGTCACTGTGGAGGAAAATTCATAGCCCATATCCTCGATTATCCTTATAAGCTCATCTCTCTTACCGGGTCCCTTGCCGGTCATACAGACCTTTTCCCTGACCCCGCCTTCTGCGTCGTCCACGATATGGAGAACCCGGGCGAGCTCATTAAAAAGAGCCATGTTGTCTGAATCACTCTTCCACTCTATAATGTTTTTACCGGCAACAAATGTCTCATCGCTGAAATTGATGAAGTCCTCCACTGTATTTATTCCGATCTTCGAGAGAGCCTTCTTCTGCACAAGCGGAATCCCCAGTCTTCCGATAAAATCACCCACAGACATAGTCTTCGAGTCGCGCACCTCTCTTATGAAATTTTCGGTTTTCTTATCTGCAAAGCCTTCAACTCCGGCAAAATCATCTTCTTTTAAAGTATAGAGGTCACCGATACCTCGAATTTTCCCGAGATTGTACAGAGTTCGGATAGAGGCCTCAGCTACATTTTCTATACCGGCGCTCTTCACCCAGTAGATGATTTTCTGAATTATCTGCTCGCTGCAGTCCCTGTTAAGACATTTCAAATGCACTCCCCTGTGTTCAAGTAATTCGCCGCAGGATGGGCAGACTTTCACGATAAGTTCACTGTTAAAGGACTCCTCCGCCCTGCCAATCCCGCTTTTATTGCTGTGAACAAAGGGTATAACATCATTTGCCCTCTGGACAATGAGAGTATCCCCCTGGTGTATCTTAAGCCTTTTTACATTTTCATAATTATTAAGAGTAGCCCTCTCCAGTTTTGCACCGCCGATAATCACCGGATCAAATGATGCAACAGGTATAACATTCCCCTGTCTGCTCACCTGCCAGATAATATCTTTAAGCACTGTTTCCCTGAACTCCGAAGGAGGCTTCAGGGCTATGGCATAATGATGGTGGTGATCTACTACCCACCTGCTGTCTATCTCTTCAAACAGACTCCTGTCATTTACAGTTATAATAAGTCCGTCTGTTTCATAGGTCCAGTCATCCCTCAGGGAATCAATATATCTGTTGTAATATTCATCAACGTCTCTCATACTTCCGGCTACATAGAATTTTACAGCATTAAAACCCCACCGGGAGAGAATTTTCAGACCATCTTCCTCTGAAGCAAGGGAATCCATGCCTGTTATCTGAAATGCCGCAAAACGCACATATTTAAGGTCCTCCCGCCTGTCCTTTCTATTAATAAGGCCTGCACATGCATTTCGAAGAGGCCTGCCCTCTGTTTCAAAATCGGTATCACGGGGCAGATAGAGCTCGCCTCTGATTTCAATTTCACTGTCAGTATAGTCAATATTTTTATGGATATCAGATACATACTCTGAAATATGACTGATATCCTGCCCGGCATAACCGTTTCCCCGTGTGGCGACATATACAAGTTTACCTCCTGCATACCTGCAGGTAGCAGATAGTCCGTCTATTTTCGGCTCAATAACGTAATCACAGCCTTCTGCAAGAGCCAGACGGTCCATCCAGACTCCGATCTCATCAGTACTCTTTGCTTTTGACATGGACAAAAGCGGTATACGATGACTGATTTTACTCTCTCCGGGAGAAATTACACCTACAGTGCTGAAATAGGGATTATGCGGATCAATACTCCGGAGCTT
>CAYNFB010000109.1:0-577 GCA_964396355.1 uncultured Leptospirales bacterium | reverse complement strand
CTCATCAAAGGAGCATCTGCGTTATAATAGGCATCCCTTGCCTGTGTAAGAATTTTCACAACTTCAGCTGTTTCCATATTCCTTTCCGATCAATCAGTATAATATATGAATACATCTCTGTTTTATGCTTTTTGTGCAACAAATTTTCTGAATTGATGAAGACCGGCACCGTTAAAAGCACATTTAATAAATATTATTCATTTTAAAAAAAACAGACAATTACAACAGAATTACCGTTTATTTTACGCTAGTTTCAATAAACAGATATAAAATAATATATTAAAATTCACTTAAATTTATGATAAATTTATTGACTACAATTTGATCTTATATATCTTAAATTTAATAACTACTATTTTTAGGAAGGATATTATGAAAAAAGTATTATCAATCGTATTTTCTACTCTCATGCTTGTTGCATTCCTTACTGCGTGCAACGATACAGCTCAGGTTAAAGATGACGCAACAAATGCACCTGTTGTTAAAACTGATATGGGCGGAGAAGACTCAGTTGTAAGAATGACCAACAGTCAGGTTAAAGATTTCTCAATCGACGGTTTTTCAGGCGGAAGTTCAA
>CAYNFB010000108.1:0-10493 GCA_964396355.1 uncultured Leptospirales bacterium | reverse complement strand
TTTCCCCAAAAGCAGGGCCTCTGATGTTGAGGTTATTGCAGTATCGGCATTCTTCGGAGCTGTAACCACCGGCATCATAACCTCTCTTGTCCGATTTTTAATTTGATATTGTCCTGAATTTTCTGTAAGTATATATTATCACAGCGGGAGGTGCATGGCCGTGGATGTTCAGAATATATCAGGTAATGACATTATGCCCACAGGTTTCTCCGCAGAATACAGCCGCCCGGCACAAGCGGTGGAGGTCAGACCATCTCCGGAGGATCAGAGAAGAGAAAGGTCGGTTGATGAGAACAGGGGGCAGAATATTGATGTTACTGCGTGATGGTTAAAAGAATTCGGTGTGATTTTTTTATCATTGACGTATTTTAGATTCGGAGTATTAATAATCCGGTCGTAAAAAAAATATGCAGAAGTTAATTATATGTCCGGTGTAATATTAGATTTTTTTCTGTTCTCTGGTTTCATCATTGCCCTGCTTATTTCTGCAGGAGAGTTTGTTCAGAAGGATAAGTCCCTAGTTGACTATCTCTTCGCAGCTTCATTTCTCGGACTCTCTTTCTGGTATATTCAGCTTGGTCTATTTGCAACGGGAGTTTTCAGCGATCTGGCTGTGAACTATTATATCATACTGGCTATTTCTCCAATTGCATTCATTGTCTCTCCTCTCATGGTAAACAGATATCTTTGGATTATTTCAAATAAATATAACTTCAAAAAAAAATATCTTACTGCGTTTATTCCGGCATTGTTTTCTCTCCTTCTCGTCGCTGTCCCTTTGTTTTATGAGGACTCCAGGTTTACTGATTATTCAATGTTCTACGGATGTTTTTTCTCCGATGCAGTTTTTAATATGCCTCTCTACTTCAGGATCTTCTATCTGATTATTCCTCTTGAGTGTCTGTTCCTTATAACAATGATGATGCCTGTACTCGTGGGGCTCTTTCCAATAATAAAAATAAAACACAGTCCGGCAAGTCCCAATACCGCAGCCATGGGATATCTCTTTGCAGCTCTTATAACAGCTTCAAATGTGCTGGCAATGGCTGGTGCGCTTTTTAGTATTCCTCTGCTTAAAATTGCAATAGTATGTTCAAACTTCAGCATGATTTCTGTTTATCTGGTAACGCAAAGGCATCCTGATTATATCCGGCTTCTGAAGAGTATTACCAGAAAACACCAGTATGAAAAATCTCAAATTATCGGGCTTGATCTGAAACAGATCCTGAGCAGACTCTTTGAACTTATGGAAGATGAGAAACTATACGTAGATGAGGATCTCTCTATGCCTGTAATGGCCCGGGAGCTTGGAGTAAGTTCTCATCAGCTCTCGGAGCTTTTAAACAAAGAGATAAAGAAGAATTTTAATTCATTCGTCAATGAATACAGAGTTAAAGAAGCTAAAGAACTTCTTATTGAACAGCCGGAAAGATCGATTCTCTCTGTGGGAGTAGGGGCGGGATTTAATTCAACCACCACATTTAATTCGGTCTTTTCAAAGTTGGAGGGGGTCTCTCCGGGAAAATTCAGGAAGATGAACCTTGCCAACAAAGAGAGAATTAAGTAAATCTTCATTCTTTTTTGCCCAGTTCTTTTATAAAACGCGGAAGTTTGTCTCTGCTGTCATTCAAATATATTATGTGGAGTACTTCTCTTGCCCTGGTCAGAGCAACGTAGAAGAGGCGTCTCTCCTCTTCGATGTTTGTGGTTCTGTCCGGAATGATTCTGTCTGATACTCCTGCAATGATAACTCTGTCAAATTCAAGGCCCTTTGATGCATGCATGGTCATAACATCTATTTCTGGAAATTCATATTTTATCTTATCTTTTATGTAGCTTACCTGATAATTATTTCTTGCAAGAACGACTCCGGTGCCGCCTGACCCGGACAGCAGAATTTGTATTTTATTTACCTCCTCCTGTCTGTCTGAAACTCTGTGCATTTTTACAGTACCTCCTCTGCCTGACATCGAGACTATTTTTTTTGATGTCCTGAACCGGTTGAGGTGAATGAATTTATTGGATGCTTGAACTATCTCCCTCCTTGATCTGTAGTTTTTTGTAAGCTTGTATATTTCTGCATCACGGAAGTAATCCTTAATGTTTATTATGTATTCTATCTTCGCATTACGGAATCCGTAAATTGACTGATAGTCGTCTCCCACCATGAAGAGGTTTCTGTTTATGTCGGGCAGAATCAGAGACAGCAGCCTGAAGTTCTTTTCCGAGGTATCCTGGAATTCATCTACGAAGATGTATCTGTATTTTTTTATAAGGGCCCGGCGCACATCTCTGTTTGAATCGATGAGGTCAATGCAGTGATCCATCAGATCTCCGAAATCAATGAGACCATTCTCCTTCTTATGCAGGCTGTACTCTTCTTTCACCTTTTCAATCTCCCCCATGAGGCCGCAGTTCTTTAGCTTTTCCATAAACAGGGGTTTAAGCTTAACATTTTCATCGGTAAGCCTCAGCACCGCACCGCAGGGCAGGCCCTTGAATCTGCCCGGATCCTTCATTATTATTTCTCTGATAATACCGTTATCTCTTTCTTCCATAATTTCAGGAAACTCTCTGTATCCGCTTTTTTTCAGGTATTCATTCCTGTAGTCTTTGAGTACCCGGAGGCAGAAGGAGTGGAATGTTCCGGCGAATATATCGGAGATATTGAGTCCCGTAAGAGATGTAAGTCTTCTCTTTATCTCCTCAGCCCCGTGGCGGCTGAAAGTCAGTATGAGGATTGATGAGGGCGGAATATCAGACTGTGTCAGTACGTTGCTGATTTTTTTCAGCATGGTGCTGGTTTTACCTGTGCCGGCTCCTGCAATGACCAGGCTTACTCCTCCCCCGGGACCCGAGGCTGCTCTCTGCTCTTTGTTTAAAGATGTCATATCTGTTATACGCAGCCCGGCGCATTGATATTAAAATAATTTTAAAAAGGAATTTTTTTTCCTTGTTAAAAAGGAGTACCCTGTTAATTTTATTGAAATTCTATATATGAGGCTGGCAAAAATGGGTTTTTTTAAAGCAGAGGGATTAAAGGAGTATGAGGATATCGCAGCAATGAATGACGGCACTGTTGCAATAATTCTCGAGACACGAAACGGGAAAAAGTCTCCCCATGTGAAGCTGGCTGTTCTTGTCGACAAGCCCCGAAAATATTCTATCAAGATGAATGAACTTAAATTTTTCGAAAAAGCCTTCGACGCAAAGTTTCCCAAAAGGTCTGAGTCTACCTACTGCAGGTTCGAACCCCTCAAAGAGAGGTTCGAAATTCTTGATGATGTTATAAGAACTAAAGAAAGCGGAGAGGATATCCTGATCAAGAAAGTCACTTTTTATGAGGGACTTCTTGACAGATAAACTTTAGAGTCCCCTCATCTGTTCTGACTTAAGCAGTGATGTATCTCCTCCGTCCAGCACGCTGTTTACAATATCCAGCATTTTCTGTCTGTCTTTCTGGAGAGTCCCGTTGACGGGCAGATAGTTCGATGCGTGGACTCCGACAAATTTGAGATCATCAATTGTGATGTTCTCAAAGATTATCTTCATTTCCTCGAGAGTCTCCAGCGGATTCAGCACCTGAAATTCTCCCTTCTGTACCTGATTGAAGAGTACTGTTCCCGGTACCGGAGTTACAGTCAGTGCTGCAAGATACTTGGGTTTCATCAGATTGGTTATTTCTGCCGTGGCAAGTGCGTGTTCACGGGATCTCTCTCCCTTTCCTGCAAGTCCCAGAAGTACCATTGATGACAGATTGTATCCGGCGCTGTTCAGGTTCAGTCCGGCCTGGAGCATTTCGTCTCTGCCCACGCCTTTCTTTACCTCTTTCAGCAGGGCGTCATCCCCGGTCTCAACTCCCAGATAGGCCTTGGAAAGGCCGGCTGCTCTCAATGCTGTGAGTTCTGACATGCTCTTCTTCAGGACGCTGACCGGGCCTACGTAGGTTCCCACGTGTCTCAGTGAAGGGAATGCTGCAAAAAGATCGGATAAGATTTCCAGAAGAATATCTGTATCCATATCTATTGCATCGCCGTCACAGAGAAATACCTTTTCTATATCGCCGTAGTGGTCCTTTGCCATCTTAATGTCTTCTTTAATTTCAGCAAGACTTCTCTCTCTGTACTTCTTGTCCTTGTACATTCCGCAGAATGTGCACTTATTGTGGGAACAGCCTATTGTGCACTGAAGCAGGTAGCTGTTGGCCTCGCTGAATGGTCTGAATATGTTTCCTTCGTAACGCATAAATTTATCCTCTTTATGAAAGTCTTATCAGTAATATCCCGGCGGTTAGAAGAGTTACCCCGCCGATTTTCATCAGGTTTACCGGCTGTGTTTCATAGCCCAGCAGACCGAAGTGGTCAAGAAAAAGTGATGCAATCATCTGTCCTGCAAGAACCAGTGCGAGCATGGAAACAGCACCGACCTTGTTTGCCAGAATTATGCATGAGGCAACAAAGAACGCTCCCAGTGCTCCTCCGATCCAGATCCACCATGGTGAACCCGCAAATGAAGACGGCCCCGGGATGGGTGTGCCTGTGATGAGTGCAAATAGTATGAGTGTAACGGTTCCCGCCATGAATGAGATAATTGAAGCAGTGACGGGAGAGCCTGTATAAAAGCTGAGCTTTGCATTTATTCCCGCCTGGGTTGGTACTGTGGCGCCGGCTATAAGAGCCATTATGAAATACAGCGCCATAAATTTTATATTCACTATCTCTCCTCCCTGAAGTAGGATTCTCCCAGACTTGCCGGAGGAGAACCGGATTTAGATTTTCTTACAGACACAAAAATCAGTATCAGTATTGTCACGACGTATGGAAGCAGGTCAATGATGTACTGGGATACGTGAAAGTCGTACTTCTGGAGCCGGAATCCGATTATATCAAGACCGCCGAATAGATATGCTCCGATCAGCACCCTGTAGGGGTTCCATCTGCAGAATATAACAAGGGCAACTGCGATCCATCCCCTTCCTGCTGTGACATTTTCCTGCCATGAGGGAATGTATACCAGAGACAGATAGGCGCCTGCTATTCCGCAGAGTACTCCGCCCATCAGTATATGAATGTATTTATATACTCTGACATTTATACCCGCAGCATCTGCTGCCGCGGTATTTTCACCGACTGCTCTGAGATTGAGGCCCATTCTCGTTTTGTAGAGATAGATACCCAGCAGAACTGCCGTTATATATCCTGCGTAAACCAGAACTCCCTGATTGAAGAATACCGGGCCTATGAAGGGGATGTCTCCAAGGAGGGGGAGTTTTACGTCAGCGAAGAAGAGCTTCATTGTATCAGGAATAACCTCACCCAGAAGCCCCTGGCCGAGAAAGCTTGCAAAACCTGCACCGAAAATTGTAAGGGTGAGGCCTGTGACAACCTGATTTGCCCGGAGTGTAACTGTGAGAACTCCGTAAATCAGAGCACCCAGTGCGCCGGCTGCCATTGCTCCAATGATCGCCAGGTAGGGGTTTCCTGTTGCTATGGCGGTTCGAAATCCAACCACTGCTCCCATGAGCATCATTCCCTCTACTCCAAGATTAAGCTGGCCGGATTTCTCGGTCATAATTTCTCCGAGAATTGCATAGAGAAGAGGAGTGCCTGCAACGACTGCGGCGGCAAAAAATGAAATATCCATTATTTTATCTCCTCACTGCCTGCGTAATTTTTCTTAAATGTTACCTTGTACTGAATGAAGAATTCGCTTCCCAGGACGAAGAAGAGTATGAGGCCCTGAAGAATCTGGGCCGCAGACTGGGGAATCTGAAATGCCATCTGAATAAATGTCCCGCCCTGCATCATTGCTGCAAAGAGCACACATACAATTCCGATGACAGGGGCCCGGAGTGCAGAGAGCCAGCTTGTGATGATTGCCGTATATCCTACGCCTCTTGTTATTTCAATGGAAAGGGTCTTGTTCACTCCTGATGCCTCTATCATTCCGCAGAGTCCGCAGAGGGCGCCGCTTGCAAATATTGTATAGATTATTACTCTTGAGACATTCATTCCCGCGTAACGTCCGGTGTTCTCACTCTCTCCCACTACATTAATCTCATAACCCCGCTTGGTGTAGTTGACCATTACGTGAATGAGCACAATGAGAATCAGCGCGATGATCCATCCGATGTGGAGCCCGAAGATTCTGGGCAGAACCGCACTGTCTGAAAAACCGGGAATTTTCGGGAAACCCAGTGCTCCGGGATCCTTCCACGGTCCGTACTGAAGATAGGTAATCCACTTGAGGGCGACGTAGTTCATCATGAGTGTGAAGATAGTTTCGTTAGTGCCGAATTTTGCTTTGAAGTAGGCCGGGATTGCCGCCCATATTCCTCCGCAGATTATTCCTGCAGCTCCCATCATGGTAAGCAGTATCACTGAGGGGAGATTCTGGAAATTCAGTGCGCAGAATGTTGCTCCGAATGCTCCCATTATTATCTGCCCCTCGGCTCCGATATTCCAGAATTTCAGCCTGAATGCCAGAGATATTCCAAGGGACGCGATTATCAGCGGTACGGATTTTCTGAAAGTTTCGAGAATTCTGTATCCTGATCCGAAGGCTCCGTCAATCATCGATCCGTATACGGAGAAGGGGTTGTGTCCAAGTATTATTATAAAGAACCCGGCTGCTGTCAGAGCGAGAAGAATTGCGGCAGTTCTGATCAGCGCCGCCTCCTTTCCTGAACAGTCTGTTCTTGATGACATTCTAATCACGGTCATTCTCCATTAACTTGAGGTTTTCCGGTGCTGCTCCGACCATCATCAGGCCGATGTCTTCTCTTGAAATATTTGCCGCATCGACAGTGCCGATAATTGCTCCTTCAAACATTACCATTATCCTGTCGCAGAGGCTGAGGAGTATGTTAAGATCCTCTCCGACGTAGAGAATTCCCACGCCTTTTTTCTTCTGTCTGTTGAGCTCATCATATATCAGATGGGCTGATCCGATGTCAAGGCCCCTTGTGGGATAGGCTGTTACCAGAAAGTCCGGGTCGGCATCAATTTCACGTCCAAGGAGAACCTTCTGGATGTTTCCTCCGGAAAGCTGATTTACCGGATGGTAGATGCCCGGTGTATGGACATTGAGCATCTCTACAATATGTTCGGCTCTTTCTTTTGCCGGATTCCGGTCGAGTATGAATCCTTTCTGAAGGTAGTAATCCTTTAGTATTACATTGTCAACTATGTCCATGGTAGGCACCAGTCCCATGCCCAGTCTGTCTTCGGGGATGAAACTTATGCGCAGGCCTCTTTCAAATATCTGTCTTGGAGTAAGGCCTACGGTGTCCTCGTCGCGGAAGAGTATCTGCCCGCCTTTAATTTTCTGGAGTCCCTGTATGCTCTCGCAGAGTTCCTTTTGTCCGCTGCCGGCCACTCCTGCAATGCCGAGAATTTCACCAGCCTTCACATCAAAGGATACCCCTTTGATTTTGCGGATTCCTTCATCGTCTATTACCTCAAGTCCTCTGACTTTCAGCATTGTGCCGCTGCTCTTTATCTCCGGTCTTTCAATGGAGAGGTTGACTGTTTTGCCCACCATCATGTTTGTCAGTTCCCGGGGATTTGTCTCTGCGGTATTCACTGTCCCTGCTATCTGACCCTTCCGGAGGACGGACAATCTGTCGCTTATCTCCATTACCTCGTGGAGCTTATGTGTTATGATGATTACTGCACATCCCTGTTCCTTCATCCTGTTCAGGATGTGGAAGAGTTTCTCCGTCTCCTGCGGCGTGAGCACCGCTGTGGGCTCATCCAGTATGAGGATATCCGCTCCCCGGTACAGAACCTTGAGTATTTCAACAGTCTGTTTTTCGCCAACAGACATGTCGCAGATCCTCTTGTCCGGATCTATATTGAAGCCGTATCTGTCGGAAATTTTACTGATTTTCTTACTTAACTTTCTCTTGTTAATGAAGAGTCCCTGTTCCTGGCCTATTATGATGTTTTCTGCGGCTGTCATTACATCTATAAGCTTGAAATGCTGGTGAATCATGCCTATGCCTGAATTTATAGAATCCTTGGGCGATCCGAATCTCAGCTGATTTCCGTGGAGGAAAATTGATCCGGAATCGGGTTTATATACACCTGATAGAATATTCATCAGAGTGCTCTTCCCGGCACCGTTTTCACCGAGGAGTGCGTATATCTCACCGTAGTTTACGCTGAAAGTTATTTTGTCGTTAGCCTGTACTCCGCCGAAGGACTTGGAAATGCAGACCATTCTCACTGCTTCATTTGGCTTAATGGCGCTACTCCGTGGATAAAGTATTTTTATTACATTAGCAGACTTTTTATTATTCCTGTCATTGTAAATAAAAAAAAGGGCGATTTCTAATTAATTTCGGCATATGGAGTGAGAATTATTCCGGCCCCTGAAATATTTTCTCCCATTAGGGAATAGTTAAATGCTCATGCCGTCTTATCTATGGGGAGAGATTTTTTTCCTTATGTCAAATGGTTTAAATAGTGTTCTATTTTTGAGTAAAATACAATTGACAGAGCTCTTTTATTTTATAGTGGTATAAGCAGAATATAAAATAAAGAAGGAGGATAACTTGAAGAAAATAATTACAATGGTCATTGTTATCGTATTTTTTGCAATTCTGCCTGTCTTGACTGACAATCTTGAAGAAAAAGAGCTTACAGATGGAGAAAGAAATAAAATCGGCGGGATGTACGTAAAGATCCCTGAAGGCACTGTGCACTATGACATTTCCGGCCCTGTAAATGGTCAAAAGGTACTTCTCATTCACGGCAATGCGGCGCCTCTTTTTTCATGGGACAATAACGTAAAGGCGCTGACAGATGCAGGCTGCAGAGTCCTTCGATTTGATGTATTCGGATTTGGACTGTCTGACAGACCGGACACTGTATACAATAACGATTTGTATAACAGAGAGATTACTGGTCTCCTGCAGGCTCTTAAATTCAACGGGCCATTATACGTTGCCGGAACATCCATGGGAGGAAGTATTGCCGTTTACTTTGCCGCACAGAATCCTAAAAGAGTAAAGAAGCTGGCTCTTATGGCTCCCTTTATCAATATTATCCCCCAGAAGAAACTCATAGGTGTTTTGAAGGCTCCTTTTATCGGAGACTATATAATGAAAGTTATGGGAGACAGGGTTAATAAAAATTATTCGAAGAAGATATTTATTAACCAGGATAAATATCCTGCCTTTCATGAAAAATACATGGTTCAGCTCCGCTACAGGGGATTTAAGAAGGCGAGGCTCTCCAATCTCCGCAATGATGCTATTGCAGACCAGACTGAATTTTATAAAAAGGTTTCTGCAATGGGAATACCGGTCATGGTTACCCGCGGAACAATGGATAAAACAATACAGGAAGACTCAGTTGCAAATATTAAGAAAGCCATTGCGAATGTTCAGTTTAATCAGGTCGAGGGCGCCGGGCATCTGGGCCACTTTGAAATGCCTGAAGTATATAATAAACTGATGGTGAATTTTTTTAATAAGAAGTAATTTTTGTAGACCTGTCGTGTCAATGATCCGAATTTTCCCGGAAGATCATTGCGGCAGGTTTACTTTCCTCCACTGCTATAATAACTTTGCCATCTACAGGACAACGGTAATTTATTGATCTTCAGGTATTGTTTATAGTCACCTTCACTGATTGAAAAACACACAATAGGAAATATTCAGCAATTTGTAATATTCATGCATCTTTTTGTTATTTTTAATGCGCTTTATCCGGTCAAATTATATAGTGATCTGAATCTTATCTAATAAAGAAATACAATAAAAGGAAATAGACATTGGATCATACAGAAGAATATCAGGTTTTAGAAAAAAATGATTTAGCAGAATCTATGAGAATTATAAAATTTCAAAAAATTGCTTTTATAACCTCAGGTATATTTTTTCCTCTCTTCATGTTTATATTTGCAGATATATCTATACTTCTTCATATTTTAATTACAGTGGTTTCAATTAGTATATTCGGGGTTGTTTACTGCATAATAAACAGGTACAATAAAAAAGTTGTTCAGGATTACAAAAATTATAAGAAGCTGATTATTAGGGGTTATATTCAGGACAAATTTAAGACAGGTTATAGAAGACGTTTGATGTATTATATACAAATTGCTGATCGAAACTTAAAGGTTCTTCCTGATGTATACTTTGATTTTGAAATAAACCAGAGGGTTCAGGTATCCATTGCTCCCGTCTCCGGATATATTATAGAGATTAAAAGAATATAATATTTAAGCAGGGAAGGCAGTAACCTTAATCGTCCCCCTCTCTTTCTTCCCTGAAATAACTGAGTCTTTAACTGCACTGTCATAAATTTATTTATAAATTACGCATAACGTTATTCATGTTGAAATTTGTACATGAAATTCTGCCCGCCTTACCAGTAGTGAAAACGTCAGATTTCTGACGTTTTCACTACTAAAAAAATGTTGACATAAAAGAGTCTAAGAACTAAGCTTGTCTCTGCCAAGCTTAGCCCGGCGTTGCTCATCAT
>CAYNFB010000107.1:3866-10538 GCA_964396355.1 uncultured Leptospirales bacterium | reverse complement strand
ATTTCAAGAAGGCGAAGACGGAGAAGACTCCGGTTTCCATGGTAACGTGCTATGATTATGCCTTTGCAAGGCTTGTTGATCAGACTGATGTTGATCTTATTCTGGTGGGAGATTCTCTTGGTAATGTTGTGGCCGGATATGAAAATACTATTCCTGTAACAGTGGATCAGATGATCTATCATGCTGAGCTTGTCCACAGAGGTGCTCCTTCCAAATTTATCGTATGTGATCTTCCCTTTATGAGTTATCATGTTTCAATCGAAGATTCTTTGAGAAATGCAGGCCGTGTAATGAAAGAAACCGGCTGCAGTGCTGTAAAACTTGAGGGAGGCGAGGATTTTACCGATGTTGTAAAGGCACTGGTTAAGGCGTCCATCCCTGTAATGGCTCATCTTGGACTCACTCCCCAGTCGGTTCATAAGCTGGGCGGCTATTCTGTTCAGGGCAGGGAGGAGGATCAGCGTGCTGCAATGATAAAGGATGCGAAACTTCTCGAGGAGGCCGGTGCATTCTCACTCGTACTTGAAATGGTGCCTGAGGATCTTGCACGTGAAATCAGTGAGGCAATTTCAATACCCACTATCGGGATCGGAGCAGGCAGGTACTGCGACGGCCAGGTTCTGGTTATAAATGATCTTCTGGGAATGAATGAGAGTTTTACTCCTAAATTTCTTAAGAAATATGCAGATCTTTCCAATGTTATACGGGGCGCACTGAATGAGTATGACAAAGAGGTGAAGGAGGGGCAGTTTCCCGGAGAGAATAATGTTTTTAAAGGCAAAAAGGGCGGAAATACCGGGAAGGTATACTCCGGATAGTCTTTCTGATCTTTAAATTAGATTAAGCCAGATTTTTAAACTAAGTTAGATATATTATATTTTTATAAATGGAGGAAAGTATGAGTGTTAAAATAGCGGTGAACGGTTTCGGTCGAATTGGACGAAATGTTGTAAGGGGAGTGTTTCTTAACCCTGAAAAATACGGGGATGTGGAAGTAGTAAGTATTAATGATCTGACTGATCCCGGCACTCTGGCCCATCTTTTCAAGTATGATTCAGTTTTTGGAATATTCAGCGGAGATGTCTCATCTGATGATAAATCCGTCACAATAAACGGAAAGAGAATAATTGTACATTCAGAAAAGGACCCTTCAAAGCTTCCATGGAAGAGTGAAGGAATCGATGTTGTCATTGAGGCAACAGGAATGTTCAGAGACAAAAAGACGGCTTCAGCTCATCTTGATGCCGGTGCCGGAAGGGTTATAATTTCAGCTCCTGCCAAGGATGAGGATATAACCATTGTAATGGGCGTGAATGAGAAAATGTATGATTCTTCAAAGCACCGAATTATATCCAATGCCTCATGCACTACCAACTGTCTGGCTCCGGTGGCAAAAATACTCAACGATAAATTCGGAATTGAAAAGGGTCTCATGACCACTGTGCATTCATATACCGGTGATCAGAAAATCCTTGATGCTCCTCATAAGGATTTAAGAAGGTCCCGGGCAGCAGCTCTGTCAATGGTGCCGACAACTACAGGCGCGGCAAAGGCCGTTGCACTGGTTATTCCTGATCTTAAGGGAAAGCTCGACGGCGGAGCGGTTAGAGTACCTACTCCCGATGTTTCCATTGTCGATCTGGTCTGTCAGGTTAAAAAAGATGTTACCGTTGACGAGGTCAACGCGGCCATGAAGGATGCTGCAGAGGGCGAACTCAAGGGTATACTCCAGTATTGTGAAGAGGAACTTGTCTCTGTTGATTTTACGGGCAATGATCATTCTTCAATATTTGATTCGGGTCTGACAAAGGTAAGCGGCGGAAATCTGGTTAAGGTTCTCAGCTGGTATGATAATGAATGGGCTTACTCTCTCAGATGTCTCGATCTTGCTCTGCATGTGGCTAAGTAGATATGCAGAATCAGACCGTAGGAAAAAAGGGCAGAAGACAGATTTTTGCCGGAAACTGGAAGATGCATAAGACTTCAGGTGAGGCCTTTGAGCTTGTGAGGGCTCTTGCTGAAGGATTAAAATACAATGAGGGAAGGGAGTACATTCTTTTCCCTCCTGCACCCTATCTGAGGGAGATTTCCTCCCTCTGCGGGGAAACCCCTATTGCTGCAGGTGCTCAGAATATGTATTTCGAGGATCACGGGGCATTTACAGGAGAGATATCTCCAGCAATGGTTGAAGATTGCGGATGCCGCTTTATCCTCGTGGGGCATTCCGAGAGAAGACATATATTCGGAGAAAGTGATTCAGATACAGGAAAGAAGGTCGCGGCTGCACTGGAACAGGGGCTCGAACCTCTTCTCTGTGTGGGGGAGCTGTTGGAAGAGCGTGAAAATGATGAGACCGGGACAGTTCTGAAACGCCAGCTCGAGGCTGCGCTTTCCGGCATTGACAGGGATCAGATGAGGCGTGTTGTAATCGCATATGAGCCGGTCTGGGCAATCGGGACAGGAAAGGTTGCTACTCCTGAAATGGCAGATGAGGCTCATCTTCTCATACGGGGCGTAATAGCCGGTCTCTTCGGTCAGGATGCAGGAGATGTGGTACCTGTTCTATATGGCGGATCTGTTAAAGCCGGTAATATATCAGGCCTCTATGTGAAGGAAAATATTGATGGTGTACTCGTTGGCGGTGCAAGCCTTGAGGCTGAGGGTTTTTTGGCCATAATAAACGCCTGATTTACGCTTTTATAACGCCAAAACAGTGCTTTCTGTAAAGTTTTTAATACACTTCTTGACATCATTTACAATGATGGTAATTCTGGACGTAAGTATGTAAAAATTTTTGTTATACATCTACTATTATTAAGAGGAAAAAATGAGCGTATTGATATCAGTTTTAACTGTAATTTTCGTGATTCTCTGCGTCTTTCTTATAATCGTCATACTTCTTCAATCTGATAAGAGCGCCGGCATGGGAATACTGGGCGGAGCAGGTCAGTCTACTTTCGGCTCTTCCACTGCGGATATAATTACTAAAATTACTACCGGAATGGTTGTTTTCTTTATGGTTGGTTCTCTGGGCCTTGCTGTCCTTGAATCGAAGAAGTCCTCATCCCTTCAGGACAAGGTTCTTAAGGTTGAAGGGGCCGATTCCGGGATGATTGAAAAGAGTCCTGAAAAAAAGGACACAGATAAGGGAACCGATAAGTAGGATGTACCCCATCTGCATCCTGCGTGCGGGAATGCAGAGAATAAATAGCAATTGAAATTATCAGGAGATTACTATGTCACAGAAAGATTATATATTTACATCCGAATCGGTATCGGAGGGGCATCCCGATAAAGTGGCCGATCAGATTTCAGATGCCATACTGGATGCTCACCTGCAGGGCGATAAGAATTCGCGTGTTGCGCTTGAAACTCTGGTCACAACTAACAGAATAATTTTATCCGGTGAGATAACTTCCGGAGTATCTGTAGATTATGAGACTATTGCAAGGAAGGTCGTCGAGGAGATAGGATATAATGATCCCGATGCGGGATTTGACTGCAAAAACTGTGAGGTGCAGATTTACGTTCACTCGCAGTCACAGGATATCTCACAGGGAGTTACTGAAGGGAAGGGGCTGTTCAAGGAGCAGGGAGCCGGTGATCAGGGAATGATGTTCGGTTTTGCTGTTGCTGAGACTGAAGAACTCATGCCTCTGCCCATACTTACAGCACATAAGCTGGTGAAAAAGCTTGCAGATGTGAGAAAAAGCGGCGAGCTGAACTTTCTCAGGCCTGATTCAAAGTCTCAGGTAACTGTAAGATATGAAGACGGAAAACCTAAGAAATACGATACAATCGTAATATCAACCCAGCATAGTCCCGATGTATCCAATGAACTCTTAAGGGAGTCGGTAATAGATTCTGTAATAAAGAAGATAATAGCACCCGATATGATTGATGATGAAACAAAAATCTTTATCAACCCTACAGGAAGATTTGTAATAGGCGGGCCTCACGGCGACACCGGCCTGACGGGAAGAAAGATAATTGTAGACACATACGGCGGTATGGGAAGACACGGTGGAGGAGCATTTTCAGGAAAGGATCCTTCCAAGGTTGATAGATCTGCCGCATATATGGGAAGATATATTGCTAAAAATGTTGTAGCTGCAGGTCTTGCATATAAGTGTGAAGTGCAGCTTGCCTATGCTATTGGCGTTGCAGATCCGGTTTCTGTAATGATTGATACTTTCGGAACAGGTCAGGCTCCCGAATCTGAAATCGTGTCCAAAGTCAGAGAAGTTTTTAATATGAAGCCCCAGGGAATTATAGAAACTCTTGATCTTAAGAGACCGCAGTTCAGAGCAACTGCTGCCTACGGCCATTTTGGACGTGAGAATGAAGGCTTTATGTGGGAACTTACTGATAAGTATGAGTCGCTCAAGTAAGTATTAAAAAATATGCTTTTGAAATAAAATGCATGCAGTAAATATGAAGAAATTATGACGGAGCTGGCTGACACGGCTCCGTTTGTTTATCAATAGGGGCAGGGTTAACTTTGAAAAAATTATATAAAAAAATTTTTTTTCTTATGATTCTCTGGCTTTTACCCGTCTCTCTTCTTGCTCAGGAGCCAGTTGACTCTGATTCTCTGAAGGCGGGGGAGGGAGAGGCTAGATCCAGTAATATAAATTTTGACGGCAGAATGCTGGCCGGACTTAACGGTGATTCCTCCTTTTCCGTATCCATGACTCAGGGATTAAAAGATTTTGCTTATCAGCTTAACTCTGACATGATATATAATAATGATTTTGAGGATTACAGTAATTCAGGTTTTTTTAAAAATGAAACCGGTTTTACAGGAGAACTGACATTCTCTGATTTATGGAAGATGATACCGGAGTTTGAAATTGCAAACAGCTCATATAGTATGTTTGATAACTCCGTCTATTCAGAAGAGAAGAAGGATAAGATACTCTTACGAATAAAAAATGAATATAAACCTGCTCCGGCACGATGGAGTTTTGATTTCAACTTCGGCAGATTCGATCACAGACTGAAGGATGCTGGCACTCAGAATGAAGAAGAGGAAACATTTTATTCTCAAAATGGTATAATTTCCATGGACTACGTCTGGTCTGCCTCAAACAAGGTCGGATTCAGGCTTGAGGGAGGCTCGTATAAATATCCTGATGAATATGAAAAGGATGTCTATTCTTTAAATGAGTTCTATGGAAGTTTTAAAATAACCGAATTTATAATGCTCACAATCTCCCCCTCTGTAACGTGGAATAAAGACGGCTCGGACTATCTTTATTTCAAGGGCAATATTTCGACCGTGGGGCTCAAGTACCTTTCTCTGGAACTTCTTCATGATTATAAGCAGGTTCCCTATAAGCCTGATGAATACGTCTATTCTCAGAAGTTCATAGATCTCCCCTTCGATTTGCCGCCTTCTACAATAAATCATAGCGAAGTCAAAGCTGAGGTGGAATTTAATCCCGGCCGTGACGATGACGGCAGTTCCCTTCTCCGGACAGTGAGTTTCAGGGTAAGGAGCATGCTTGAAAATAATGATAATCTTTATAATTACTACTCTACTTCAGAGGATATTATAGCAGCAGAAGCGGTAGCCGCAAGATTTATTGGAAGTAAGGCGGAATTTGTAACAAAGATTCATTTATTTGGTCGTAAAATTGGTGTTGAGCTTGTATATGAATATTATAAATATTTTTTATCCGATGAGGATGCTGATATAAATATAACGTACAGGCCTGAAGCAATTTTTTCGGCAAATTTTTCTTATGCCGGCCCGGTTCTCAGCATAGACTGGAATAATTCTTTCAACAGCGAGGTCTACACAGATCCCTATAGTGATAGTAAACTCGATGGGGTTATTCTGGGAAACCTTGACCTTAATATCAGAGTCGATGATACTTTTTATCTTTATTCCCGGATAAACAATATATATGACAGGGAATACAGCCTCACGGAAGGCTATCCTGAACCTGGAGTCCACTTTTTTGCAGGGATCAGAGTAATGATTTAATCAAGGAATAAGAAATGGACGGAGCTCTCTTTATCTCAATTTTTGATTCAATACCCTTATGGGTTATGATTCTGCCTATTTTTCTCTGCTCAGTTATTGCAGTTGCCGTTATGATCGAACGCGTTCTCTTTTATAAACGCATAGATCTGGATTATTCCGGGCTTCTGGATCGGATAATGCCGGCACTCAGAAGTAATCGGGCAGATGATGCCAGAAAGATGTGTGAAGGACTTGACGGTCCACTTGTTGATCTTATTTTGAAGGTAATGGATAAGAGGGCTGCTTCCGATCAGGATGTGATGATCAGAAATTATTCAGAAGAGACAGTCCGGCATATAGAAAAATACGGCGGAACAATATCTACTATTGCTACTGTTGCTCCTATGCTCGGGTTACTTGGTACAGTAACCGGTATGATGAAGTCTTTTAGTGCTCTATCCCAGTTTGGTTCATCTGTGCAGGCTCAGCTTGCAGGAGGCATAACAGAGGCTCTTATAACAACAGCGCTGGGTCTCTTTGTTGCAATACCTGCTGTTATTTTTTATAATTACATGGTTTCAATGATAGAGAGATATGTTCGTGATGTGGAAACCATTGCCGGCGGTTTTCTGGAACTGGAACAGAAAAAGGACGAGGAGTAGAAGTCTCCGGTTATGGGAATTCGAATCACGAGGGGATTT
>CAYNFB010000107.1:0-3856 GCA_964396355.1 uncultured Leptospirales bacterium | reverse complement strand
ACCGGGCGCTGATTGATATTACATCTCTGATAGATCTGGTTTTTCTTCTCGTTGCATTTTTTATGGTAACGTCAAGCATGGGCAGCGAGTCCTCTATAACCGTACATCTTCCAAAAGCGGTGCAGACAGGCAGCTACAAGTCGGGAAATCTTATAATATCGGTAAATGCAAAGAATGAATTCTTTCTAAATGATGTGAAGTTTGAGAAGAAGGATCTTCTTCCTGAATTTAAAAAGCGTAAACAGAAACTGGGTGAGAAAACGGTTCTGATCAGAGGCGATAGAAATTCTAACTATGAAGCAATTGTAACAGTAATAGATAAGTTGAATCAGGCGGGTATTCCGAAGTTTTCAATTTCAACCATTAAGTAAAGGCTGCAGCAGTTTAAAAAAAATGAAGTCATTTTTCTTGACATCCCTGCACGCTATATATAAAGAGATTGTGGTATACTCACTGCTTATTCGGTGCTGAAAAAAATCAGGATATAGAAATATAATGTTTAAAAAAAGAGTCATGAAAAGAATATTAGTCATATTGCCTGTAATTATTTTTTTAACTGCAGCATATCAGGCCCTTTCGTCTCAGCCGTCGAAATATGAAAATAAAACTGTTAATAAAATCGAATTCTCCGGATTGAGTAATGTAGATAAAGAGGATGTCGAAGAAATAATGATAACCACTGTGGGGTATCCTCTGAAATCATCGGAGATACGCGAAGACATAAAGAAAATTTTCGCAATGGGAAAATTTAAAAATGTTCAGGTGGAGATTGATGAGTACGGCAAGGGAGTCAAACTGAGATTTATTATCGAGGAAAGAGCCGTTGTTGAAAAAATAATATTTAAAGGTTATGAAGAGCTTCTTGAGACAGAACTTCTTGAAATGATGCAGCTCAAGGAAGGCGCGACTTACCGGAAGGACCTGCTTGATAAAAGTATAAAGGCTCTGGTCGAAAAATATCATTCACAGGGCTACTTTAGCGCATACGTCCGGTATAAAATAGAGGACGGTGAAGATAAGAATACAGTCAAGGTCGTTGTAATAATTGATGAGGGAGAAGAAATTAAGGTCCGTAAAATTTCTATTCTCGGTGCAAATAAAATTTATTCAGAAACAATCGTCGATTTGATGGAAACCAAGGAGGATAGTATCTTCAACGATGGTTCATTCAAACGTGACGTATATAATGAAGACAAGCGTAAAATCGTAGGCTACTATCAGCAGGAAGGTTATCTTGATGCGCAGATAGTAGATGAACAGGTCAAGTATGAGTGGGTCGATCCTGTTAAGCAGGATGATCGGGGAATTTTTTTGATCCTGAAGCTCAGCGAAGGCGACAGATATTATTTTGATGATAAGTATACACTTAATTTCAGGAATGGGAAGAGTGAGGTCCTTAAGGATAGAGAAATTAAAAGACTCGAGGCATCCTTCAGTTTGAGGAAGAAGGGCGAGATTTTTGACAATACCAAATTTCTCAATGACCGGCAGTCAATCAGTTTCCTCTATGCCTCCAAAGGCTATATTTTTGCAAGAGTTATTCCCCGGAGAACTGTAACTGAACGTGAAGTTGTTGTGGACGGGAAGAAGGAAAAAAGAAAATTTGTTAAGATTGATTTCCAGATAACAGAAGGTAAGAAAGCATATATTGAGCAGATAATAATAAAAGGTAATCAGAAGACTAAAGAAAAGGTTATCCGCAGAGAACTCTCTATAAAGGAGGGGCAACTCTTCAATTCAACTAAGATGCAGATGTCCAGAGAAAAAGTTTTCAATCTCGGCTATTTTAAACAGGTCGATTTTGACGTCAGGCCGGGAAGCAGGGACGGATACATGAATCTAGTCATAGATGTGGAGGAGCAGCCTACGGGTACGATTTCACTCGGCGGCGGTTACGGATCATCATCGGGATTTTCTATCTTTGCTGATGTGAAAGAGAACAATCTCTTTGGAAACGGCCAGACTGTGGGGATCAAATTTGAGTACGGCCCTGAAAAATCATCTGTCACATTGAGCTTTAGCGAAAGATGGCTCCTTGATCATCCTATCGGTTTCAACAGTTCTATTTTTTATTATAAGTATCAATATGATACCAGCTCCATTTTTCCCACTTCTGATGAAGATGCAACATATAAGAAGCAGGCCGTGGGTTACTCTCTCGGGTTGAGCCGCCGTTTCTGGTATTACTGGGTTACCGGAGCAACCTGGATTCAGACATTCAAGACCTATATGGATGCCTCGGGAAACAGTCCCGACAGCGTGTTTGAGAATGTGGAAGACGGAACGCAGCTTAAGCATACGGTAAAACTCTATATGTTTAGAGATAGCAAGAATAATTATCTCAATCCCACAAGTGGAATAAAAACAGGAATGTCTGTGTCTTTTACCGGCGGGCCTATACTCAGGGGGGATGATCACTATATTCAGTATTCACCGGAATTTTCCGCCTATTATTCACCATTTCATCTTCCTTTCCTGAAGAGCCATCCTACGGTGCTGGAGTTCAGGGCAAGCGGAGATTTTATCTGTCCGCCCTTCGGCAAGTCCTGGCTTGAAAAAAATAAGCCCTAGGAGGATAATGACTGGCTGGAGGATGAGGACCGTCTGGAAATCGGCGGGCCAGAAACTGTCAGGGGATGGGACTATTCTGATTCCAGCCTTCCCGACTCCTGGAGATACGTGGATATGTATCATAGAATTCTCTACGGGGCCGAATACCGGGTGCCTGTTCATCCGACGATGCTGTGGGTAGTCTTCTTCTTCGATGCCGGTTCTCTCTGGTCTGACAAATACTGGGAGGAGCAGCTGAGCGATACCTATAAGGAATACGTTGATGATGATCTTGCGAGCGGTGATCTTAGAAGAATCAATGACATCTTTGACGGTGATCTTGCCTCATACTTTATCTATTCATACGGTGTGGGTATAAAAATACAGATTCCAATGATGCCGCTCCGGTTCTGGTTCGGCAAGAAGATGATATACGATGACGGTTTCGAGACAATAAGCGGATATAACTTTCAGTTTTCAATCGGAGATATCCGTTACTGATGGGCCGCGCCGGATTATATCTTGCCGCAGCCGCAGTTATTCTCACGTCTTCATGCTCTCCCCCTGGACGATCCGGGAGAAGTGACGGACCTGTTATTAAATATATGAATCTTTCTGCAGTCTATCAGCATGCATTTAATACCGATCCTGATGCTCTGAAGCTGAAGAAAGACAGGGATTCTCTCATGGCCAGGATGAAAAAAACCGGCGGCAGAATAGAAAACAGCCCTGAAGAGAAACAGTTCCTTGAGGAGCTGAAGCATATAAAGGCAAGAGAGAAAAAACTCAAACAAAAACTCTACGGGGAGATAGATGAGGCTGTAAAATCAGTTGCCCGGAGAGAGAACGCCGACTTTGTACTGAACAGGGGGGATGCAGTTATTTATGCAAGACGGAGTTTTGATGTAACCGGGCTTATAATAAGGGAGCTTGGCGGCAGTACTGCAAAACCTCAGGAGAAAAAAAGATAGAATATGAAAAAGGTTTTTATTTCTATACTAATTATTGCTGCTGTGCTGGTTTTATTTTCCTGCAAGAATGAGAACAATGGTGATATTGACAGAGCTTTTAACTCCTTCAGAGGTAAGTTTGTTATTGTAGTCGAGAAGAGTAAATTTAAGCTTACCGTATATGACAGAAACAGGAAAGCCGCAGCATCCTATCTCATCGGATACGGGCTTAATCTCGACAGGAAGGCCAAGCTCTATGAGGGAGATAACAGAACTCCGGAGGGTTTCTATAGAATAAATGCGATACTCAGCATGGATGCCGACAGGAACTCGTCCTCCTATCAAAAACTTATGAA